>NZ_JBWKTH010000009.1:82677-198225 GCF_059420225.1 Pseudomonas sp. GW821-FHT04D07
CCTCCCCCCCTCCCCCCCCCCCCCCCCCCCCTCCCCCCCCCCCCCCCCCCCCCCCCCCCCCCCCCCCCCCCCCCCACAGTGACACCACATAACAGTGTTGTGGGTTTCAAGGGGATGGGAGGCTCAGCGACGGCTGTCGCGATACTGGCTGGGGGCGAGGCTGGTCAGGGCGCGGAACTGTCGGCTGAAAGCGCTGTGGTCGGTGTAACCGCAGCGCAGGGCGATTTCGGTGATCGGCAAATCGGTGTCGAGTAACAGCCGCGAGGATTCTTCCAGGCGTGCCTTGTGAATCATTTGCCGCGGGGTGAGCTGGAACACCCGCTTGCAATGGCGTTCCAGTTGCGCGACGGAAAACCCGGCAATCGCCGTCAACTCGGCAAGGCTGATGGGCCGGGCGAAGTGGCTGCGGATATGGGCATCCACCGCGGCGAGTTTGGGGAACGCCGGATGACTGGACTGCGGCAGTTGCAAATCGCGGGAGATGCCGGCGAGGCCGACGATACGCCCTTGCAGGTCGTGCAGCGCGAGTTTGTGGGTCAGGCACCAGATCGGCTGGTTGCCGTAATAGAGGTGCAGTTCGAGTTGGTCGGCCAGCTCGCGGCCGCTCGACAATACCCGGCGGTCCTGCGCGGTGTAGAGCGGGCCGAAGCGTTCCGGGAAGACCATGTCGGCGGTGCGCCCGAGCAGCTCGGCACTTGCCTTGAAGCCACAGCGCCGCGCCAGGGTCTGGTTGACGAAAGCGTAGCGGGCCTCGCAGTCCTTGATGAAAAACACCACGTCCGGCAGGCTATCGAGCAGCGGCGCCAGCGGCTGCAAACTGCTCAGCAGGGTCGGCAGGTCGCAGGGTTTGAAGTGGCTGAGCGAGGCGTACATGGCGTTGGCAGTCTGGGGGCGATCTTGCCGATCATAGAGGCTCGGCGCCGGGCCCGGAAGCCCCGGGCCGGCATTCAGGCCGGCGCGAGACGTCCAGGCACAGCAAGGTCTCGATCCGCGCCGGGCTGAAGGGCGGGCGCGGTACCGAGGGTTGCCAACCGAACAGCTGCTGCACGGCGGCGCCACAGATCCGGCCCTGGCAGGCGCCCATCCCGCAGCGGCTGGCCAGTTTGGCTTCGCGCCAGTCGCTGTGCGTTACCAGTGCGGAGTAAGGCACATCCTCGCAGCGACACACCAGGGTGTCGGCCTGGGCCAGCGACTTGAGTTGTGGCTTGAGGCGGAAGGCATGGTTCAAGACCTTGGCAAAACCCTGCCAGCGTGCCCGCAGCGGCCATAACGCCTGGGCCTGCGGACGCTCACCAACCGCCGCGTGCCCGGCAATCGCGCCTTCGACCAAGGCCAGTTCACTGCCGCCAAAACCGCTGCATTCGCCTGCCGCATAGTGATCGACGCGGCTGCCGGCTTGCCAGGTATCGACCGCCAGTGCCTGGCCATCGAGTGCGTAGCCCAGCGCCTGGCCGAGCTGCGTGTTGGGGATCAGGCCGAAGCCGCAGGCCAGGCGATCGCAGGCCAGCTCGACGATTTTACCCTGCTGTTGCAGGCGTACGCCTTCCAGTCGGTCGCTGCCCAGGGCGGCGAGTACATGGCTGCCGGTTCGATAATGAGGGTCGAACAGGCTGAACGACTGCAGCAGTTTGTCCGGCCAGCGCGGCAACTGCGCGGCAAAGCCGGCGATGGCGCTGGTGCTTGCCTGCTCAGCGATACGCAGCACCCGGGCGCCGTTGTGCTTGGCCGTCGCGGCGCTGGCCAGCAGCAAGGGGCCGCTGCCGGCAATCACCAGACGCTCCTCTCGCACCGGCAGACCGCCCTTGATCAGCGCCTGGAGTCCGCCGACGCCGGTCACGCCGGGCAAGGTCCAGCCCGGGAAGGGCAGCAGCAACTCACGGGCGCCGGTACACAAGATCAGTTTGTCGTAACGGATGATCCAACCGCGCTCATCATCCTCGAGCAGCAGCTGTTTCGGCCCGACACAGGCGATCACCCGGGTGCTGGCATGGCGCTGGATATTGCCGCAACGCTCCAGTTGCTCACGCAGACGACGGGCCTGGTTCGGTAGCTTGGCCTGGGGCCCGTCGCGCCAGATCTGTCCGCCCGGCAGAGGGTTGTCGTCGAGGATCACGATACGCGCGGCGCTTGGCGCGGCGGCGAGTGCGGCGGCCATGCCGGCGGGGCCGGCACCGATGATCAGCAGATCGGCGTAGTCGCTCATGGGTGGGTCTCCACCTGCATGCCGTCACGGCACAGCGTTTGGCAGGCGAGGCGCCGGCGGCCGTCGATGTTCACCCGGCATTCCTGGCAAATGCCCATGCCGCACAACGGTGCGCGGCGTTGGCCACTGACTGCGGTTCGCGTGCAGCCGTCACCGGCCAGGGCCAGTGCTGCGGCGACGCTGGTGCCTTCGGCAACTTTCAGGGCACGGCCGTCCAGCATCAATTCAGGCATAAACAGGCTCCCCGAGAAAACGTTGTGGCAAATAAGGTTGTGCGGCCAGCGCGGGTGTTTCGTCGAACAGTTGCGCCACCAGCAGGTCGGCGGTGCCGGGTGCCGTGGTGACCCCCAGGCCTTCGTGACCGACGGCGAGCCACAAGCCTTGCCGTTGCGGGTGCTGGCCCACCAGCGGCAAGCCGTCGGGGCTGGCGGCGCGAAAGCCGGTCCAGGCGCGGATGCCATTGAGTTGCGCCAGCCCGGGCATGTATTCGGTGGCACGTCTGAGCATCCTGGCGAGCATCCAGCCTTCGACCTGCGGGTCAGTGGTGCCGAATTGCCGCGAGGCGCCGATAAACAGCTGCCCGGTCGGGCGTGGCTGGATATTGCAGGCAACCGAAGGGCCACTGGCGTTGTGGGCGCTGGTGACATAACCCAGTTCCACCAGGGTATGGGTGACTTTGCCGGGGTAGCGGTCGGTGATCAGCAAGTGGCCTTTTTTCGCCACGATCGGCAATTCCGGGCACAGCTCGCTGGCCTGCACGCCGTTGGCCAGAATCACGGCATCGGCGCTCAGCCAGTGACCGTCATCGAGGCGCACGCGGTTGCCCTCGACTTCACTGACCCGTGCCCGGCGTTGACTAATATTCACGGTATCGAGCATCCAGCGGGCGGTTGCCGGGGCATAGAGAATACCGTCGCCATTGATCAGCAACCCGCCCTCCAGGCCTTCGCGCAATTCGGGTTCGCGCTGGCGCAAGGCGCTGCTGCCGATCAACTCGCAGGCCACACCCCGGGCCTGCAGGTTCAGGTATTTGCTTTGGGCGACGGCCATTTCTTCGACATTGGCCGCCAGCCACAAGGTACCGTTGCTGCGGTAGGCGCAGCCGTCGGGTAGCTCCGCTGCCGTTTCGCGCCAGCGTTGCAGGGAGTATTGACTCAGTGCCAGCTCGGCAGGGTTGTCGTCGAGCACCAGCAGATGGCCCATGCCCGCCGCCGTCGCCCCGGGCAGGCCGGCATCCAGCACCAGGACCTGCAAGCCGCGTCGGGCCAGCGCCTGGGCACAGGCGGCGCCGACGATGCCGGCGCCGATCACGATCACATCGGCCACCCGGCCCACGTTCACGGGCGAATGCCCCAGGCGAACGGGTCGTCCTGTTCGATGATCAGGCTGGTTTCGGCGCTGATAAAGGCGCGGCCACGAATGGTTGGCACAATGCGTTCGCCCTGTCGTTCGTAGGAGCCCTCGAACTCACTGCCGATAACGCTGGCCTGACGCCAGATCTGCCCCGGCTGCAATTTGTCGTCGGCCGCCAGGCACGCCAGCTTGGCACTGGTGCCCGTGCCGCAAGGGGAGCGGTCGTAGGCCTTGCCGGGACAGAGGACGAAGTTGCGGCTGTCGGCGCGCGGGTCATCGGCGAACAGCTCGATATGATCGATCAGCCCGCCATCTTCACCACGAATACCCTGGGCCTCGAGGGCTTGCTGGACGGCGAAGGTATAGGCGGTCAGTGCCTCGAGATTGTCGCCGGCAATGTCCAGACCATGCTCGGCGATCAGGAAAAACCAGTTGCCGCCCCAGGCGACATCGCCAATAACCTGGCCGATGCCCGGTACCTCCAGCGCCAGGGCTTTTTGGTAACGATAGGCGGGGACATTACGCACGCTGACCGAATGGTCTTCGTGCAACGTCGCCTGCACCGTGCCCACTGGCGTCTCGATGCTGTGGGTGCCGGGGCCGATCTTGCCCAGGTGCGCCAGCGAGGCCACCAGGCCGATGGTGCCGTGGCCGCACATGCCGAGGTAACCGCTGTTGTTGAAGAAAATCACCCCGGCACAGGCATTCGGGTCCACCGGTTCACAGAGCAGCGCGCCGACCAGCACATCGCTGCCACGGGGTTCGAGCACGCAGGCCGCGCGCCACGGGTCATGCTCTTCGGCCAGGCGCTGGCGCCGCTCGGCCATGCTGCCGTTGCCCAGGTCAGGAAAACCGGCGATCACCAGGCGGGTGGGTTCGCCGCCGGTGTGGGAGTCGATCACGCTGATGCGTTTCATGGGAGGGCCACGTCCGTTCAGATAAGTGAAGGGAAGAGTGGCCTGTGGAGGGGGGTGTCGGCTTGAGGGATTTAGCCGGTGCCGATGACGAAATCGGCACAGTGCATTGCGCTGCTCAGTGGCTGTGGGGCAAGTGTTCGAACAGGGTCTTGCAGACGCCGGCGATATGCGCGTCGAGCAGTTTCACCGCAAGGTCCACATTGCCGGCGCGACAGGCCGCGAGAATTTCCCGGTGTTCGTGGTCGGCGCGCTCCTTGCCGGCGGAAAGGCTCATCTGCATGCGCAGGTAGCGTTCCAGCTTGTCGTTGACCGAGCGGATCAGGCCCACCAGAAATGGGCGTTGCGCCGGTTCGTAGAGGCAGGCGTGCAGTTCCCAGTTGAGCTCGGCCCAGCGGCCCACGTCATCTTCGCCGATAAATTCCTGGCAGATGCGTTCGGCGCGGGCGAAGGTTTCCTCGGTCATGTTCGGAATCGCCAGGCGCAGCACCTTGTCTTCCAGCAGCATGCGCACTTCGAACATCTGCGCCAGTTCCGCATCGGACACCCGGGTGACCATTGCCCCGCGATTGCGTTGGAACATCACCAGGCCTTCGGCCTCCAGGCGCTTGAGGGCTTCGCGCACCGGAATCTTGCTGACGTTGAACTGGCGGGCGATATCGTCCTGGCGAATCGGTTCGTCCTCGGCGAAATGCCCGGCGACGATAGCGTCGCGCAGATGCCGGGTGATGATTTCCGAGGTCGACGGTGAATTGCCGAGATCGGGGGCGTTGAGTTTTGGTAGGGCCACGGTTCTGATCGTTCGAGATGATTTGTGCAGATGGTATACGAAATCTTGTGGCTGTTCCTGGGTGATGAGCCGAACGATCCCGCCATTTGCTCTGGCGACAGGTGTCGCGGCGGCTGTTCCAATGGTTCGGTCAGGGTACGGTGCCAGGAGCTGGCCGGGCGATATTGAGCGAAAAACGCCTCCACTTTTCCCGAGGTGCCGTTTAGAGTCGTTGGCTTTTGGGGAGGGTGACAGGCTTTCCCCTGACTGCTTAGGGAAGAGAGTCATGCAACGCTTTGATCGCAGTTCCGTGCCACCACCGAGTTTGTTGCAAGGTCCGGAGGCCAGGGCCAACAGGGAAGCGCTGGCCAAGTACTTTCAGGCGGCCCAGATGAAGAGGGCACAGACTCGGGCTCCAGAGTTGATCCTCGATCTGGATGATGCATCCGTTCACGCTAGCCTGAGCCGGTTGTTTCATGACAAGTGCGCGTTCTGTGAAAGCAAGGTCCCCACGCTTTCTTACCGATTTCGTCCTGGTACAGGTGTCAGTCCAGTCGAGCAAACGCCAGATGCCCACCTGTATTACGTCTGGCTGAGCAGCGTCTGGGAGAATATCTATCCCCTATGCAAGGATTGCAGGCCCGACCGGCCGGACTACTTCCCTGTTCGGGGCAAACGTGCGCCTTTGCCGACAGCGCTTCAGCTTAGAGGTTATGTGGCGGAGAGTTTGGGGACATGGCGTGACTATCCGCTTAAGGAGCATCACCTCCTGCTCGATCCTTGTGAGCGAGTCAGTCTGGTCAATCACCTATCTGTCGATCTTTCGGGTGAGCTATTTGCGCTGACAGGGCGCGGACGTGAAACGATCTCCCACTTCAAGCTCAATCGCAGTCAGTTGGTTGAGCGGCGTAGAAGCAGGCTGCAATTATATTTCGATGAGCTGTTCAACTTCGAGCTCCCTCAAGCGGAGGAGGATAAGGTGTCATTTCCGCCGGTCCTTGACTTTTCCACACTGGAGTTCGGAGGTCTTTGGTACTTGCTGTGCCGTCGTATCCTTTTGGCGCTTTCTCCGGAAAAACTCCAGCCGCTGGCACTTTCGCGTCGTCGTATTAACTGGACGTTTCACACCATTGCTCTAAATCCAGGTTTTGAATATTGGAGTGAAGGACTTGAAGCCAGACTGGCACTCGCGGTTGTGAAAACGTCCGCACAAACGCCGAAACGGCCGCAATCCTTGCCTCGGGAGCACTCACCCCTGGCATCGATTCACTTGAGTAACTTCAAGGGAATCGAGCAACTCGAACTGGTGATGCCACTTGCGCAGGAAGGACACGCGCCGAACTCGAAGCCCACTCGACCCGCCCTGCTGATCCTGGGTGAAAACGCCGCCGGCAAAAGCTCCATCCTCGAGGCCACGGCCCTGGCGCTCTGCACCGAAGAAGCACGCGCGCAACTACCGGTCGACATTGCCTCGCTGCCCCTCGATCCCGAGCTGTTGGGCGCGGGGCAGGTCCCGCGATGCACCTCGGCGACGGTGACCGTTACCTTCGAGGATGCCAGCCAACGAGAGCTGACCATCGCCGGCGCAGGCTACTGGCCCGCAGGTACGCCCATCGCGCCGCCGGTGTTTGCCTACGGCGCCTTCCGCCAATACCAGAAACAGGTGCGGCGCTACAGCCCGGGCAAATCGGTCATCAACCTTTTCGACGCCACGGCCCTGCTGTCCAACCCGGAGAAATGGCTGTTGGGTCTCAAGCAGGTCGAGTTCGACAGCGTGGTGCGCGCCTTGCGGGATATCCTCTCCATCGAGGGCGGGTTCGAGGTCATGGAACGCGATTTTGCCAACCAACGCTGCCTGATCGTCACGGCGGCTGCCGGTAGCCAGGCCCTGTGTCGAACCCCGCTGAGCCTGGCGTCATCAGGCTATCGCTCGGTACTGGCGATGGTCTGCGACATCATCCAGGGCCTGATGAACCGGCGCATCAATCCCTGCTTCGACAGCCTGGAAACCGCCCAGGCCGTGGTGCTGATCGACGAGGTCGAAGCCCATCTGCACCCGCGCTGGAAAATCCAGATCATGAGCGCGCTGCGCAGCGCCTTGCCGAACGTCACCTTCATTGCCACCACCCACGATCCGCTGTGCCTGCGCGGCATGCAGGACGGCGAGGTGATCGTCATGCAAAGGGTCGCCAGCGAGGCCAATCCCGACAGCGATTGGCCGGTGATGGTGGAGCAGGTGATCCGCCTGCCCAACGTCAGCCAGCTGACCATCGAGCAATTGTTGACCTCGGACTTTTTCAGCCTCACCTCCACCGACCAGCCGGACACCGAGCGCGAGCTGGCGATGTTCGCCGACCTGCTCGCCGCCCGGGAGCAGGGTCAGCCGCTGAGCGAGGCGCAGCAGCACGCCTGGAGCCGCTTCCAACGGGATATCAGCGACGCCTTGCCGGTGGGGGCCAGCGAAGTCCAGCGGCTGGTACAGGAAGCAGTGGTGGAATACCTGCGCAACCGCCGCCAGGCCAGTGCGCTCAAGCTCGGCGAGCTGCGCAAGGACGCCAAAAAACGGATCCTCGCGGTCCTGGAGGGGATCTGAAGCATGCGCGCCGTGACCCGCAACACTGCCAAGGCACCGGAGGCTCTGTCCGGAGCCGACTCGCCCGCCGCCAAGGAATTGCAAAAGTTCAAGGCCTGGTTCGCCGCGCCCAACGGCAGCCCACCGGCCTTCGCGGTGTACAAGGCCGACAGCGTCAAGCAGCAGCTCGACGCACTGTTCCACGGCAAATGCGCCTATTGCGAAAGCTTCTTCGCCTCGACCGCGCCGGTGGATGTCGAACACTACCGCCCCAAGGGCGCGGTGTCCGAAGACGCCAGCCATCCTGGCTATTGGTGGCTCGCCATGGACTGGGACAACCTGTTGCCCAGTTGCATCGACTGCAACCGCAAGCGCAAGCAGGTCAGCCCCAGGCTGTCGGCCAAGTTGCTGACCCTGCGGGACGACCGCCAGGGTTTCAACCAGGGCAGCCTGCTGCTTTCCGGCAAGAAAGACAGCTTCCCGATCCTCGGCCAGCGGGTCATGTCCGCCACGCAGGACTTTGCCGACGAGTACCCGCTGCTGCTCGACCCGTGTCGCGACAACCCGGACGAACACCTGAAATTTCATATCGACCGGAGCAATCTGATCGGCCTGGTGCTGCCCAGGCCGCACACGGGAGCCGACCTGCCACCCATGGCTGCCGCCCTGGATGGCAACGTCGAGGAAGCCTTGGCGGCCGGCTTGAGCCTCAAGGGTAGCGTCTCGATTCATGTCTACGGATTGAACCGGCTGGGCCTGGTGCAGGAGCGCACGCGACTGCTGCGCCAGTTGGAGTTCCTGGAAATGCTCGCGTTGGAAGTGGGGGCGATGGCGGACGAGCTTTTACCGGATTCCGAGGCGCCGCCCTCCGCCAAACTGGTCAGTATCGCCAAGCGCCTGTACTTCCTCCAGGACCAGATTCTCGGGGAAATGAAACGCATGGCCCGGCCCGAGGCGCCTTATTCCGCCATGGTCCGGGCCTGGATCGAGGACTTCAAGGTACGGCTCCAGGCCTGACTAGGGCGCTGTTTCGACGCTGCGCAGGCCCTGGTGCTCGGCCACCACGCGCAAGGTCCTGAGGCTGACCATCGGTGCATCGATCACAAACTGATTGGCCAGCCAGGACGGGATATCACCGGCTGGCTCGGCTTGCAGCTCATAGGTCACGCGGGTTTGCGTGTCGCTTTCCGGGTGCAGGGTCCAGGTGCCTTTCATCTGCCTGACGCGGATCTGTCCCGGCACGCTGGGTACGAAGCCGGGCACCGCCTCCAGATGCCGGGTCAGGCTGCCGTCGTCGGCGCGCTCACTGTGTACGTGAATCACCATGTCGCGGGTCTGCGCCGGCCACGGCAACGCGGTGGTCAGATAGACCCAGGTGTCGTCGCCGTCATTTTTCAGCAGGCGCATATCGGCGCAGGCGTACAGCCATTTGCAGGCGACCCGGAGGTTTTCCTGCAGGTTGCTCAGGGTGCCGACATCGGCGTTGATCCGCGTCACGCCGCGAAAGCTCTGGTAGCGCGAGCCCGGGACGTGGCTCAGGTACACCTGGATGCCGTCTTCGTCCTTGGCCAGGCGCCAGTCCGGGGGCGCCGCCAGTGTCGAGGTGCAGAGGAGGGCACTGGCCAGCGCGGTCGCAGATAACAGGATGTTCATTCGGATCTCCGGGTTGCACGGCCGATTGTGCCTGGCTACCCGGATATAACACCCCTGGCCCGGGTTTTATTCAATGGGCGCCAGCGGCTTTATTCAAATCGCCTTCGCTCCATTGGGTATAGACGCAGGCATCGGCGCTGGCCCAGCGTACCCGCAGCGGATCGCCGGCCTTGAGTGGCATGCCGGTGGCCGACAGCGCCTTGACCGTCATCGCCGTGCCGCCGTCGGTGACCACGCTGCAGGTCTGGCTTTCGCCGAGGAAGAGCATTTCGCCGACCTTGGCCGGCACCTCGTTCCAGCCCGCCGGCAAGGGTTCGGCGGCGGCCTGTTCGAGGCTCAGTGCCAGGGCCTTCTCCGGACGCACCATCAGCAGCAGCGGCTGCTCGCTGGACACCCCGGAAGTCGGCCGGATCGCCAGGGCCTGGCCCTCGAAGTCCGCCACGGCGTTGCCGCGGGCCTTGAGCTTGAGGAAGTTCGAGTTGCCGAGGAACGAGGCGACAAAGGCGTTCGGCGGGTTCTGGTAGAGGTCGTAGCCGCTGCCCAGGCCGACGATCTTGCCATGGCTGAAAATCGCGATGCGCTGGGACAGGCGCATGGCTTCCTCCTGGTCATGGGTCACATAGACGATGGTGATGCCCAGCCGCCGATGCAGCTGGCGCAGCTCATCCTGCAAGTCTTCGCGCAGCTTCTTGTCCAGGGCGCCGAGGGGTTCGTCCATCAGCAGGATGCGCGGTTCGTAGACCAGCGCCCGGGCAATCGCCACGCGCTGTTGCTGGCCGCCGGAAAGCTGCGAAGGGCGTCGATGGGCAAAGCTTTCCAACTGCACCAGCTTGAGCATGGCCTCGACCCGGCGCTCGCGTTCGGCGCTGCTGAGCTTGCGCAGGGTCAGCGGGAAGGCGATGTTGTCGCGTACCGACAGGTGGGGGAACAGCGAGTAACGCTGGAACACCATGCCGATATCGCGTTTGTGCGGCGGGACCTTGACCAGGGACTGTCCGCCCACCAGGATTTCGCCGCTGCTGGGCGTTTCGAAACCGGCCAGCATCGACAGGGTGGTGCTTTTGCCCGAGCCGCTGGAGCCGAGGAAGGTGAGGAATTCACCCTCCTGGATATCCAGGGAAATATTGTCCACGGCGGCGAAGTCACCGTAGTGCTTGTTCAGGTTGCGCAAGCTGACCAGGGGGCGGTCGTGGGACTGCGCGGGGTCTTTGATCACGGCACTCATGTTTTACTCCAGGGCGCTCAGGGGCGCAGTTCATTGCGCCGGCGCAGGGCGGCGGCGAGCACCATCACCAGCACCGACAGGGCGATCAGCAGCGTCGACGCGACGGCGATCACCGGGGTCAGGTCCTGGCGCAGGGTGGTCCACATTTTCACGGGCAAGGTTTGCAGGGTCGGGCTGGCCATCATCACGCTCAGCACCACTTCATCCCACGACACCAGGAAGGCGAACAGCGCGCCGGCGACCATGCCGGGACGAATCGCCGGGAAAGTCACTTTGAACACCGCCTGCAGGCGTGAAGCACCGCAGATCACCGCGGCATCCTCGATCGACTGGTCGAACAGCTTCAGCGAGTTGATGATCGAGATGATGGTGAAGGGCAAGGCGACGATCACGTGGCTGACCACGAAGGCGAACAGCGTCCCGGTGTAGCCGAGCTTGAGAAACAGCGCGTACACCGCCACGGCGATGATCACCAGCGGCACGATCATCGGCAGGGTGAACAGGCCGTAGAGCAATTCCCGGCCGGGGAAGCGCCCACGGACCAGGGCGAAGGCGGTCGGCAGGCCAAGGGCGACGGCGCAGAAGGTGGTCAGGATCGCCACCTTCAAACTGGCCAGGGCGGCATTCATCCAGTCCGGGTTGGAAAAGAACTGGGCGTACCATTTCAGGGTCCAGCCCGGCGGCGGAAACACCAGCCACTGCGAGGAGCCGAACGACAGCAGGACAATGAACACGATCGGCAGCAGCAGGAACAGGGCGATCAGTCCGGTGGTCAGGTAGAGGCCCAGGCGCAGGCGCCGGCTCATGGCATTGGGAGTCAGGAGCATGACGACTTACCTCGCGTTACTGGCGCCAACCGGGGATTCCGGCTGGAGCTTCAGGTAGAAGTAGAACAACACCAGGGTGATCAGCACCAGCAGGGCGGCACCGGCGCTGGCCAGGCCCCAGTTGAGGAACGACTGCACCTGTTGAATGATGAACTCCGGCAACATCATGTTCTGCGCGCCGCCCAGCAGGGCGGGAGTGACGTAGTAACCCAGGGACATGACGAAGACCATCAGCCCGCCGGAAAACAGCCCCGGCCGGCACAACGGCAGAAATACCCGCAGGAAGTTGCGCCAGGGACTGGCCCCGCAGATGGCGCCGGCCTGCAGGATCATCGGGTCGATGGCCTGCATGGTCGCCTGCAACGGCAGAACGATGAACGGGATCATGATGTAGCTCATGCCGATCACCACGCCGGTCAGGTTGTGCACCATCTCCAGTGGCTGGTCGATGATGCCCATGGCCATCAACGCCTTGTTGATCACCCCCGAGGCCTGCAGCAGCACCAGCCACGAATAGGTCCGCGCCAGCAGGCTGGTCCACATCGACAGCAGCACGATACTCAGCAGCCAGCGGCCCCAGCCACGCGGCACCAGGGTGATCGCCCAGGCCAGGGGAAAGCCCAGCAACAGGCTGAACAGCGTGACCAGCCCGGCCACCGAAAAGGTGTTGAGCAGGACCCGCGCGTAGGCCGAGTTGGCGAACAGTTGCTGATAGTTCTCAAGCCCGGGCGTGGGCTCCAGCACGCCGCGCAGCAACAGACCGATCAGCGGCGCGAGGAAAAACAGGCCGAGGAACAGCAGGGCGGGTAACAGGTTGCCCGCCCCCCGCCAGCGCTGCGCATACGTGGAAGACTGCTGCATGACCGCCGCCTTGCTGCTGGCCAGGCCGGCAGCGCCAGGGGCGCTCCCGGTCGGACGGGTGTCAGGGGAAAGCGTGGCCGCCAATTTCATTTGACCAGCCATTCGTTCCACCGCGTCGCAATGGCCGGACCGTTCTTGGCCCAGTATGCGAAGTCGAGGGTGATCTGATCCTTAGCGTAGGCAGTCGGCAGGTTCGGTGCCAGTACCGAGTCCAGGCGCGCGACGCTGTCGACGTTGACCGGGGCATAGGCGGTGAGGTTGGAGAAGTCGGCCTGGCCCTTGGCGCTGCTGGCGTTGGCCAGGAACTTCATGGCCGCCGCCTTGTTTTTGGAGCCTTTAGGCACGACCAGGATGTCGGCCATGACCAGGTTCTGTTTCCAGCTCACACCCACTGGTGCGCCGTCCTGCTGCAGGGCGTAGATCCGACCGTTCCAGAACTGGCCGAGACTGGCTTCACCGGAGGCCAGCAGTTGCTGAGATTGCGCGCCACCGCCCCACCAGACGATGTCTTTCTTGATGGTGTCGAGTTTCTTGAAGGCGCGATCCAGGTCCAGCGGGTAGAGCTTGTCGGAGGGGACGCCGTCGGCCAGCAGGGCCAGCTCCAGCACGCCGGGGCTCGGCCATTTGTACAGGGCACGTTTGCCCGGGTAGGTCTTGGTGTCGAACAGCGCGCTCCACTCCTGCGGCTTGCCGGCGCCCAGCTTGCCTTCGTTGTAGCCGAGTACGAAGGAGAAGTAGAACGAACCGACGCCGTGGTCGGAGACGAAGCGCGGGTCGATCTTGTCGCGTTGGATCTGGCTGAAGTCCAGCGGTTCGAGCAGGCCTTCGGCGGCGGCGCGCAGGGCGAAGTCGGCTTCGACGTCGACCACGTCCCACTGCACGTTACCGCTTTCGACCATGGCCTTGAGCTTGCCGTAGTCGGTCGGACCGTCCTGGACCACGGTGATGCCGCTGGCCTTGCTGAACGGGTCGGCCCAGGCCTGTTTCTGCGCGTCCTGGGTGCTGCCGCCCCAACTGACGAAGTTGACGCTGTCGGCGGCCATGGCGAAGGAACTGCCGATTGCCAGGAAACCCGCGAGCAATGTCGCGCTTGCAGCTTTGTTCAACACCATTTTCACGCCCTCATTTGTTGTGTTTTTGAGCGGGTTGTTGATGCCCGCCTATCGGGAGCAGTAGGTCCATCGGGGCCTGTTAAGGCGACCGTGCCAAGGGCATTTTCTTGTGCTTTCCCTGTCGGGGGCACTTGGCAAATATCTCCGGTCTACGGAATATCATATTATGGTATTCCAAACTTTCTGCAAGCACTTTGCCTTACCGGTGATCCGGCCTTGACGCTTTTTTGTGGGAGCCGGCTTGCCGGCGATGATGTCTGGACAGTCGATGCAAGACTCGCGGTCCTCATCGCTGGCAAGCCAGCTCCTACAGGGGGGGCGGGGGTGACGCTATCTTGCTGTGCACCAGGGCCTAATGTGGGAGCCGGCTTGCCGGCGATGACGTCTGGACAGTCAGTGCAAGACTCGCGGTCCTCATTGCTGGCAATCGAGCGTCGACCGGCGCTCCCACAGGGTGACGGTGGTCTCAGGGTTGCGGGAAGGGGATGCTCTCCACCACCTGCAGATCGTAGCCGGTCAGCCCGGCATATTTGAGCGGCGGCCCGAGGTGGCGCAGTTGGCCGACACCGAGGTCCTGCAGTATCTGTGCCCCGGTGCCGATCTCCGAATAGATCCGCGATTGCGAACGGCTGTATTGGCGCGGCGGCCGGGTCAGTTGCGGTACACGTTCAAGCAGGGCCTGGGACGATTCATGGTTGGCCAGCACCACCACGACGCCACAGCCTTCCTCGGCGACCCGTTGCAGCGCGGCCCACAGCGTCCAGTTGCTCGGCCCGTGGTACTCGGCGCCGACCAGGTCGCGCAGCGGATCGATGACGTGAACCCGCACCAGCGTCGGGGTATCGCGGCGGATATCGCCCATCACCATGGCCATGTGCACGCCGCCTTCAATGCGGTCCTCGAAGGTGATCAGGCGGAAGGTGCCGTGCACCGTCGGCAGTTCCCGTTCACCGATCCGCAGCACTGTGTGTTCGGTGCTGAGGCGGTAGTGAATCAGGTCGGCGATGGTGCCGATCCGGAGGCCGTGTTGACGCGCAAACACTTCCAGGTCCGGACGTCGGGCCATGCTGCCGTCATCGTTCATCACTTCGACGATCACCGAGGCCGGGGTAAAGCCGGCCAGGCGCGCCAGGTCGCAGCCGGCCTCGGTGTGCCCGGCGCGAGTCAGCACGCCGCCTTCACGGGCACGCAGGGGGAAAATATGCCCGGGTTGTACCAGGTCTTCGGCGCGGGCATCGGCGGCCACCGCGGCTTCGACGGTGCGGGCGCGGTCGGCGGCGGAAATACCGGTGGTCACGCCGTGGGCGGCCTCGATGGACACGGTGAAGGCGGTGCTGAACGCACTGCCGTTACTCGGCACCATCTGTTCCAGGCCCAGGCGCCGGCAATGCTCGTCGGTCAGGGTCAGGCAGATCAGCCCGCGCGCCTCACGGGCCATGAAGCTGATAGCCTGGGCGTTGCAGCAGTCGGCGGCGATCAGCAGGTCGCCTTCGTTTTCGCGATCTTCGTCGTCCACCAGCAGGACCATCTTGCCCTGGCGGTAGTCGTCGATGATGTCCTGGATACGGTCAAAGGCCATGCCGGTGCTCGCTTTGTATGAAAGTGTGGATTATGGTATACCATAATACAAAATAAACCCGCAATGAGGTCATTGATGAAGGCTTACTGGATTGCCCATGTGGATGTCACGGACGCCGAGCAATACACCGAGTACACCCGCCGCGCGCCAGCGGTATTTGCCCTTTACGGCGGACGCCTGCTGGCACGGGGCGGACGCGCCGAGGCGTTGGAGGGGCGGGAAACGCCACAGCGCAATGTGGTGATCGAGTTCGATTCCTACGATCAGGCGCTGGCCTGCTATCGTTCGGCGCAATATCAGGAGGCGCGCGGACACCGCGAAGGCGCGGCGCGGGCTGAAGTGATCATTGTCGAGGGGATGGCGCCCTGAAGGCGCTCAGCGGATAAAGTGAATCTTGCCGCTGTCGTCGTTGCCGATGTAGATGCCGTAGACCCCGGCCTGGCGTTCCTCGATGTAGCGTTCGAGGATCTGCCGGATCGCCGGGTAGTAGATGCTGTCCCAAGGAATATCCTCGGGCGCGAAGAATTGGTAGTTCAGGGTTTCCGGCCCGAACTGGCCGGTGATCTCCAGCGCGATGGCGCGGAAGATGATGTACACCTCGCTGATTTTCGGCACGCTGAAGATCGAGTAGGGCGAGAGGATTTCCGCGCGCACGCCGCTCTCTTCCCAGACTTCGCGCAGGGCCGCCTGCTCGGTGGTCTCGCCCGCTTCCATGAAACCCGCCGGCAGGGTCCAGGTGCCGGGCCGTGGCGGGATCGCCCGTTGGCACAGCAGGTACTGGCCGTCGCGTTCGATGATGCAGCCGGCGATGATTTTCGGATTGACGTAGTGAATGTAGCCGCAGCCCCCGCACATCAGGCGTTCATGGCTGTCGCCCGGCGGCACTTGCCGGCCGAGGTCGGCAGCGCCGCACTGCGGGCAGAAGCGTGGGCTGGACATGTCAGCGGCCCATGCGTGGTTCTTTGAGGGCGATGGGGGCGGTGATCTCGGGGGCCGGACCGGCTTCGTCCTGCTTGCGCTTGAGGTACTCCAGCGCCACCTTGGCCGCCGCGCGCACGTGGTCAACCGAGGCCTGGTGGGCGGCCAGCGGGTCGCCGCTCTTGATCGCCTCGACGATGCGCTCCATTTCCTGGTTGCTCGCGCCGCGCCGGTTTTCCTGGGACACCGAGGTGGCCCGCAGGTAGCTGATCCGGGCCTGCAACTGGCGCAGCTGGGTGGCGGCGACATGGTTGCCCGAACCTTCGAGCAGCACGTCGTAGAAGCCTTGCACCGAATCGATCACCTGTTGCAGTTCGCCCTCCTTGAGGGTCTTGCGATTGACCTCCAGGGCCTTTTCCAGGGCCTTGATGTCCTTGGCCTTGGCTCGCAGGGTGAACAACTGGACGATCAGGCCTTCCAGCACGCAGCGCAGTTCGTAGATATCGACCGCATCCGCCAGGGTGATGACGGCGACGCTCGGGCCCTTGGCGTCGGCGAAGGCCACCAGGCCTTCGGACTCCAGGTGCCGCAGGGCTTCGCGCACGGACGTGCGGCTGACGCCGAGGCGTTCGCACAGATCGCGCTCGACCAGGCGGTCCCCCGGCATGAGTTGGAAGTTCATGATGGCACTTCGCAGCTTGTCCAGCACGATTTCGCGCAGGGTAACGGGGTTGCGATTGACCTTGAAGCTGTCGTCGAGTGGCAGGCGTTTCATGGGATCCGCTCTAAAAGTTCGTGGGGCCGATCGAGGGCCGAAATCATCGGCAAGCTTATCATGCGGCGTTCATCCGCGTCGGCTCGCGCCAGGGCAAAAGCTCAGGCCAGCGCGGGCAACGGGCCGAGCTTGCCCTTGTGGTAGATCATCGGTGTCACCGGCTGCTCGGGCAGGATCAGGTGTTTGACCGCGCCGACGATGATGGCGTGATCGCCACCGTCGTATTCGCGCCACAGTTCGCACTCGATAATCGCCGTGGCGTTGCGCAGCAGTGGATTGCCCAGGGCGCTCAGGTGCCAGTCGATGCCGCGGGCCTTGTCCTTGCCTTTACCGGCGAACGCATAGGCTTCGGCGGTCTGCTCGGCGGACAGCAGATGAATCGCGAACTGCTTGCTGTTGCGCAGGATCGGGTAGGTGTCCGAGGCGTAGTTGGGGCAGAACAGCACCAGCGCCGGGTCGATGGACAGGGCGCTGAAGGCACTGGCGGTGATGCCGACGATGCCGCCCTCGGCGTCCAGGGTGGTGACCACCGTGACGCCTGACGGGAAGGAGCCCATGACTTCTTTGTAGATACCGGGTTCGATCATTTCGTCTGCCTCCTAGCGCATCACGAAGGGGTCGGGCATCGGCGCCGACGAGAGGTTGATCCACACGGTTTTCAGCTCGGTATAGGCCAGCACCGAATCGATGCCGCTCTCGCGACCGTAGCCGCTGTTCTTGAACCCGCCGATGGGCGCCATGGCCGAGACCGCGCGGTAGGTGTTGACCCAGATGATCCCGGAGCGGATGTCCCGGGCCAGGCGATGGGCACGGCCCAGGTCACGGGTCCAGATGCCAGCGGCGAGGCCGAACTGCGAGTCGTTGGCGATGGCCAGGGCCTCGGCTTCGTCCTTGAAGCGGATCACCGAGGCCACCGGGCCGAAGACTTCTTCCTGCATGATCTTCATCGAGTTGCGGTCGCACTCGAACAGGGTCGGCTCGTAGAACCAGCCTTCACCCAGGTTCTCCGGACGCTTGCCACCCAGGCGCAGGCGCGCGCCTTCGGCCAGGGCGTCGGCGACCAGGCCTTCGACCACCGCCAGTTGCTGCGCGGTGGCCATGGGGCCCATCTCGCTGCTGTCGTCCTGCGGGTTGCCGATGCGGATACGTTGGGCGCGGGCCACCAGGCGTTCGACGAACTCGTCATAGATCTCGTCCTGCACCAGCAGGCGCGAGCCGGAGACGCAGCTCTGCCCCGACGCGGCGTAAATCCCGGCGATGGCGCCGTTGATCGCGCTGTCCAGGTCGGCGTCGGCAAAGATGATGTTCGGCGACTTGCCACCCAGTTCCAGGGACAGCTTGGCGAAGTTCTCGGCGCTGCTGCGCACCACATGCCGCGCCGTGGCGGCGCCGCCGGTGAAGGCGATCTTGCGTACCAGTGGATGGCCGGTGAGGGCGGCGCCGGTGCTCGGGCCGTAACCGGTGACGACGTTGACCACACCCGCTGGAATGCCGGCTTCCAGGGCCAGGCGGGCCAGCTCCAGAATAGTCGCCGAGGCGTGCTCGGATGGCTTGATCACGATGGTATTGCCGGCCGCGAGGGCCGGCGCCAGTTTGATCGCCGTCAGGTACAGCGGGCTGTTCCAGGGAATGATCGCCGCGACCACCCCCATGGCTTCGTGCACGGTATAGGCAAACAGGTCGGGCTTGTCGAGGGGCAGGGTACCGCCTTCGAGTTTGTCAGCCAGGCCCGCGGTGTAGTGGAAGAACTCCGGCAGGTAACCGACCTGGCCGCGGGTTTCGCGGATCAGTTTGCCATTGTCGCGGCTTTCCAGCTGGGCCAGTTGTTCTTTGTTTTCGGCAATCAAATCGCCCAGGCGGCGCAGCAGTTTGCCGCGAGCAGTGGCGCTCAGTCCACGCCAGGCCGGGCTGTCGAAGGCGGTCTGCGCGGCTTGCACGGCGCGTTCGACGTCGGCTTCGTCGGCGTCAGGCAGTTCCGCCCAGGCTTGGGCCAGGGCCGGGTTCAGGCTTTCAAAAGTCTTGCCGGACAGGGCATCGACCCATTCACCGTCGATGCACATCTGGAAGCGGGTGAGTGTCATGCAACGATCCCCTTTATCTGGTTTGGGCGGGCGTGGGCGCTGGCAAGAAAGTCCAGCAGCACCTGGTTGACCAGGCGCGGCGACTCCACGGGCATCATATGCCGTTGCTCGGCGAGCACGGCAACCTGGGCGTGGGGAATCCGTTCGGCGAGTTGCCGGGCCATCTGCGGGGTCGATCCCGGGTCCAGTTCGCCGGTGGCGATCAGGGTCGGCGCCTGGATGCCGTGCAGATCGTCGGCACGGTACATGTCCTGGGTGGCGAACAGCTCGTAGGTGGTCAGGTAACCCTGGGGATCGTTGCCGGCCAGGGTCTGGCGGATGGCGGCGATCTGCGCCGGGTTCGCCGCCTGGTACTCGCGGCTGAACCAGCGCGACAGGGCCGCCTCGGCATTGGCATCCGGACCATGTTGCGCCGCCTGGCTGGTGCGGGCGATCACCCCGGCCCGCTGTTCGGCGCTGCGGTTGAACACGCTGTTGAGCACCACCAGACTTTGCAGCTGTTGCGGGTAGTGCAGGGCGAAGGCCCGGGCCACCAGGCCGCCCATGGAAAAACCGATCACGTGGGCCGCCGGCAACTGCAGGTGTTCGAGCAACTCATGCAACTGCTCGGCATAGCCGGGCAGCCCGCAGTCCGGGTCGGGGCGCGGGCTGGCGCCGTGGCCGAGCATGTCGTAGGCGATCACCCGGTAGTGCGGTGCCAGACCGACGACCTGGCCGCCCCACATTTCTTTGTTCAGCCCTACGCCGTGGATCAGGACCACGGGTGGGCCGTCGCCGGTCGCCAGGTAACTGGTGCCGGCCGGGGTGCGTTCAGCGGTGTGCCGAATCATGGAGCGCTCCTGCCTTTCTTGTTGATTACCGGGCTTTCTCGGCGGCCAGTTCTTCCAGGTCGATATAACGGTTGCCGATGCGCGGGTGCAGGCGGCCACCGTCGGCGCAACCGAGGACGACGACGATCTCGTCGGCACGCGGGGCGTCTTCGATGCGCATTTCCAGGGTGATGTAGTGCGAGCGCAGGCCTTCGTCGTCCTTGTGCATCATCGGGATCTGGATCGAGGTGCCGGGACCGCCGCGCTTGTTGGTAAAGCTCAGGTAGCTCTTGGCCTGGACCGCTTCGCGGTAGTGGTTGCCGAAGCGCAGGGTGTGGATCACCGCCGAGGCGTGTTCGATTTCGCCGTCGGCGCCGACCACCGCGGCCTTGCCGTAGGCTTCGATGCGTTCGGCCCCGCCGATGGCCGCCACCAGGCGCTCGACCATCATGGCGCCGAGGTCGGAGCAGTTGGCGCGGATTTCCGGCTTCAGGTCTTCGACGAAACCGCGACCCAGCCAGGGGTTTTTCATCACCACGGCGAGGCCGATCATGGTCACCGGTTTGTCCGCGGCCTTGCCGCCTTCGATCAGGGTCTGTTCGGCATAGCTGACGATCTTGCGGATTTCGAAACTCATAAGGGGGCTCCTGGGTGCACGTTGATCAGATGGTATGATGGTATACCATAATATTGACTGTGCAAGCCCCCTCTGTAAGTTTGTGAGTCCTGTCTGCGTGTGGGATTTTGAAAATGCCCAGAAACCGGTAGGAGCCAGCTTGCTGGCGATGAGGCCTGTCAGTCTTGTACCGACTTCGGGGCCGTCATCGCCAGCAAGCTGGCTCCTACAGGGGGGGCGGTGTTTTTTAGCGACAGCCGGTCAGGGTGACCTTGCAGGTCGAGGGCGTTCCGCCCGATTCCGCGGCGTAGCGCTGGCAGTTACCCATCGCTTTGGCACTGGCGTTTTTCACGTTCGGTCCCCAGGCCAATCCGCCATCCCCCTGCGTCGGTACCGCCTTGGCGTAGCAGGCGTAACCTTCGACCGGGGTTTGCGAACCTCTCCCCGAGCAGCCGGCGATCATTGAACATCCGATCGCCAGCATCAGCAGGCAGAACAGGGGCGGGGCGCTTCGTGAAAGCTGTACGTTCATGTCTATTGTCGCTGTTGCAGAGTAAGTCCCGCCTATTGTCCCGCCTTATTGATGACTCGGATAGTCCCTTTGCAAAGCCAGGTTCAGGGTCAGCACGTTGACTCGCGATTCGCCGAACAGCCCCAGCGTCGGTGCCTGGGTATTGGCCTGGACCAGCGCCAGCACATTGTCCAGCGCGGTGCCACGTTGTTGCGCCACGCGGGTGGCCTGCAAGGCGGCATTGGCCGGGCTGATGTCCGGGTCCAGGCCGGAGGCCGAGGTGGTCAGCATATCGGCGGGCAGGGGCTGGCCGGCCAGTTCCGGCTGGGCCTGTTCCAGGGCATGCCGGTCGGCGCTCAATCGATCGCTCAGGGCCTGGCTGGTCGGCCCCAGGTTGGAGCCCGAGGAACTGGCCGCGTTATAGGGCGACGGCACGGTTTTCAGCGGGTCCTTGGGATCGGTGTCGGTAGTGGCCGATGGCCGCCCATGGAACCACTGCGGGGCGTCCCATTGCTGGCCGATCAGCGCCGAGCCGATGACCTGGCCTTCGGCGCTTTTCACCAGGCTGCCGTTGGCCTGTGCGGGAAACAGCAGTTGCCCGATTCCGGTGACGGCGAAGGGGTAGATCAGGCCGCAGAGCACGAAGGTGACGGCGGTGACACGCAGCGCCGGTGACAAGAACTTGATCATGAGCCGATCCTCCTACAGGAAGGGTGCCAGGCACAGGTCGATCAGCTTGATGCCGATAAAGGGCGCAATCAGCCCGCCGACGCCGTACACCAGCAAGTTGCGATAGAACATGGTTTCCGCGCTTTTTGGCATGAAGTTGACGCCGCGCAGGGCCAGGGGAATCAGTGCCGGAATGATCAGCGCGTTGAAGATCAGCGCCGACAGGATGGCGCTTTGCGGCGTCGCCAGGTGCATCAGGTTCAATGCCGCGAGGCCCGGCAGGGCGACCATGAACAGCGCCGGCAGAATGGCGAAGTACTTGGCCACGTCGTTGGCGATGGAGAAGGTGGTCAGGGCACCGCGGGTGATCAGCATGCGCTTGCCGATGGTGACCAGGTCCAGCAGCTTGGTCGGGTCGGAGTCCAGGTCGATGATATTCGCCGCTTCCTTGGCCGGCATGGTCCCGGTGTACATGGCCAGGCCGACATCCGCCTGGGCCAGGGCCGGGGCGTCGTTGGTGCCGTCGCCGGTCATGGCCACCAGGTGCCCGGCCGCCTGTTCGCTGCGGATCAGCTTGAGCTTGTCCTCGGGGGTGGCCTGGGCGACGAAGTCGTCGAGGCCGGCCTGGGCGGCGATCACGCTGGCGGTGGTCGGGTTGTCACCGGTGACCATCACCGTGCGAATCCCCATGGCGCGCAATTGCGCGGCCCGTTCGCGGATCCCCGGCTTGAGCACATCGGACAGGTTGATGATGCCCAGGATTTGCCCGTCGATGGCCACCGCCAGGGGCGTCGCGCCTTGCTGGCTGACGCCGAGGGCAAGGCGCTCGAGGTCGGCGGGAATGGCGCTGCCATAGCTGTCCCTGACGTAGCTGACCAGGGAATCCACCGCGCCCTTGCGCACGACACGACCGTCGGCCAGGTCCGAACCACTCATGCGAGTTTGCGCCGAGAAGTCCATGCCCACGGCTTCTTCCAGACGGCTTTCCTCGTGGATGCCCTGGGCCTTGGCAAAGGCCGTGGTGGACTTGCCTTCCGGGGTGCTGTCGAACAGTGAGGCGAGGTAGGCCGCCTGTTGCAGTTCCTGGCGGGTAACGCCCCTGACCGGCAGGAACTCGGTGGCCTGGCGGTTGCCGATGGTGATGGTGCCGGTCTTGTCCAGCAGCAGGGTGTTGACGTCGCCGGCGGCTTCCACGGCCTTGCCGGACATCGCCAGCATATTGAAGTGCAAGGTGCGGTCGATACCGGCGATGCCGATGGCCGAGAGCAGGGCACCGATGGTGGTGGGAATCAGCGCGACGATCAGCGCCACCAGGTCGGCGACGTTGATCTGCGCATTGAGGTAGCTCGCCACCGGGGCAATGGCGGTGACCACGATGACGAAGATCAGGGTCAGCACCGAGAGCAACACGGTGAGGGCGATCTCGTTCGGGGTTTTCTGTCGTTTGGCGCCTTCCACCAGGCTGATCATGCGGTCGAGAAAGGTGTTGCCCGGCGAGGCGGTGACCAGGATCACCAGTGAGTCGGAGATCACCTTGGTACCCCCGGTCACGCTGGAGTTGACGTCCGAGCCGGACTCCTTGATCACTGGCGCGGATTCACCGGTGATCATCGACTCGTCGACATAAGCGGCGCCTTCCACCACTTCGCCGTCCATGGGAATCAGCTCGTCGCGGTTGACCTTGATCAGGTCATCCTTGCGCAGTGAAGCGGCGGACACCACTTCCATACGACCGCCGGGGAGCAGCCGCGTGGCACTGAGCTGCGTGGTGGTTTGGCGCAGCGACGCCGCCTTGGCCTTGCCGCGACCCTCGGCCATGGCTTCGGCGAGGTTGGCGAACCACACCGTGATAAACAGGATGAAGGTCACCACGCCGTTGTACAGCGAGGTCGCATTCGACGGCCCGAACAGTTGCGGGTTGAGGGTCAGCGCGGCGGTCACCAGGGTGCCGATCCAGACCACGAACATGACCGGGTTCTTGATTTGTACCCGCGGGTCGAGCTTTTTCAGCGGTTCGACCAGGATCAGCCGCAGACTTTCCTGGCGGTCGTCTGCGCGCGGCGCCTTGCGGGCTGCGACAGGGGGCGACAGCGGGGCCAGTGGCAATGCTTTTTCAACTTTCATCTCAGTCTCCTCACCCTTAGAACAGCAAGTGCTTGTTCATGGCGAAAAACTCGGCGATCGGTCCAAGGACCAGCGCCGGCAGGAAGGTCAGTGCGCCGACGATGACGATCGTCGCCAGCCACCAGATGCCGAACAGCGGGGTATCGGTACGCAGGGTGCCTATGCTGGGCTGCAGGGTCGGCTTGGCGGCCAATGAGCCGGCGACCGCCATCAGGAAGATGATCGAAGGGTAACGACCGATGATGATCACGCAGGCGATGGCCAGGTTGTACCAGGGCGTATTGGCGTTCAGGCCGCCAAAGGCCGAGCCGTTGTTGGCGGCGGCGGAGGTGAAGGCATAGAGCACTTCCGAATAGCCATGCACCCCGGCATTGCCCAGCGCGGCCACACCGTAGGGCATCACCATCGACCAGGCCGAGGGCGCGAGGATCACCAGCGGGTGAATCAGCATGGCCAGCGAGACCAGGATAATTTCCCGTTTCTCGATCTTCTTGCCGAGAAACTCCGGGGTGCGCCCGACCATCAGGCCGGCGACGAAGATCCCGATCAGGCCGTAGATCAGGAAATTGAGAAAGCCCACGCCCTTACCGCCGAAGACGCATTGCAGCATCATCTGCACCAGGGTCGAGAGGCCGCCCAGCGGGGTGAAACTGTCGTGCATCGAGTTGATCGAACCGGTGGTGAACGCCGTGGTGTAGGCGGCGTACAGTCCGCTTTCGGCGATGCCGAAACGGACTTCCTTGCCTTCCATATTGCCGCCGGCCTGCAGGGCGCTGGCGTGGGTGTCGATACCCAGCTGGCTCAGCAGCGGCGTGCCGGCCTGTTCCGGAATCACGCAGAGCAGCAGGAAACCCACCATCATCAGGGCCATGACGCTGTAGATCAGCGTGCTCTGGCGACGGTTCTTGATCATGTGGCCGAACATCACCACCAGGGCGGCGGGCAGGCTGGCCATCAGCAGGAGCAGCACGAAGTTGGTCAGCGCGTTGGGGTTCTGGAACGGGTGTGCGGCATTGACGTTGAAGAAACCGCCGCCGTTGGTCCCCAGGTTTTCAATGGCTTCCTGTGTGGCGACCGGGCCCAGGGTCAGGGTCTGGTGGCCGCCTTGAAGGGTGTCGGTCACCACGCTGGCATCCAGGGTCTGCGGTACGCCTTGCCAGATCAGGAACAGGCTCAGCACCAGCACCACCGGTAGCAGCACCCGGGTGGTGAAGCGGATCAGGTCGCGGTAGAAGTTACCGAGATTGGCGCCACCGTCAGTGACCAGCAAGGCGCGAATAAAGGCAATCGCCACCACGAAGCCGGTCGCCGCCGAGGTGAACATCGGAAAGGTGATGGCCGCCATCTGGCTGAAGTTGGACAGGGTGCTTTCGCCGCCATAACTCTGCCAGTTGGTGTTGGTGATAAAACTGATGGCGGTGTTGAACGCCTGCATCGGTTCCATGCCGGCGAAATGCTGCGGGTTGAGCGGCAGCACATTTTGGAAGATCAGCACCAGGTAGATCAGCAGGGCCATTACCAGGTTGGTCGCCAGCATGTGCAGGGTGTAGCTTTTCCAGTTCATCGCCTGGCTGCAGGCCTGTTTGCCGATCAGCCGGTAGAGCAGGTTGTCCAGCGGATCGAGCGCCCGGTCGAGCACGGTTTTCTGATCAGTCACCACCCTGGCCAGATAACGTCCCAGCACCAGGCTCAATGCCAGGGTGGCGATCAAGGTAATAATGATTTGTAGCCAGAGGTGTGACATTGCATTAACTCCTGAATCAACGGACTTTTCTGGAGTGCTCCATCAGGCAGAAACAGGGCAGTCAGAACTTCTCCGGGTTGATAACGGCGTAGAACAGGTAGATCACTACGCCGACCACCAGTGCCAGTAACAGATCAATAGCCATATCGAGTCTTCCATGTTGTCGTGCTTGAGTGGGGCCGCGGGCGAAGAGCGCCCGCGGCGGTGCTTTAAATCGCTCGGCGAGCCGTTTTCAGGGTCAGTTGCGGCTGTGCCGGTTCTGCAGCACAGGCTTGATATCCGGGGCTTTCGAGGGCGTTATGACGTTATCGGCAAAGTAGACGACCAGCCCGCACAACAGATAGAAGCCGATGATCGCTGCAAACAGGAGTGCGCTGAGTAACATGACGTTAGTCCTCGATACCTGTAGCGTTAGTGGGCACTTTCAATCGGCTTTGCCGATCTCGGTGGGTACAGTTCAAGTATAAGTAGAGGCTTATTCGGGTCTGATAAGGCCTGTGTCTTTTTAGGCTTTGGCGCTATCAATTTTCCGTAAAAAAACTTGGCGAATTGATACGTGGGGTCCTAACTGACATCAAGGCTATAAACAAAGCATTCAAGGTGGCGGTCATGCTCAAACTGGAACGGCTGGCACAGGGGGTTATCGGGCCCGCGCGTGATCCACTGGCCCCCGATACACGGGCCCATACGCTGCTGGTCGGTCTGCTGGCCTGGGCGGGCCTTGGCGCCAGCGGCCTGGCTTCGGTCAGTTATGGCCCGGAGAGGGCCTATCTGGCGCTGGGAGCCCATCCTGAGTTGGGGGTGTTCCTGGCCCTGGCGACGCTGCTGACCGTTTGGGTCCTGTCGCTGGCCTACCGTCAGGTCGTCGAACTGTTTCCTTCGGGCGGCGGCAACTACAAGATCGTCTCGAAACTGCTGGGCCCCAGGCTTGGCTTGGTGGCCGGTTGCGCTTTGCTGGTCGACTATGTGCTGACCGTTGCGGTTTGCCTGGCCAGCGGCACCGATGCGTTGTTCAGCCTGCTGCCCGTGGATTTCCAGAGCCACAAGCTGGTGGTGGAAATCGGTCTGGTGCTGCTGCTGATCCTATTGAACCTGCGCGGTATCGCCGACTCGATCCGCTTGTTGCTGCCCCTGACGCTGGGGTTTGTGTTGGTGCACGTGGGGCTGATCGTCTATGGCGTTGCCTCGAAAGCCGGTGACCTGACGGGTACGCTGGTCCGCAGCTCCGCTGACACCGTGGCATTGTCCGGGGATATCGGCTGGCCGCTGCTGGTGGCCCTGTTCCTGCGCGCCTATTCCCTGGGCGGCAGTACTTACGCGGGGTCCGAGGCGATTGCCAACAACGTCAACCTGCTGGCCGAACCCCGGATCAAGACCGGGCGTATCGCTTTGCTCTCGGTCGGTTTTTCCCTGGCGTTCATGGCCGGCGGCATGATTCTTTTGTACAGCCTCTGGGGCGCGCAACCGACCTATGGGCAGACCCTGAACGCGGTGGTGTTCAAGTCCGTTATCGAGCAACTCGGAGTCGCCCCGGGCGTCAGCCACGCACTGCTCCTGCTGACCCTGGCGCTGGAAGGCGCGATTGTGTTCGTGGCGGCCAATTCGATCCTGATCTTCGCCCCCTCGCTGCTCGGTCGCATGGCTGCCGATTCCTGGCTGCCTCACCGTTTCTGCAACTTGTCCAACCGCCTGGTCAAGCAGAACGGGGTGGTTTTCGTCGGGGCCTGCGCGCTGTTTATCCTGTTGTTGTCCCGGGGATCCCTCGGGTTGTTGGTGGTGCTCTACAGCATCAATGTGTTCCTCAGCCTGGCCCTGGCCAAGGCCGGGTTGTGCCGGCACTGGTGGCAGCATCGCCGCGAAGGGCCTTGGCTCGGGCGGATGCTGGTGGCGGTCACCGGCTTTTGCGTGGCCTCGGGCATTCTGCTGGTGACCCTGACGGAAAAATTCTTCGAAGGCGGCTGGGCGACCCTTTGCCTGACCCTGCTGGTGATCGGCGGTTGCGCCCTGGTTCGGCATCACTACGCCAAGGTGGAAACCCTGCGGACGCAGATGGATAGCGAATTCACCCTGCCGGCGCAGGTGCTGGCAACGGTCACCCGCATCGAGCCCTCGCCGGATGCACCGACGGCAGTGATCCTGGCCACCGAACATTGGGGCGCGGCGATCCATACCTTGCTCTGGGTGCAACGCCTGTTCCCGAATCGTTTCGCCAACGTGGTGTTTGTCGGTATCGTCAAGGTGGAGGGCCACGTGTGGGGGCGGATTGACGGTGTGCAACGGCGCAAGACCCGGCTCGACGAATCCATGGATCAGTTGGAGGCCTTCTGTGCCCAGGCCGGTATCAGCGCCACGCGGCGGATCGGCTACGGCACCGACCCGGTCGCCGAACTGCAGAAGCTGCTGGGCGAAGCGACCCGGCACTACCCCGGCTGCGTGTGCTTCAGCAATAAGCTGATCCTGCAGGACAGTTGGGGCTTCAGCGAGTGGTTGCACAACCAGACGCCGCTGTTATTGCAACGCCGGCTGCACCTGGATGGCATTCCCTTGGTGATTTTGCCCCTCAGATTGAACGGGTCCGAGCATAAGAGTGTGATGGCCTGAGTGCTCCGGAATGTTTATTTTGCATCAAATGTAAAAAATAGACAGTTTGTATAATTCTGCGTATTCTCAGTCCAAGGCCTGTTGTCCCTGACACGAGGGCCGTGACTTGAATCGACCTGGGGAACAACGCATGGCCACACTTCCGGATTTTCGACTGGAGACCTACTTTTCCAAGTGGGAATTCTCCGCGCGCTACCATATGACCGCGTCCGATGCGCAAAGCCTGACCATCAAGGACCTGCTGGCGCTGGCCGACGCGCCGGACCGCGAAGCCTTCGAGACGCTGTCCCTGGGCTACACCCAGACATTCGGCGCGCCCGAGCTGCTGGACGTGATCGCCTCGACCTACGAGCGCCAGACCCCGGCCAACCTGCTCTGCTTCGCCGGAGCCGAGGAAGGGCTCTACGTGGCCATGCATGCGCTGCTGGACAAAGGCGACCATGCCATTGTGGTGACGCCCAACTACCAGTCTTCGGAAACCATCCCCTTGAGTCTCTGCGAGGTGACGGGCGTGGCCCTGGACCCGGAGCAGGGCTGGACGCTGGATATCGATGCGCTGGCGGCGGCGATTCGCCCCAACACCCGGCTGATCTCGATCAATTTCCCCCATAACCCCACTGGCAAGATCCTCGAACGCGAGCGTTTTGACGCACTGGTCAACCTGTGTCGCCGGCACGGTATCTACCTGTTCAGCGACGAGGCCTATCGCTTGCTGGGC
The DNA here is from genome assembly GCF_059420225.1 of Pseudomonas sp. GW821-FHT04D07. Classification (NCBI taxonomy): domain Bacteria; kingdom Pseudomonadati; phylum Pseudomonadota; class Gammaproteobacteria; order Pseudomonadales; family Pseudomonadaceae; genus Pseudomonas; species Pseudomonas sp. GW821-FHT04D07. The sequence continues at coordinate 111,312 of NZ_JBWKTH010000009.1, forward strand.
TTGGGTGAGGGCGGGCAGTTGCCGGCGGTGGCCGATGTCTACGAACGCGGCCTGTCGCTGGCGGTGATGTCCAAGCCCTATGGCTTGCCGGGGTTGCGGATCGGCTGGATTGCCTGCCAGGACCGTGAGTTGCTGTCGCGCATGGAACGCATGAAGCACTACCTGTCGATCTGTAATGCGGGCCCCAGTGAAGTGCTGGCGCGGATCGCGCTCAAGGCCCGCGAGCCGATCCTGGCGCGGATTCACCAACTGATGCGCCACAACCTCACGCTGCTGGACGGGTTTTTCCGTGAGTTCGAAGGGCTGTTCGAGTGGTATCGCCCCGATGGCGGTTGTATTGCCTACCCGCGTTACCTGGGTGCCGAAGGGGTCGAGCGTTTCACCACCGACCTGGTGGAACGCACTGGCGTGCTGTTATTACCGTCGAGCATCTATGAATCGGCACTGGGGCCGGTGCCCCAGGATCGCTTCCGCATCGGCTATGGCCGGGCGCATATGGAGGAGGGGCTGGAGGTGTTTGCCGACTACCTGCGCGGTCGTCGCCCATGAGCCCGATAGCGCTGCCGGTCTACGGCTTGGGCGAGTTGCGCGACGTGCTGCTGCGCAAGGATATGTTGCGAGTGGTGCGTGAGGCTTTTATCCGTCATGCCGAGGGTGAAGTCGTCGCGCCCGGTGGCGGTGAGTTGCTGTTCCAGGATCCGCCGGGGGATTGTCATATCAAGTTCGGCCATTTTCGCGGTGGCCAGATGTTGGTGGTCAAGGTGGCGATGGGCTTCTATGAGAACGCCGCCAAGGGGCTTGAGACCAACAACGGCCTGATGTTGGTTTTCGATGCACGGACCGGGGCGACGTTGGCTGTGCTTAATGATGAGGGCTGGTTGACCAGTTGGCGGACCGCCGCGGCCGGGGCGTTGGCGGCCAAGGCCGGCGCGCCGTCGAAAATTTCGGCGCTGGGCATTGTCGGTACGGGGCATCAGGCCGAACACCAGGCGCGCTGGGGCGCCGAGATGCTCGGCATCGACCGGGTGTTTATCTGGGGCCGAAGCCCGGAGAAAGCCGCGCGGCTGGCGGCCAGTCTCAGCCATCAGGGCTTGATCGCCCAGGCGCTGCCGAGCGTGGAGCAACTGTTCGAGTGTTGTAACGTGGTGATCACCTGCACGCCTTCGACGGCAGCGCTGGTCCCGGCTTCGGCGGTGCGGCCCGGCACCCATATCGTCGCGCTGGGGGCCGACAGCCTTGGCAAGCAGGAACTGGACCCGGCGATTCTGGCCCGGGCCCGGGTGATCATGACCGATGATCGTCATCAATGCGCCGAGCGGGGCGAGTTGGCCCATGCCCTGGCGGCGGGGCTGGTTGAGTCCGGGGTCGATGTTTCACTGGGGCAGGTGCTGGCGGGCAAGGTCCCGGGACGCTTCAGCGACGAGGACGTGACCGTGGCCGACCTGACGGGATTGGCGGCCCATGACATCGCCATTGCCAGCCTGGCGATCGAGTCGCTGCGCAACGCCGAGCGCTAGGCGCCGTTGTAGGCGCAACCGGTCGACGCTCGATTGCTCACGATGGGCTCAAGAGCGCCGCGTGTACCTGATAAACACGCGTTATCGTTAACGACCATCGCGAGCAAGCTCGCTCCTACAGGGGGCATTGCGTACAATTTCCACTTATTTTCAATGGCCCGGCTCCCCTATGGTCGATATCGCCTTTATGAACGCCGCCGCCGAAGGCTTCGCGGCGTTGCTGTTTCCCGACCTCGAAGCGGTGGTCCACGATGTTCGCAGCGCACGGATCACTCATATCGCCAATGGCTTCTCCCGGCGCAAGGTCGGCGATCCCTCGCTGCTCGACGACCTCGCTGAACTGGAGCAGGGCGCGGACGTCATCGGCCCCTACGAAAAAAACGGGGCCAACAACCGCCAGTTGCGCTCCATCAGCATCGCCGCGCGCGCCGACAGCGGTGAGATCGTGGCCCTGCTGTGCCTGAATTTCGATGTCACGGCCCTGTCCCAGGTGCAGAAGTTGCTCGGCGGCTTTGCCGCCGGCCTCAAACCACAACCACGCCCGCAGGCGTTGTTCAACGCCGACTGGCGGGAAAAACTCAACGATATCGTCGAGGCGATCTCGGTCCGCCAATCTGTGCGCCGCAGCGATTTCGGCCGTGGGGAAGTCCGCCTGGCGCTGATCGAGGCCAAGGCCTGCGGGCTGCTGGATATCCGCAATTTCGTCGATTATTTCGCTGAATACTTCGAGATTTCCCGGGCGACGGTTTACAACTACCTGAAAGCCATTGCCGCCGACGACGGAAACGGATGATCCAGCGGGCGCATTAATGGCATCATGGCGGACTGTCGAGGCGCACTGGCTTGTGCGCTTATCTTTAGAGCCTGGAGAGTTGATGAATGGCTGTGCAGCAAACCCTCACCGTGATCCCGCCGAACGCGCCCCTGAACGGAAAGGTGACGCCGCCCGGTTCGAAGTCGATCACTAATCGGGCCTTGTTGCTCGCCGCCCTGGCCAAGGGCACCAGCCGCCTGTCCGGCGCGCTGAAAAGCGATGACACCCGCCACATGTCCACCGCCCTGCGGCAGATGGGCGTGCAGATCGACGAGCCGGACGAAACCACCTTCGTGGTCACCGGCAATGGCAAGCTGCAAGTGCCGGAGCAACCGCTGTTCCTCGGCAATGCCGGGACCGCGGTGCGCTTCCTGACCGCGGCGGTGACCACGGTGAACGGCCGCGTGGTGCTGGACGGCGACCACTATATGCGCAAGCGTCCGATCGGCCCGCTGCTCGAAGCCCTGCAACGCGGTGGCCTGGATGTCGCCAGCGAGACCGGTTGCCCACCCGTGATCGTGAATGGGCGTGGTGGCGTGCAGGCCAAGCGTTTCGAGATCGACGGCGGCCTGTCCAGCCAGTACGTATCGGCATTGCTGATGCTGGCGGCCTGCGGCGAGGCGCCGATCGAGGTGGCGCTGACCGGCAAGGACATCGGTGCCCGCGGTTACGTCGACCTGACCATCGCCTGCATGCAGGCCTTCGGTGCCCAGGTCGAAGTGCTCGACGAGACCCTCTGGCGCGTCGCGGCCACTGGCTACCATGCCTGTGACTACCGGATCGAGCCGGATGCTTCGGCGGCCACTTACCTGTGGGCGGCGCAAGCCCTGACCGACGGCCATATCGACCTGGGCGTGGCCGGCGAAGACTTCACCCAGCCGGACGCCAAGGCGCTGGAAGTGATCCAGCAGTTCCCGCATATGCCGGCGCTGATCAACGGTTCGCAGATGCAGGACGCCATCCCGACCCTGGCGGTGCTGGCGGCGTTCAATACAACCCCGGTGCGTTTCGTCGAGCTGGCGAACCTGCGGGTCAAGGAATGCGATCGGGTCCAGGCGCTGTTCGATGGCCTCAACGGCATTCGTCCGGGCCTGGCGAGCGTGGAAGGTGACGACCTGCTGGTGGCTGCCGATCCGGCCCTGGCTGGCACCACCTGCGATGCCCTGATCGACACCCACTCCGACCATCGCATTGCCATGTGCTTTGCCCTGGCCGGTCTGAAAGTGGCGGGTATCCGTATCCAGGACCCCGATTGCGTGGCCAAGACCTACCCGGATTACTGGAAGGCCCTGGCTTCGCTGGGCGTACAGTACGCCTGACGGATTCGCTCAGGCCTGGACCAGCGCCAGGCCCTGATCGTTGATATCGATGGCGACCTGGCGGTAATCGGCCAGCACCCGGTGCGGGGTTTCCATCGGGTGGGCGTGGGTGGCACTGATCACCACCACCCGGGCCTCAGCCGCTTCGCCGGCGCTAATGCCCGCCGGGGCATCTTCAAATACCAGGCAGTCTTGTGGGCGAACGCCCAAGCGCCGCGCCGCCAGCAGGTAGCAATCGGGCGCCGGCTTGCCGTGGGCGATATCCTCGGCGGTGATTACCAACGCTGGAAAGTCCAGGCCGGCCGCGGCCATCCGGCGTTCGGCCAGGGCCCGTGGCGCCGAGGTGACAATCGCCCAGCGCTCCGCTGGCAGGCTGGCGAGAAAGGCTTTCGCGCCCTCGATGGCGATCACACCTTCGACGTCGTCGATTTCGGCCTGGGTGATCGCCGCGGCTTCACGCTCGGGATCGACGCCCGGCAGGTTCTGGCGGCGCACGGTCTCGATACTGCGGACACCGTGAATGGTCGGCAGGAAAGTTTCCACATCGAGGCCGTGGCGCTCTGCCCACCGGGCCCAGACGCGCTCGGCGGCGGCGATGGAGTTGAGCAACGTCCCGTCCATATCGAATAGAAACGCCGCGAATCGCTGACCTTCAACCATCTCTGTTCTCCATGATCAGCCCTTGCCTCAGGGCAAAACGCTATGCTAACACGGGCTTTTCAGATGTTTTTTGGCGGCCGGCCATACAGCAACCTGTGCCTGCATTGCCTACACTGAAATTGACAGCCCGGGTGGTCCGGGCTGCTGACGCGAGGTGCGTATGGACACTCAACCTGCTTCCCCGTTCACGGCATTTGCGTATTCGCGCGTCCAGGCCATGCCCTGGCGCCAGGTGCCGATCCCGGATGAGGATCAAGAACCGCCCAGTGAGAGCCCGAGCGACGAAACCGATGAGCAGGTGCCACCGCAAACCTGGAAACACCCCGACGACGGCAAGAGCCTGTCGGAGCTGGATGAAGAACTGCCGCTCAAACCCTGAGGCACACGGCCCGGCGCAAAGCCGGGCGGTGCCGTTGGTCTGCCGCTGAAAACCCGGACCCGATCAACGCCGCGCCCGTGGCGAATGCGCTCCTTTGACTTGAAGGCGCCGGGGCAAGGGCTCATGATCGCACACGACCTCATCTCCCTTGATTCCAGGAAATTCCATGAACCATGAAATTCGTGTTGTGGCCATCCTTCATGCCAAACCGGGCAAGGCCGCGGAGCTGGAGCCCCATCTCAGGGCGTGCGTAGTACCTTCCCGCGCCGAGCCCGGCTGCCGTGAATATATCCTGCATGTCGATCAGGCCGACCCCGAGCGTTTCGTCTTCGTCGAGCGCTGGATCGATCAAGCTGCCATCGAACACCACCGCAACACCGCGCACTACCGGGTGATGGCCGTGGCAATCGGCGATTTGTTGAGCGCGCGCCAGGTGCTGCAGCTGGATGAGGTCCCTGGGCAGTAACGCGGATGAACCTGGCTGGCAAGCGCCAGGTTCGCGGCCGGTTTTCTAGAAGCGCACCGTTGCGCCGACGTTCGGCCTGCTTGCCGTAGAGCTGCCAATTGGACGGATAGCGCACCAGATGCACCGCGTTTTCCCGGGCCCAATCCTCGATTTCGCTGCCCAGGAACTGGTTGCCGCCGTGGATCAGCACGCCCATCTTGTGGGTCCGGTGATAGGCCTCCAGGATCTTCCGGCACATGGCGGCATTGAGGTCGTAGCGCCCGGCGCAGATCAGGACGCGCATGGGTAGTTGTCCTTGTCGGTCAAGTGCTCGTGGTGGAGTTCAAGGCCGTGCCCGGGCCCTGGCGCCGGCTCGTTCGCGCCCAGGGGCCGGGCTTCCAGGGCGCGTTCTCCCGAGCGTTCGAGAACCGGATAGGCCAGCGCCGCGATGTGGTGGTGCACGCGCCGGTAATCGCGCAGCACCCGCTGGAAAATATCTCCCGATTCGGCCCAGGTGCTCTTGTCAGCACTGAGTTTGCGAAAGTGCTCGCGGCTGGCACTGGCTTCCAGGCGGCGAATCACTTCCTTGCGCTCGACCAGGCGGTGGGCGGTGACGATGTCTTCGCGCAGGAACACCGTGACCGCCAGGCTGAGGCTTTCGCGCAGTTCCTCGTGCAGCGGATAGATGTGCGCCAACTCGAACGCCGAGAAGCGTTCGCCACGGCGGCGCCGACGTGCCGCCAACTGGGCGAGGTTGCTGGAAAGAATGTCGCCGGCATGTTCCAGGTTGATCACGAACATGAGGATTTCCTGGGCGCGGTCGGCATCCTCGTCGCTCAGGCCGTCCTGGCCGATATCCGCCAGATAAGCGCGGATCGCCGCGCTGAGCAGGTCCAGGGACTGGTCGAGCTGACGGATATCTTCGGCCGACACTTCGCCGGGTTTCTGGAACAGTTGCAGCACCCGGTCGAGCATCACCGCGAGCATGTCGGCGATCCGCAGGGCTTCGCGCACGGCGTTCGACAGGCCGATATTGGCCACTTCCAGGCCGGCCTCGTCGAGGTACTGCGGCATGCCCGGGTCGGCGGCCTGCTCCGGTGTTGGCAGCAGCCGGGTCAGGCCGTTGGCGAGCCAGTCCACCAGGCCGATAAAGCCCAGGCCCAGGAGCAGGTTGAAGGCGATATGCAGGTAGACCACCAGATGGGCGGGAGCGACGGCGGTGTCGGCCAGGCTTTTGCCGAGCAGCGAGGCGAACGGCAGCACCAGCAGCGCGCCGAACAGTCGCACCAGCAGGTTGCCCAGGGGCAGGCGTCGGGCGACCGGGGTCGTGGCATTCATCACCGAGGGCAGGGCGCCGCCGATATTGACCCCGAGCACCAGGGCCAGGGTGGTGACCGGCGACATCAGCCCGGTACCGGCCAGGGAGGCGATCAACAGGATCAGCGCGACGCTGGAATGGCACATCCAGGTCAGCACTACCGCCACCAGCAGGGCGATCAACAGGTCGCCGTCCAGGCCTTGCATGAGCACATGGAACAGTGGCGTGCTTTCCATCTGCCCGAGGGCGGCGCTGAGCAGGCTCAGGGCGAGCAGCATCAGGCCCAGGCCGATCAGGGCACAGCCGACGCTTTCATAGCGCGAATCGTCGCGCAGGCGAAACACCACGAAGCCCGCCAGCAACACCAGGGGGATGGCGATCGAGGTGTCGAAGCTGAGCAGTTGCACGACCAGGGTCGAGCCGATATTGGCCCCGAGCATCACCGCCAGCGCCGGAGCGAGGCTGAGGGTGCCGGCGGCGGTGAAGGAGGTGGCCATCAGGCTGACCGCGGTGCTGCTTTGCAGCACGCTGGTGATGCCGATGCCGCAGAGCAGGGCCTTCCAGCGTTTATCCAGATTGCGGCCCAGGCCATTGCGCAGCTGGGTGCCAAAGCCGCGTAGCAGGGCGGTTGAAATCATATGGGTGCCCCACAGCAACAGGGTTATGGCGCCGGCGAGGTGGATCAACAGAGCGGTTCCAGACATGAGGATTCTCCACGTACTGGTTTTTTACTTTCCGGAAATACAATGGTGTGAACGCCACGAACCCTGTAGGAGCCAGCTTGCTGGCGATGAGGCCGGGGAGTCTTGCATCGACCTTGCGGATGCTATCGCCAGCAAGCTGGCTCCTACAGGTTCGGTGTCATCCTTGGCGTCGCGTTAGAACCACTGCTTGAAGCGGCGGATATAGAACGTCTTCATGCCCTGGGCCACCACGCAGTAGGCCAGCAGGGTGCCCACCAGCCATGGGAAATAGGCCATCGGCAACGGCACCAGGCCCACCAGCGTGCCCAGTTGCGAGAACGGCAGGTAGATACCGATGGACACCGCGAGGCAGGTCATGACGATGATCGGCAACGAGGCGGTGCTCTGGAAGAACGGGATTTTCTGGGTCCGCAGCATATGCACCACCAGCGTCTGCGACAGCAGGCCTTCGATAAACCAGCCGGACTGGAACAGTGCCTGGGCTTCCACGCTGTTGGCGGCGAACACGTACCACATCAGGGCAAAGGTGGTCATGTCGAAGATCGACGAGGTCGGCCCGATCCACAGCATGAAGCGGCCGATGTTCTTCGCATCCCACTTGCGCGGCTTGCGCAGGAATTCCTTGTCCATCTTGTCCCACGGCAGGGCCAGCTGGGAGATGTCGTAGATCAGGTTCTGCAGCAGCAGGTGGATCGACAGCATCGGCAGGAACGGGATGAACGCACTGGCCACCAACACCGAGAACACGTTGCCGAAGTTGGAACTGGCGGTCATGTTCAGGTACTTCATGATATTGCCGAAGGTTTCGCGGCCCTTGAGCACACCTTCTTCCAGCACCATCAGGCTCTTTTCCAGCAGGATGATATCGGCCGATTCCTTGGCGATGTCCGTGCCGCTGTCCACCGAGATGCCGACATCGGCATCGCGCAGGGCCGGTGCATCGTTGATGCCGTCGCCGAGGAAACCGACGGTGTGGCCGTTGGCTTGCAGGGCCTTGAGCACCCGGGACTTCTGCAGTGGGGTCAGTTTGGCGAAGACCGTGCGTTCCTCGACCCGCAGCTTGAGGGTCGCCTCGTCCATGTGTTCGATGTCCTGGCCGAGCAGCGGCAGGCCCGGCTCCAGACCGACTTCGCGGCAGATCTTGCAGGTGACCACGGCGTTGTCGCCGGTCAGCACCTTGACCGTGACACCGATATCGCGCAAGGCGGCAATCGCCGGCCCGGCGGTTTCCTTCGGTGGGTCGAGGAAGGTCAGGAAGCCACGGATGACCAGCTCACGCTCATCGGCGGTCTTGTATTGCGCCTTGGTTTGCGGTTGGAGAATGTCGCGGGTCGCCAGCAGCAGGACGCGGAAACCGTCCTTGTTGTAATCGTTGGCCAGGGCCAGCAGGGTCTTGCGGCGCTGCTCGTCCAGGGCCACGACGTTATTGCCTTCCATGACGTGGCTGGAGATGGCGAGCATTTCCTCGACCGCGCCCTTGCACACCAACAGGTGATCGTTGCGGCTGTCCTTGACGATGATCGACAGGCGCCGACGGACAAAGTCGAAGGGCAGTTCATCAACCTTGCTGTAGGCGAGCGGTTCCTGGAAGTTGGGATTCTCCCGGGAGAACTGCAGGACCGCCTGGTCCATCAGGTTCTTCATGCCGCTCTGGTGATAGCTGTTGAGCCAGGCCAGCCCCAGCACTGCTTCGTCGCGTTGACCGACGGCGTCGACGTGGTGCTCGAGGATGATCTTGTCCTGGGTCAGGGTGCCCGTCTTGTCGGTGCACAGCACGTCCATGGAACCGAAGTTCTGGATGGCGTTCAGGCGTTTGACCACCACCTTGCGTCGGGCCATGGCCATGGCGCCCTTGGCGAGGTTGGCGCTGACGATCATCGGCAGCATTTCCGGGGTCAGGCCCACCGCGACCGCCAAGGCGAAGAGCAGGGCATCGCTCCAGTCGCCTTTGGAGAAGCCGTTGAGCAGGAACACGATCGGCACCATCACCAGCATGAAGCGGATCAGTAGCCAACTGACGCTGTTCACCCCGCGGTCAAAGGCGGTCTGCACCCGCGAGCCGACAATTGCCTTGGCCAGCGAGCCGAAGTAGGTGCGCGCACCGGTGGCGACCACCACGGCTTTGGCGGTGCCGCTGACCACGTTGGTGCCCATGAAGCAGATGTTCTGCAGGTCCAGCAGATTGCTCTGATCGGTGTTGGTGGAGGCGGACTTTGCCGCGACATCGCCGAGGGTGTCGTACTTTTCCACCGGCAAGGCTTCGCCAGTGAGCACCGCCTGGCTGATAAACAGGTCACGGGACTCGATCAGGCGGATATCCGCCGGAATCATGTCACCGGCCGACAGGTGCACGATATCGCCGGCCACCAGGTCGCGCATCGGCACTTCGCGCAGTACCGGCTTGTTGCCCAGTTGTTCGCGACGCAGCACGGTGGCGGTGGTGCGGACCATGGCCTTGAGGGCTTCGGCGGACTTGGCCGAACGGTGTTCCTGCCAGAAGCGCAGGGTACTGCTCAGGGTCACCATGGTCATAATGATGATGACCTTGGTCAGGTCACCTTCTTCGCCAGCACGCTCGGCCAGCCAGAAATCGGTGAAGAAGCTGATGCCGGCGAGGATCAGCAGTACGTAGATGAAGGGGTTGTTCAGCGCCTGGAGGAACTGGACAAGCGCGTGTGGCGGCTTGTCGTGGGCGACTTCGTTGAAGCCTTCGCGTTGCAGGCGGCCGGCGGCATCCAGTTCGGTCAGGCCATCACGGCTGGCGTTGACGTTGCTGAAGGTGGTGGCGAGGGTGTGTTGGGCTTCACGAGCGGCGCGCATCGACAGCTTGCTGTCTTCCTTGGCGCGGTTTGCGGTTGGCCGGATAGGGTCTTTGACTGCGTTCATAGCGATGCCTCTGTCACCTCTGCGTGACCGGGCATATAGACGACTCACCTATTCAACAGGCGAACGAATACAGGCCGAGTCACGCCGGGGCGATGGATTCGAATAAGAGGGTTTATAAGGTTTTAACGTTCGCTGCCCGTCCACGAAAGAGTAACGGACAGCGAACCGTCTACTGGCTTCGTCCATAATGAAGTGCTCAAGTTTTAATAATTAAGGATATGACAATGCCGTGCACTTCCAAGTTGGAAATGCTGTTGCGGTAGTTGTCAGTGTCAGCGCCAGGCGATTAAGCGGCGCGGGCCTCGACATACAGGTTCAGGGTCAGGCCGGCGCGCTGGAACAGCTGCGCAAGCCCAAGACTCTGCGGGTCCTGGCTGTCATCGAAATTCCAGCGTTGCTGCAGCTGACCGGTGGCCGGGCAGATACGCCAGCCGATGGAGGCGCGTGCGCAAGCCTTGGAGGAGGCGGGGGCGGCGAACAGGGCATGGCCGCGCGCCGATTTCACCGGTTCGCGGGACAGTTTGACGCGCATGTTCGAAGCAAAGGCGCGAACGCCGGGCATTACAGAGGATTTGAAAGTCATAACACACCTCGCGACCGGACTGGCGCCGGCAGAGGCGAGTTACGGAAAGAGCATCAAGCCCTGGCGCAGCTCACCCGACCTGTGCGTCGAGTCCCGTCATTTTCTGGGTTAAGCGTCCGGTGAGCCGCATACGCGGGAACCGGACAGCGTCTAGATACTGTGTCCATTGGGTTCTTTTGTGAGTTAAAAAAAGGCCTGAGCAGCAGGCAGGGGAAATTTACTCAACGAAGTGCTTGAAGTCAACATCCAATGTGGCGTTTTGTTGGAGTAACCTGAATATAAGCTGACGTGATGGAAATGAGTTTCGGGCATTGAGTTCTGAAGTTGTTTTGTTGCCATGAAATGAATATGTACCGAGCTGTTTGGGTGCATATTCATGGGGACGTTTAACCAGGCTGATGTTTTCAGCCTGGCAGCGGATCATTTTCGCGGTTGCAGCAACAAGGCCACCAGCGCGCTCCAACCGGTCTGATGGGAGGCGCCGAGGCCGCGTCCGCTGTCGCCGTGGAAATACTCATGAAACAGCACCAGGTCGCGACTCGCCGGGTCGGCCTGCAACTGTGCATAGGCCGCCATGGTCGGCCGCCGGCCGTCCTCGTCCAGCAGGAACAGCGAGGTCAGGCGCCGGCCCAGGCCGTCGGCGACTTCGCCGAGTGACGACAGGTAGCCGGAACCGCTGGGGTACTCCACGGAAAAGTGATCATCGTAGTAACGGTGGAATTCGCGCAGCGATTCGATCAGCAGGTAGTTGATCGGCATCCACAACGGCCCGCGCCAGTTGGAGTTGCCACCGTACAGGCGCGAGTCGGACTCCGCCGGCTGATAGCGGGCGCTGAGGAGCTTGCCGTCGAGCTGCAGGGCCAATGGCTGTTCGGCAAATGCCTTGGACAGCGAGCGGACGCCGAAGTCGGAGAGAAACTCGGCCTCATCGAGCATGCGCTTGAGCAGGTTCTTGGTCCGTTCGCCGCGCAGCAGGGCCAGCAGCAGGCGATTGCCGTCGCCGGGTTCGTTCCAGCGCGAGACCAGGGCCGCGAGATCCGGCCGGTGGTGCAGGAAGCCCAGCAGCCGCTCACGCAGGCCGGGCAGGCCTTCGTGTTCGCGCTGCTCCAGCACCAGCACGGCGAACAGTGGCATCAGCCCGACGATGGAGCGCAGGCGCACCGGTTCGCTGCGCCCATCGGGATGTTGCAGCACGTCGTAGAAGAATTCGTCCTGGCTGTCCCACAGGCCTTCGGCGCTGTCATCGACCCGGTTGATCGCCCCGGCGATATAGAGAAAGTGCTCGAAGAATTTCACCGCGATATCGACATACACCGGATTGCGCTTGGCCAGTTCCAGGGCCATGCGCATCATGTCCAGGGCATAGGCGGCGACCCAGGCGGTGCCGTCGGCCTGATCCAGGGTGTCGCCGGGCGGCAGGTCGTCGGAGCGGTTGAACAAGGCAATATTGTCCAGCCCCAGGAAGCCGCCCTGGAACAGGTTGCGGCCCTCGGCGTCCTTGCGGTTGACCCACCAGGAGAAGTTCAGCAGCAGCTTGTGGAAGATCCGTTCGAGGAAATCCAGGTCGCCGGTCCCCATCAGTTCCTTTTCCCGCTGGTAGACCCGCCACGACGCCCAGGCATGCACTGGCGGGTTGGCGTCGTCGAAACGCCACTCGTAGGCGGGCAACTGGCCGTTGGGGTGCATGAAGCGGTCTTTGACCAGGAGCAGCAACTGCTGCTTGGCGAAGCCCGGATCGATCAGGGCGAAGGCCACCGCCTGGAAACCCAGGTCCCAGGAGGCGTACCAGGGGTATTCCCATTTGTCCGGCATGGAGACAATGTCGAAGTTCGACAGATGCCGCCAGTGTTTGTTGCGGATATGCAGGCGTTCGGCCGGCGGTTGCGGTTGTGTCGGGTCGCCGTCGAGCCACTGGTTCACGTCGAAGTAATAGAGCTGCTTGGACCACAGCAGGCCGGCCAGGGCCTGGCGCTGGACATTGCGCGCGTCGGCGTCGGCCAGGTCATGTTGCAGGGCGGCATAAAAGTCATCGGCTTCCTGGCGGCGCTTGGCGAACAGCTGACGGGCATTGATTTTTTCGCTGTCGGGCGCGGCGAAGCGCAGGTAGACCGTGCGGGTTTCATCCCCTTGCAGTGTCAGGGAAAAGTGCGCCGCCACCCGTGTCCCGGCATCCCGGCGAATGCTCTCGGCGCCGTCGACCACATGGTCGTTGATGCCATCCTTGAACGGGCCGCCGGCTTGCGAACCGTTCAGTCGCCGGGTGTTGGTTTCGTTTTCGCAGAACAGCCATTCGAAGCCGCCATCGCCCCAGGCACTGGCTTGCATCGGGTCACAGCCGGCGTGCTGGGCGATGACCCGGTCGCCTTCCAGGGTCAGGCTCGGCCGCCGGGCATGGAGGCTCCAGCTCCAGTCATTGCGCGCCCAGAGATGCGGCAGCACCCGCAGGCGCGCGGGTAGGTGAAAGCGGTTGTGCACGCTGACCCGCATGACGATGTCGTTCGGCCCCTGCTTGGCGTACTCCACCGTGATATCGAAATAGCGATTGTCCTCGAACACCCCGGTATCGAGGATCTCGTACTCGGCATCGCCCAGGCCGCGCCGGGCATTTTCCGTGACCAGGTCGTTGTAGGGGAAGGCCGCCTGCGGGTATTTGTAGAGCATGCGCATGTATGCGTGGCTGGGCACGCCGTCGAGGTAGAAGTACAGCTCCTTGACGTCTTCACCGTGATTGCCTTCGGCGTTGTTCAGGCCGAACAGGCGCTCCTTGAGAATCGGGTCGCGCTCGTTCCAGAGGGCCAGCCCGAGGCACCAGTGCTGGGACCTGTCGGAGAACCCCGCCAGGCCATCCTCGCCCCAGCGATAGGCGCGGCTGCGGGCGTGATCGTGGGGGAAATAGGCCCAGGCATCGCCGTCGGCGCTGTAGTCCTCGCGTACCGTGCCCCATTGCCGTTCGCTCAGGTACGGTCCCCATTCGCGCCAGCGGGCGGCATCCTCGCCCGCCAGGCGCTGGCCTTCAAGGGTGTCGAGAAGCGTCGCTGCTGGTTTGGCCGTCATCGGGTCTTCCGTCGCTGGGGGACTGAGCAGCAGTGTAGAACGCACCGGCTCCCTTGCGGGAAGTCGGTTGCCGTCAGGCGAGCACCGCCACTGATTTGATCTGCGCCCAGAGGGCCTGTCCCGGCGCCAGCTTGAGCTGGTCGCGCGAGTAGCGGGTGATCCGCGCCAGCAACGGCGTGCCCGCAGCCTCCAGCCGGACCAGCACGTGGGCGCTGTTGTCGGCGGGGGCTTCCCCGGTGATGGTCACCGGCAACAGATTGAGGATGCTGCTGTGTTCGCCTGGTTGCCGGCTGAGGCTGACGTCGCGGGCCTGAATCTTGATGCGCAGACGCTTGCCCGGGGCCAGCGGTGCGTGGGCCACCCGTACGTTCAGCAGGCTGTCGGGCAATTGCAGGGTCAGCAACTGATATTGGGGGTCGTAGGCGCTGACCGTGCCCTCGATCACCACGCCGGCGTCGTCGCCCAGGGCCAGGGGCAGGTCGAGCCGGGCCAGGGTGTCGCCGATGGGGCCGCTGGCCAGGGCCTTGCCTTCGCTGAGCAGGACGATATGGTCGGCCAGGCGCGCCACTTCGTCCTGGGAGTGACTGACATAGAGCAGCGGGATATCCAGTTCGTCATGCAGGCGCTCGAGGTACGGCAGGATCTCGTTCTTGCGCTGGCTGTCGAGCGCCGCCAACGGTTCGTCCATCAGCAGCAGTTGCGGGCTGGTGAGCAGCGCCCGGGCAATGCCGATGCGCTGGCGCTCGCCGCCGGACAGGTGCTGTGGCTGGCGGTCGAGCAAATGGCCGATCCCCAGCAACCCGGTGGCGTGGGCCATGTCGACCCGGCGTTGGGCGCGGGGTATGCGGCGCAGGCCGAATTCCAGGTTGGCGCGGACCGATAGGTGCGCGAACAGGCTGGCTTCCTGGAACACATACCCCAAAGCGCGCTTGTGCGGCGGGACGAACAATTGGCGGCTGCTGTCCTGCCAGACCTGGTCGTTGATCTGGATAAAGGCCTCGGGGGCTTTTTCCAGACCGGCGATACAGCGCAGGCAGGTGGTCTTGCCCGAGCCCGAGTGTCCATACAGGGCGGTGACGCCACGGCCGGGCAGTTGCAGGTCGAGATCCAGGGAAAAGTCCGGATAACTCTGGCGCAGACGGACCTGTATCGAAGACGTCATGGTTCAACTCCAGCCCATTTTGGTCTTGCGGCTCGAGTACAGCGCCAGCAACACGAGAAAGGAAAACACCAGCATGGCGCCCGCCAGCCAATGGGCCTGGAGGTATTCCATGGCCTCGACGTGGTCGTAGATCTGCACCGAGACCACCCGGGTCTTTTCCGGGATATTGCCGCCGATCATCAGGACCACGCCGAATTCGCCTACGGTATGGGCGAAGCCGAGAATCGCGGCGCTGATAAAGCCCGGTCGTGCCAGGGGCAGGACCACGCTGAAGAAAGTGTCCCAGGGATTGGCGCGCAAGGTCGCCGCCACTTCCAATGGGCGAGTGCCAATGGCACTGAAGGCGTTTTGCAGCGGCTGCACGACAAAGGGCATCGAGTAGATCACCGAGCCGATCACCAGCCCGGTGAAGCTGAAGGTGAGGGTGCCCAGCCCGATGGACTGGGTGAACTGGCCGATAAAGCCGTGGGGACCGAAGGCGAGCAGCAGGTAGAAGCCGATCACCGTCGGCGGCAGCACCAGCGGCAGCGCCACCAGCGCGCCGACCGGTCCGCGCAGCCAGGAGCGGGTACGGGCCAGCCAGAGCGCAATCGGAGTGCCGATCAGCAACAGAATCAGCGTGACCAGGGACGCCAGTTTCAGGGTCAGCCAGATGGCGGTGAAGTCGGCACTCAAGAGCGGCATTTATAGCTGATAGCCATAGGACTTGATGATGGCGGCGGCTTTCGGGCCTTTCAGGTACTCGACCAGCGCCTTGGCGGCGGCGTTGTCCTTGCCCTTGGCCAGAATCACCGCGTCCTGCTTGATGGCCTCATGCATATCGGCCGGGACGATCCACGCCGAACCGCTGGTGACCTTGCCGTCCTTGTAGATCTGCGACAGGGCGACAAAACCCAGCTCGGCATTGCCGGTGGAGACGAACTGGTAGGCCTGGGTGATGTTCTGGCCGGTGACCAGCTTGTCCTTGACCTTGTCGGTCAGGCCCAGCTTGGCCAGGACCTGGGTGGCGGCCAGGCCGTAAGGCGCGGCTTTCGGGTCGGCGATGGACAGGTGCTGATACTGGTTGTCCTTGAGCACCTGGCCCTTGGCGTCGACGTAAGCGTCCTTGGCCGACCACAGGGCCAGGGTGCCGGTGGCGTAGGTGAAGCGCGAGCCGGCGACGATATCGCCTTCTTTTTCCAGCTTGGCGGGGGTGCTGTCGTCAGCGGCGAGGAACACTTCGAACGGTGCGCCGTTCTTGATCTGGGTGTAGAACTGGCCTGTGGCGCCGTAGGCCGCGACCAGCTTGTGGCCAGTGTCTTTCTCGAAGTCAGCGGCGATGGCCTGGATCGGCGCGGTGAAGTTGGCCGCGACAGCCACCTGGACTTCAGCGGCCTGGGCTGCGCTGAAAGCAACTACGCTGAGCAGGGCGGCCAGACAAGTCGGGGCAAAGCGTGAGGCACGAATGATCATGAAGCGGCTCCGTTCAAAGGAAAGGGACAGGTAAATGCACCGCTTGTTATAAGACGTGCGCGGCGCTTAGAGGGATGAATCGCTATATAAATAAATATATAGCGATTCTATTCCTGTGGCGAGTGGGCATGCCCTAATGCCGTTCAGGGTTCCTTGGCTGAACGACATTAGGGCCGATCCGCGCTGTTCGTTACCGTCCTTTCAAGATCGTCTGGGCCCGTTCCGCCAACTGCCGGGTCAATGCCTCGGCCGGCAATTCCACCCCCAGGCGCAACGCCTGGCCCGACCACAGGTTGCTGAAGTCCGCCTCGCCCTTGGCCCGCAGTGGCAGCAACGCGCCGCCGGCCAGGGGAAACGCCGGCGCCATATCGCTGATCGGTCCCAGTTCGCGCATCACCCGGTTCATGATGCCCCGCGCCGGCCGGCCGGTGAACAGGTTGGTCAGGGCCGTCTCGCTTTCCTTCGCGCTGCGCAGCGCCTGGTGATGCGAGGCCGAGACCTTGGCCTCCGGGGTGAACAGATAGGCCGTCCCTAGCTGTACCGCCGAGGCCCCGAGCATAAAGGCCGCCGCGATGCCACGGCCGTCGCCGATACCGCCGGCGGCAATCACCGGAGCATCCACCGCATCGGCGATCTGCGGCACCAGGGCAATGGTGCCGACCTGGGTGTTGAGGTCGTTGCTGAGGAAAATGCCGCGATGGCCGCCGGCTTCATTGCCCATGGCGATGATCGCGTGGCAGCCGCGTTCTTCCAGCCAGCGCGCTTCATCCACGGTGGTGGCGCAGCCGATAATCGTTGCGCCGGTGGCCTTCACCCGCTTGAGCAGGGCCTCGGGCGGCAGGCCGAAGTGGAAACTGACGATCTCCGGCTGCAGCTCTTCCACCAGTTGGCAGCTGGTTTCATCGAAGGGCGCACGGCTGGACACCGGCGTCGGCGCATTGAAGTCCACCCCCAGTTCACGGTAGTAGGGCGCCAGGCGCTCTTTCCAGCGTTTTTCCCGTTCGGGGTCCGAAGCCGGCGGTTGGTGGCAGAAGAAGTTGACGTTCAATGGCGCCTGGGTCGCGCTGCGAAACACCTGCACTTCCTGGCGAATCTGCTCCGGGGTCAGCATGGCGCACGGCAGGGAGGCGAGGCCGCCGGCCCGGGCCACGCCGATCATCATGGCGGACGTGGTCGCCCCGGCCAGCGGCCCCTGGATGATCGGGAGGTCGATGCCGAACAGGTCAAGAATACGGGTATCAGGCCAGGTGCTCATGACGACTTTTCTCCGGGGCAGATAAAAGGATAACGACGAGAACAGGGCTGGTTTGTATCAGGAATAAGGTCTGCAAGGCCAGCGGCCGTCTTATTTGCATACGCAAAAAGTGCTCCCGGGTGACGGCGCCGCAGAATCCACCTAAAGTTGTCGCACTTCAAAACACCCGCTCAGGAGCACAATTCAGATGGATGTGAAACGCATGGAAGTGGCGGCTTTCCAGGTCTCCGGCCCACAGGTCCGCACCCGCAATCAGGATGAACAGCAACCTCGGACGGCAAGGATCGGCGGGCTGTGGGGCAGCTTTTTCGCCGAGGGATTGGCCGAGCGCATCAGTACCCGGCAGCCCGACTCGCCGGTGTATGGCGTCTATTCCGGTTACGAATCCGATGCCAGCGGCTATTTCGATGTGACGGCCGCGGTGGCGGTCAGCGCGCCCGCACCGGGCTATAAGACGCTGCTGGTACAGGCGGGTCCCTACCTGGTCTTCGAGGGCCGTGGTGCCATGCCGCAAACCGTGATCGACACCTGGGGCCGGATCTGGTCCTACTTCGAGCAGCATCCCGGGCAGCGCCGTTTTGCCACGGATTTCGAAGTCTATACCGGGCCTGACAGCGTGGCGGTGTATATCGGCGTCGTCGATTGAGCCGGGACTCTATCTTTGGTCGTATGTAGTTTGTAGTCAGTCGGTCTATATTGTCTCCATGACCTCGATAACCCCTGCACCGCGCAAGCCTGGCCGTCCGCCGAAGATCCCCCGGGAGAACCTGCAAACCCGCGAGATGCTGATTCGTTGCGGCACCGAGATCCTCACCGAGCAAGGTTTCATGGCCACGGGGATCGATACCGTGCTCAAGCGGGTGGGGGTGCCCAAGGGCTCGTTCTACCATTACTTCGACAGCAAGGAAGCGTTTGGCCAGGCAGTGCTTGAGAGTTACGCCGGGTATTTTGCCCGTAAGCTCGACCGCTGGCTGCTGGACGCGTCCATGGCGCCGTTGCAGCGCCTGCGCGGTTTTGTCGACGAGGCCAAGGCCGGCATGGCCCGGCATGAATTTCGTCGCGGTTGCCTGGTGGGCAATCTCGGGCAGGAAGTGACGCTGTTGCCGGACAGTTACCGCGAGCAGCTGGAGGCGGTGTTTCGCAGTTGGGAGTTGCGTCTGTCACGCTGTTTGCAAGCGGCGCAAGCCGCGGGCGAGTTGGCGGCGGATGCGGATTGCGAGGCCTTGGCGAGTTTTTTCTGGATCGGCTGGGAAGGTGCGGTATTGCGCGCCCGGCTGGTGCGCAGCGATGCACCGTTGGAAATTTTCATGCAGGGATTTGTACGCAGTCTGGCAGGTTGATTTTTTGGGTTTATTTCTAGGCGATCGGTCTAAATTGGAGGCAAGCATGTTCAGTGGCATCTTGATCGAAAAGGACGCGGACGGTTATCGGGCCAACCTGGCGTCCATCAGCGAGGCTCAGTTGCCGGAAGGCAATGTGACGGTGCGGGTGGCCTACAGCACCTTGAATTTCAAGGATGGCTTGGCAATCACCGGCGCAAGCCCGGTGGTGCGACAGTTTCCGATGGTGCCGGGTATTGATCTGGTGGGAACGGTGGAGCAGAGCAGTCACGCCGATTATCGGGTCGGCGATGGGGTGCTGCTCAATGGCTGGGGTGTCGGCGAAGGGCATTGGGGTGGCCTGGCGCAGAAAGCCCGGCTCAACGGTGACTGGTTGATCCCGATGCCAGCGGGCTTCACCCCGGCGCAGACCATGGCCATCGGCACCGCGGGTTTCACCGCCATGCTCAGCATCCTGGCCCTGGAGCGCAATGGCCTGACGCCGGATCAGGGCGATGTGCTGGTGACCGGGGCCAACGGCGGCGTCGGCAGTTTTGCCGTGGCCTTGCTCGCGCGGCTGGGCTATCGGGTGGTGGCCTCGACCGGACGTACCGCCGAGCATGCCTACCTGCAACAGCTGGGCGCGGCCGAGATCATCGATCGCGAGACCCTGTCGCAGCCGGGCAAACCACTGGCGAAAGAGCGTTGGGCGGCCGCTATCGATTCGGTGGGCAGTCACACCCTGGCCAACGTCTGCGCCGGTATCCGCGCCAACGGCACGGTGGCCGCTTGCGGCCTGGCCCAGGGCATGGACTTTCCGGCCTCGGTGGCCCCCTTCATTCTGCGCGGCGTGACCCTGGCCGGGATCAACAGCGTGACGCAACCCAAGGCGCAACGAATCCTCGCCTGGGAGCGCCTGGCAAAAGATCTCGACCGTGGGCTGCTGGCGCTGATCAGCCAGGAAATCAGTCTGAGCGAGGCGCTTGAACTAGCACCGCGATTGCTCGCCGGGCAGGTGCGCGGCCGGGTGGTGGTGGACGTCAACCGCTAAGCCACAGGCGGCTAACCGGCGCTGCGCAAGGTGAAGTTGAGGCGTTCGGCCCCCATCTGTGGGTGGTGACCTTCCTTGATCGGCAGGACGCCATGAAAGCGCAGTCGGTCGACGCCGCCCCAGACCACGACATCGCCGTGAAACAGCGGGGTGCGTTGGGATTTGTCGCTGCGTTCATGGCCGCCAAACAGGAAGATCGCCGGCAGGCCCAGTGAGACCGAGACCACGGGCGCGCTGAAGTCGCGCTCGTTGCGGTCCTGGTGCAGGGACATCTTCGCCCCTGGCAAATAGCGATTGATCAGGCAGGCATCGGCACAAAAGTGTGCAAAGCCCGCGGCCTGGGCCGCCTCCAGCGCCAGTTGGCGGAACACCTCGGGCATTGCTGGCCAAGGCCGGCCGCTCTGCGGGTCGACGCGGGTGTAACGGTAGCCGTCGCGGTCGGTGGTCCAGCCCCATGTGCCGCAACTGCTCAAGCTGGCGGACATGGTAAAGCCGCCCGGGGTGACCATCTGCCGAAACGGCGCCTGTTCCAGCACCTCGGCCAGGGCCGGCAGCAGACGCTCGACCCAGGGCAGGGCAAAGCCGCGCAGCACGCAGGACTGTGCGCCGATGGCTTCGAAGCGTTCGGGTTGCTGCAGGTCGGCGTCGGCAAACAGGTCGAGGGTCATGGCAGACGGTCGCGCGTTCTTACAGCGCCTTGCTGGCTTTCACGTCGCTGATGACCGCGTCACTGTCACCATGAATGGCTTTCAGCGCGGCCAGGGCTTGTTCGTCGCTGCCGTTTTCCAGTTGGGCGAATTCGAAGCGACGCTCACCGTTGAGCTTGTATTTGATGACGTATTTGGTGGTGGGTGTGGTGTTCACGGCGATTCCAGTAACGAGAAGATGGACAGCGGTGGCGATTCAGCGCAGTTTCGAGCTGGAACGACGGATGATGCGAATCGAGTGCGTCAGGTTCGGCTTGCGGGTGACGCTGATGGCGCGCTTGGTCACCACGGTATCAATGGTAATGTTCCAGAAACCGGTGCTCGGGATGGTGATTTTCGCCGGAAAGGTATCAAATGCGCCGCCGTGGTAAGTGTGACGACCGCCATTCTTGAAGCTGCGAAAGTTGGCGTCGTTCATCAGGCGGATGTTGCACGTCTGGGAGCATTCGATCACG
This sequence comes from Pseudomonas sp. GW821-FHT04D07, assembly GCF_059420225.1. Lineage (NCBI taxonomy): Bacteria > Pseudomonadati > Pseudomonadota > Gammaproteobacteria > Pseudomonadales > Pseudomonadaceae > Pseudomonas > Pseudomonas sp. GW821-FHT04D07. The sequence goes on from NZ_JBWKTH010000009.1 coordinate 132,392, forward strand.
ACGATGTCGTCTTCGTTGAGGTGCTCGCGCTGGTGGATGAATTTCAAGGGCGTCTCCAGAAGGCTTTTTCTACAAAATCAAAAAGATAGCATGTGGAACAGGGTGTTTTTAGCACGGTAGCCGATTTATTCGACCGCTACGCCTCCCAGTCTGACGGATTGCGTAGCCTTGTCGCCATAAAGTTTGGATTAAATCCTTGGGCGCGGGAGAAAAATCGCCCGGACGCTGTCCTACCGTCTTTGTCGGAGATTTGCTTATGAAGTGGGGTGTGTGGGCATTGGTTGCTCTGGTCATGAGCGGATGCGCGAATGTATCGGATATCGAGCAGTCACCGCCGACGATGGCCGTGATCTCCGGCAAGAAGCCCATGGCCTATGCGCAGTGCTTCGATTCGCGGCTGGCCAAGGACCGTGGGCCTTCATTGATCGAGCCTTATCACAAGGACGGGGTCAAGGTGATCGTGCGTGACCGTTTTTCCACCCATCCGTCGGCGGTGCTGTTTATCGAGGAGCGCTCCAGCGGCAGCAGCATCAAGGTCTTCGAGAGCATGTCGAATTTCCCGTTGCGCTCGCGAGCCGTGCTCGATGCGGCGGAGCACTGTATTTCAGGCTGAAGCACCTGGCGCCTGGCTATTTACACACCACCGTCACTGTGCGGCTTTTGAAATTGCCGACATCGATGCCCAGGGTCTTGTCGCTTTCCTTGGGCGAGGGGGTGCCATCGGTGCCGACGATGGTGTAGCCGGTACCGGCACAGGAGGCATCGGCCTTCTCATAGCACTTGGCCCAGGACATGGCTTCGCCCGAACAGTCGATGGCCAGGCCCTGCTGGCCGTTGTTCAGGTAGGTCTTGGACGCCGTGGCGCAGCCGCCCAGGGCCAGCAGCGCAATCAATACCAGGAATTTGTTCATGCCGGTATTCAGTCCTTGTTGCCACGACGCCGGGCGGCGGGGGCGGGGGTATCTTCGAAGACCGAGGCCACTTCAATGGCCAGTGTTTCGCTCGGAAAGGGGCCGGCGACCGGTTCGCCATCGGCACCGGTCAGCCACCACTGGCCGTCTTTTGCTTGATTGATCAGGTAACCGTTCACGTTCTTTGCTGCCGACATCGATCTGTCTCATGGGCTGATGAAAGGTGCTGATGATAGCTCAGATCAAGGCATAAACCGTCAATAGCCGCTAGAGTTGATGGCCGAAGCACAAAGACCGACGATTGACCCGCTCGGTGAGCGCCAGATGTAGCAATATTTGACACAATCCCGGAACTATCTGCCGTCAGGTTTCTCTATGTTGGCGTCAGTCTGCTATCAGCCGGGCATTGTAAGGTGGCCGCTGCCTGATTAGACTGCGCCGAAACTTGTACACACCGCCCTTTCAAGGACTTATATGATCAAGAAATGCTTGTTCCCAGCAGCCGGTTACGGTACTCGCTTCCTCCCAGCGACTAAAGCCATGCCCAAAGAAATGCTGCCGGTGGTGAACAAGCCACTGATCCAGTACGGCGTCGAGGAAGCGCTGGACGCCGGCTTGACCGAGATCTCGATCGTGACCGGTCGCGGCAAGCGCGCGCTGGAAGACCACTTCGACATCAGCTACGAGCTGGAAAACCAGATCAAGGGCACCGACAAGGAAAAATACCTGGTCGGTATCCGCAAACTGCTGGACGAGTGCTCGTTCTCCTACACCCGTCAGACCGAAATGAAAGGCCTGGGTCACGCGATCCTGACCGGCCGTCCATTGATCGGTGACGAACCCTTCGCCGTGGTACTGGCGGACGACCTGTGCGTCAACCTCGAAGGCGACGGCGTCCTGACCCAGATGGTCAAGCTGTACAAGCAGTATCGCTGCACCATCGTCGCGATCCAGGAAGTCGATCCGCAGGAAACCAACAAGTACGGCGTGATTGCCGGCGACCTGATCGGCGACGACCTGTACCGCGTACGCAACATGGTCGAGAAGCCGAAGCCGGAAGATGCACCGTCGAACCTGGCGATCATCGGTCGTTACATCCTGACCCCGGACATCTTCGCCCTGATCGAACAGACCGAGCCAGGCAAGGGTGGCGAGATCCAGATCACCGACGCCCTGATGAAACAGGCCCAGGACGGTTGCGTGATTGCCTACAAGTTCAAAGGCAAGCGTTTCGACTGCGGTGGCGCTGAAGGCTACATCGAAGCCACCAACTTCTGCTTTGAGCACTTCTACAAGACGGGCAAGGCTTACTGATAAGGCCTGTTGTTTTATAGAAAAAAGCCACCTCACGGTGGCTTTTTTATGGGCGCTGCTTCCAGGCTTCTTGTAGGCGCGAGCTTGCTCGCGAAAAAATGGCCAACGATGACGCGGGCGAGCTGACGGGGTGCGGTGCGGCGGCTCTCTTTCGCGAGCAAGCTCGCGCCTACCGTTTTATATTTCATCTGAATGCCCTTATAGACTCCTGACGCTGACCCAGAAGGCTACAGCGGGTATGCTGTGCACCTGCCGAGGAGATTGAAATGGCCTACGATTTTGACCTGTTTGTGATTGGCGCCGGTTCCGGCGGTGTGCGTGCGGCGCGGTTTGCCGCCGGGTTTGGCGCCAAGGTGGCGGTGGTCGAAAGCCGCTATCTGGGCGGGACCTGCGTCAACGTTGGCTGTGTGCCGAAAAAACTCCTGGTGTACGGCGCGCATTTCGCCGAGGACTTCGAGCAGGCCCAGGGCTTTGGCTGGTCACTGGGTGAGGCGGACTTCGACTGGGCGACCCTGATCGCCAACAAGGACAAGGAAATTCATCGCCTCAATGACATCTACCGCAGCTTGCTGGTCAACAGCGGCGTGACCTTGCTCGAAGGCCACGGCAAGCTGGTGGATCCGCATCAGGTCGAAGTCAACGGCCAACGCTACAGCGCCAGGCACATCCTGATCGCCACTGGCGGCTGGCCGCAGATTCCGGATATCCCCGGCAGCGAACACGCCATCAGTTCCAATGAAGCCTTCTTCCTCAAGGAACTGCCCAAGCGCATCCTGGTGGTCGGCGGCGGCTACATTGCCGTTGAGTTTGCCGGGATCTTCCACGGGCTGGGCGCCAAGACCCAACTGCTCTATCGCGGCGACCTGTTTCTGCGCGGTTTTGACGGTTCGGTGCGCCGTCACCTGCAGGAAGAACTGACCAAGCGCGGCCTGGGCCTGAACTTCAACGCCGATATCGAGCGGATCGACAAACAGGCCGACGGCAGCCTCAAGGCCACCCTCAAGGACGGTCGCGAGCTGGAGGCCGATTGTATCTTCTACGCCACCGGCCGACGGCCGATGCTGGACAACCTGGGCCTGGAAAACACTGCGGTGAAGCTGGACAAGAACGGCTTTATCCAGGTCGACGAGCAATACCAGACCAGCGAACCGTCGATCCTTGCCCTGGGCGATGTCATCGGTCGTGTGCAACTGACCCCGGTGGCCCTGGCCGAAGGCATGGCGGTGGCCCGGCGTCTGTTCAAGCCCGAACAGTATCGTCCGGTGGACTACGCGATGATTCCGACGGCGGTCTTCAGCCTGCCGAATATCGGTACCGTCGGCCTGAGCGAAGAGCAGGCGCGGGAGCAGGGCCACGAGGTGCAGATCTTCGAAAGCCGCTTCCGGCCGATGAAGCTGACCCTGACCGAGTGCCAGGAGCGGACCCTGATGAAGTTGGTGGTGGACGCCAAGACCGACAAGGTGCTGGGTTGCCACATGGTCGGGCCGGAGGCCGGGGAAATCATCCAAGGGCTGGCCATTGCCTTGAAAGCTGGCGCCACCAAGCAGCATTTTGACGAAACCATCGGTGTGCATCCGACGGCGGCTGAAGAGTTCGTCACCCTGCGCACACCGGTTGCTGGCTGAACCATGGCGCTGGCTACACCGCCGGACCTGAGCGACACCGACAGGCCGCTGCAACCCCTGGCCCGGACTTACCCGCGGGGCTTGTTTATCGAGCCCCACGCGCATGTCTGGGGCCAGTTGCTCTATGCGATGTCGGGGGTGATGTGGGTCGAGACGCCCCACGAGGCCCTGGCGGTCCCTCCGCAGCGCGCGGTGTGGTTGCCGCCCGGCGTTCCCCACGGGATCCGGGTGGTGTCGGACCTGCAGATGCGCAATATCTATCTACGTCCGACGTTGGCCGAAACCCTCGAAGACACGGTCCAGGTGATCGAGGTCGGCGGGCTGCTGCGCGAGTTGATCGTGCAGTTGGTGGCGTTGGCCGAGGATCCCCAGGGTGACTATTACGAAACGCTGGTCAACCTGGCGCTGCTGGAGCTGAAGCGGGCGCGGCGTGCGTTTCTGAAAGTTCCGATGCCGTCGGACAGTGACCGTCGGCTGATGAACCTGTGCCAGGCAGTCATGAGCGCACCGTCGTTGGATATTTCTTTCGAGCAGCACGCGCAATCGGCCGGGGCCAGCGTGCGGACCTTGGCGCGCTTGTTTCAGGGCGAGTTGGGCATGGGCTTTGCCGAATGGCGGCGCCAGGTGCAATTGGCGACGGCCGTGGTGGAGCTGATCCAGGGCGTGCCGGTCAGTCGTATCGCTCGGGAGTTGGGGTATTCGCCCAGCAGCTTCAGCGATATGTTCCGGCGTGCACTGGGCGTGGCTCCATCCCACTATCCGGCGAGCTAGCGACTGCCCTCCAACAATAACGCGTACGGTCTGCCCCTGTAGGAGCGAGCTTGCTCGCGATGGTGGTCCGGGCACCGCGGGGTATCAGGTTTTCCGCGTTATCGTTGACGTCCATCGCGAGCAAACTCGCTCCTACAAGTTACGTAAGCGCTTTGGCCGAAATACAGAAGCCTTTGACCGACGCCCACGCTTTGCCGGTCATAGACTCTGGGTATTCCCTCATCGAGCCCGGCGTTGATCATGAGCTACCTTATCTCTCTCGCTATCGGCATCGCCGTCGGCCTGCTTTACGGCGGGCTCGACTTCCGTTCCCCGGCACCGCCCGCCGTGGCCCTGGTCGGCCTGTTGGGCATGCAACTGGGCGAAAAGGCCTGGCCCCTGGGCAAGCAACTGGTCGCCGGCTGGCTGTCCTGAATCCCACGTTTTTTTCTGACTGGATGCGTATTTCATGAAAGCCCTGCAATTTGCGAAAACCGGCGATCTCTCGGCCCTGCAACTGGTCGACGTGCTCACCCCTGTGCCGGCTGCCGGTGAAGTCCTGGTGCAGATCAAGGCGGCCGGCCTGAACCCCAGCGATGTGAAAAATGTGCTCGGGCGTTTCTCCTACACGACATTGCCGCGGATTCCCGGTCGGGACTTTGCCGGTGTGGTGATCGAAGGACCGCAATCGTTGCTCGGCCAGGAAGTCTGGGGCACTGGCAAGGAGTTGGGGTTTACCGGCGACGGTTCCCATGCCCAATACCTGACCTTGCCCGCCAGTGGCGTGGCGATCAAACCGACGCACTTGAGCTTCGCCCAGGCCGCCAGCCTCGGCGTGCCGTTCACCACCGCCTGGGACGCCCTGGAGCGCAGTCTGGTGAAGGCCGACACGCGCTTGTTGGTAATCGGTGCCAATGGCGCCGTCGGCAGCGCCGCGCTGGCCCTGGCGAAGATTCGCGGGGCGCGGGTGTTGGGCGCGGTACGGCGCGCGGAGCAGGTCAAGGCGCTGCGGGACAAGGGTTTTGACGCCATTCAACTGGACCAGCCGGAAGACCTGGCGGCTTCGGTCAACGGCGTCTTTCCCGGTGGCGCCGATGTGATCTTCGACACCACGGGTTTCTGGCTGCCAGCGGCCGTGACGGCCCTGGCGCCCTTCGGCCGGATCGCGATCATCGCCGCACCGGTAGACGGTCATGTGCAGTTGCCGGCCCTGGCGCTGTATCGCAAGGGCGGTTCGGTGGTTGGGATCAACTCGCTGCTGTATGGCACCGAGGCCTGCGCGCGGATGCTCGAGCAGTTCGGGCGCTTCTTTGACGAGGGCTTGCTGGAACTGCCGACAGGGTTGCTGGAGTCGCCGCTGTCCGAGGGCCTGGCGCGTTATGCCGAGGTTAATCAGGGCGGCAGTGACAAGGTGATCCTGCTGCCTTGAGGTTGTTGCACGCGTTGTCGTGGGGACTTGAAAACGCCACAAACCTGTAGGCGCCGGCTGGCTGGCGATGGCGGCCGATCAGGCGATGCAAGGCTCACTGGCCTCATCGCCAGCCAGCCGGCTCCTACAGGTCTCATTCCAAACGGTCCATTCCCAGGGGGCCAGATCCCTGCGCAAATATCGGCGGCTTGAGCTACAACTGTCTTGCTCATTCAAGGAGACAACCCGATGTTCGCTCACTGGTCCCTGGCCGCACTTCATCTTCTGGCGTTTGGTATCGCCCTGGCGGCGGTATTCGGACGTGGCGGGGCTTTACGCCGCCTCACCGGCACCAGCCCGGCCGAGCTGCGGCAGGTGTTTATCTGGGACAACCTCTGGGGCATCAGCGCCGGGGTCCTGCTGGTGACGGGTGGCCTGCGGGCTTTCGCTGGTTTCGAGAAAGGCACGGATTACTACCTGCACCAGCCGCTGTTCCACCTCAAGCTGACCTTGTTCGTGATTATCCTGCTGCTGGAGCTGGCGCCGATGATCAACTTGATCAAATGGCGTATCGCCCAGAAGAAGGGCGCGGTCATCGATATCGGTCGCGCCCGGCTATTCGCCCGGATCAGCCATATCGAAGCGCTGCTGATCATGCTGATCGTGATTGCCGCCAGTGGCATGGCCCGGGGATTCCTGGTCGGATAGAGGGGCCACACTATCTTTGTAGGAACTGACTTGCTGGCGATGAGGCCGGTGAATCTTGCATGCCTGTTCGACCGCCATCGCCGGCAAGCCGGCCCACAGGGGGATATCAGGGCTGCAGGCGCAAACTCGCGCGGATGCCGTTGACCACCGGCTCGACGCTCTTGTAGCCGTCCGCGGAACCGGCATAGAGCAAGGAGTAGGCCTTGCCATCGCGGGCCGCGGCCACCAGGGTCTGGGTCATCACGTGAGCGCCGTTCTGGGTGATGGTGCAGGTGGTTTCCACCGCGGCCATGCCGCCCAGCGTGCTGTCGTGAATGCGGTTGCAGACACTCATGAAACCGCGCTCGACAAAGTTCTTCTGGACCGCCTTGCGCATCTCCAGCAACACCCCGGGGAGGTTGACTTCATGACCGGGATTGAGCGCCGATTCGGTCAACTCCATGACCATCAACGGGTCGCCATTGGCATCGTTCTTCACCGCGCGCTGGCGCAGGCCGCTGATCACTTCGCCCGCCGCGTTCTGGGCCGGGGGCAGGGTCTGCACCTCCCAGTCGCCGGGCCAGGTGATGATCAGATCGTCAGCCAGGGCCGACGAACTGCCCAGGAGCAGGAGAAGGACGGTAAAACAGGCACGACATTGCACAGAGGTCATGGGAAGGCACTGATCGAGAGTCTGGAATTGATTGTTACAGTGTATCAATACTCCGTGGGCGATGGCTGATAAAACTGCGCGAGCAATCGACCGTTACTCAGCTAACCCTTTGCTTCTTAAGCTTAATCCCGGACAATCGCGCCCCTCTTATGGCCGGGGCGCTGCCAGTGACATGCTTTTTATCCGCCCCGGTCGCGTGGTAATGACCGGCTAACGGAGATTCGACCGGATGAATGACCAGGCCAACAGCGTCGACGAACGCTATGAATCGGCCCCCGTTGCACTGAGCAACTGGAACCGCCAAGACACCACCTGGATGCTGGGCCTGTTTGGCACGGCCATCGGCGCGGGCACCTTGTTCCTGCCGATCAACGCGGGGCTGGGCGGCTTCTGGCCGTTGCTGGTCCTGGCGGTGCTGGCGTTCCCCATGACCTTCTACGCCCACCGTGGCCTGACCCGTTTCGTGCTCTCCGGGCGCGAGGGCGCGGACATCACCGAAGTGGTGGAAGAGCATTTCGGGATCAAGGCCGGGGCACTGATCACCTTGCTGTATTTCTTTGCGATCTTCCCGATCCTTCTGATCTACAGCGTGGCCCTGACCAATACCGTCGGCAGTTTCCTTGAGCACCAGTTGCACCTGGTGCCGCCGCCCCGGGCACTGCTGTCGCTGATGCTGATCCTCGGCCTGCTGGTGGTGGTGCGTTGCGGCGAGCAGGTGATCGTCAAGGCCATGAGCCTGATGGTGTATCCGTTTATCGTCGCCTTGCTGTTCCTGGCGGTTTACCTGGTCCCGCACTGGAACGGCGGCATCCTCACCACGGCCGGCAACCCGCCCGAGCCGTCGGCCTTGCTGCACACCTTGTGGCTGGCGATTCCGGTGATGGTGTTCTCCTTCAACCATTCGCCGATCATCTCGGCCTTCGCGGTTGACCAGAAGCGCCGTTATGGCGCCCACGCCGAGGAGCGCAGTACGCAGATCCTGTCGCGGGCCCACCTGTTGATGGTGGTGATGGTGATGTTCTTCGTCTTCAGTTGCGTGCTGACCCTGTCGCCGGCGCAGTTGGCCGAAGCCAAGGCGCAGAACCTGTCGATCCTGTCGTACCTGGCCAACCACTTCAGCAACCCGACCATCGCCTTCGCGGCACCGTTGATTGCTTTCGTGGCCATTTCCAAGTCCTTCCTGGGACACTACATCGGGGCCAGCGAGGGCCTCAAGGGCTTGGTCGCCAAGAGTGGCCGCAAGCCGGGCGCCAAGGCCCTGGACCGGATGACGGCGGCCTTCATGCTGGTGGTCTGCTGGCTGGTGGCGACCTTGAACCCGAGCATTCTCGGCATGATCGAGACCCTCGGCGGGCCGATCATCGCGGCGCTGCTGTTCCTGATGCCGATGTACGCGATTCGGCGGGTGCCGGCAATGCGGCAGTACTCGGGGCAGATGTCCAACGTGTTCGTCACGCTGGTGGGCTTGGTGGCGATTTCGGCGTTGATCTATTCGTTGTCGGCTTGATTCGATGCGCGTTCTGTCTACGGGCGGAACGCGATCCCCTGTAGGCGCCAGCAAGCCGGCTCCTACAGGTTTTGTGGCGCTCTCGGATCTACAGGCATCTCAGACCCAGACGTCATTACTCGCCGTCATTTCCCCACCTTCGTCCCCGGTATTGACCACCCCGCGTGGTTCGATCAACAGCATCCTGACCTCGCGCTCGGCGAACGGCTTGTGTTCGACGCCCTTGGGCACCACCAGCATTTCGCCGGCCGCCAGATGCACCTGGCGGTCGCGAAAGTCGATGCGCAGCACGCCTTCCAGGATGATGAATGTCTCATCAGTGTCGGCATGGGAATGCCAGACGAAATCGCCTTCGATCTTCACCACCTTGAACTGATAGTCGTTCATTTCGGCGATCACCCTGGGTTTCCACTTGTCATCGAACAGAGCAAGTTTCTGCGCGAAATTGATGGGCGAAGGGAGGTGCGGAGTATTCATGGGCCAGATCTCTGAGGGAATGATTCAAGACCCAGCCTAGCTGCGCTTCAGCGTCGACCGCTTGTACGATTGTGCAGGCTCTGCATGGTCAGCCAGCGTCCCGGCGACAGGCCGAAGGTTTTGCCGAACTGGCGGGTCATGTGGCTCTGGTCGGTAAAGCCGGCGATCAATGCGGCTTCGGCGAGTGATCGACCCTGAACCAGCAGGGATCTGACGAGGTCCAGGCGGCGCATACTCAGGTAGCGATAAGGACTGGTGCCGAACAGCATTCGGAAATCACGTGACAGGTTCCAGCGATCGCGCCCGCTGTGTTCGGCCAGCTCATCGAGGCTGACCGTGCGATCGAGGGCGCTGTGGATGTACTCCCTGGCCCGTTCCGCCGCCTGGTAATCGAAGCTGCGCTGCTGCCGGGGTGCGCCGCTGAGCGTATTCAGGGTCTGGGCCAGGTCGAATAGCGCGTCTTCCTCCTCCAGTGGATCGAGGGCGTTATCCATGCCCTGCAGCAGAGCTTCGGTGGCCCGGCGCAGGCGCGGATCGTCGCTGATGCCGCCTGGAACAAAAGGCAGGGGCTGCCCGCCCAGCGCCGACTGGATCAAGGAGGGTTGCACGTAGACCATGCGGTACTTGAAGCCATCCCGCGTCCCGGCCTCGCCGTCGTGAACCTCATCCGGGTGCAATACCAGGGTGCCGCCGGGCAGGCTATGGCGCTGGCTACCGCGATATTTGAAACTCTGCACGCCGGACAACGTGCGGCCGATAGCGTAGGTGTCATGACGATGAGGGGTGAAGCCATGGCCGGCAAAGAACGCTTCAATGCGCTCCAGCGGACTGGATTGTGGGGCCCGTCGGACCCAGTCGGTCATTGCTGTGTGCTGATCCATATGGCCTGCTGCTCCCTTTACCGTGCGAAGTGAGCAGATGGTAAAGGAAAACGCCGTTCAATCCTTCACTCGACCTCCCTCGATCTCCACCTCCGTGCCAACTGGCGGGGGAAGCACACTGGTGGTCGCAGGCGCACTGAGCCCTGCCTGATCCGGGCCGGGTGCCGGTGGGTCTGTTAAACTCGACGAATTTGAAACGGATTGAGGTGTACCGATGAGCGAACCGATTCGTCTGACCCAGTACAGCCACGGCGCCGGCTGCGGCTGCAAGATCTCGCCCCAGGTGCTGGAAGTCATCCTGGCCGGCAGTGGCGCGCAGAACCTCGACCCGAAACTCTGGGTCGGCAATGCCTCGCGCGACGATGCCGCGGTGTATGCCATCGATGAAGAGCGCGGAGTGGTCTCCACCACCGACTTTTTCATGCCGATCGTCGACGACCCCTTCGATTTTGGCCGGATTGCCGCCACCAACGCTATCAGCGATATCTACGCCATGGGCGGCGATCCGATCATGGCCATCGCCATTCTTGGCTGGCCGGTGAACGTGCTGGCCCCGGAAATCGCCCGTGAAGTGATTCGCGGCGGTCGTGCGGTGTGCGACGCGGCGGGGATCCCCTTGGCCGGCGGCCACTCCATCGACGCCCCCGAGCCGATTTTCGGTCTGGCGGTGACCGGTCTGGTGGAGAAACGCCATATGAAGCGCAACGACACCGCGACCGCCGACTGCAAGCTGTACCTGACCAAACCCCTGGGTATCGGCGTGCTCACCACCGCGGAAAAGAAAGGCAAGTTGCGCAGCGAAGACCTGGGCGTGGCCCGGGACTGGATGTGTACCCTGAACAAACCCGGCAGTCGTTTCGGTAAGCTGGCGGGCGTAACCGCGATGACCGACGTCACCGGCTTCGGTCTGCTGGGTCACCTGGTGGAAATGGCCGATGGTAGTGGCCTGACCGCGCGTATTGTCTACGAACAGGTGCCGCGCCTGCCGATGGTCGAGTATTACCTGGACCAGGGCTGCGTTCCCGGCGGCACCCTGCGCAATTACGACAGCTACGCCAGCAAGGTCGGCCCCCTGCGCGAGTTGCACAAGCGCGTGCTTTGCGACCCGCAGACCAGTGGTGGATTGCTGGTGGCGGTCAACGCCGAAGGCGAGGCCGAGTTCCTCGCCGTGGCCGCCGAACTGGGCCTGAGTCTGGAGCCCATTGGCCAACTGGTGGCGCGACAGAGCCACGCGGTAGAGGTGTATTGATGTCCGTTGATATCACCGACTACCGCCGTTTGTTTCTCAATGACACACCGATGATGGATACCCGGGCGCCTGTCGAGTTCGACAAGGGTTCCTTTCCCGGGGTGGTCAACCTACCGCTGATGACCGACCTCGAACGGCAACGGGTGGGGACTTGCTACAAGCAGCACGGCCAGCAGGCCGCCATCGTCCTCGGGCACCAGTTGGTTTCCGGCGAGATCAAGGCGGCCCGGTTGCAGGCCTGGATCGATTTCACCCGCGCCCATCCCGACGGCGTGTTGTATTGCTTCCGTGGCGGGCTGCGCTCGCAGATTGTCCAGCAGTGGCTCTTTGAGGCGGGGATCGATTTTCCGCGGGTGGGCGGTGGCTACAAGGCCATGCGCAGCTTTCTGCTGCAAACCGTCGAGCAGGCCGTGGCCCAGGCCGACTTCGTCTTGCTCGGGGGCATGACCGGCACGGGCAAGACCGATGTGATCGTCCAATTGGAAAACAGCTTGGACCTGGAAGGCCACGCCAACCATCGTGGCTCCAGCTTTGGCAAACGCGCCACCGGCCAGCCGTCGAATATCGACTTTGAAAACCGCCTGGCTGTGGACCTGCTGAAGAAGCAGGAGCGGGGCATCGAGTCCTTTGTGCTGGAAGATGAAAGCCGCATGGTGGGGCGTTGTGCCTTGCCATTGGTGCTGTACCAGGGGATGCAACGGTTTCCCGTGGTCTGGCTGGAGGACAGCCTGGAAAGCCGGGTCGAGCGCATCTTGCGCGACTATGTGGTTGAGCTTTGCGCGGAATTTGTCGGCGTGTATGCCGAACAGGGTTTCCAGTTGTTTGCCGAGCGCCTGCTGGGCAGCCTGGACAACATCCACAAGCGCCTTGGTGGCGAGCGGCACCAGCGGCTGAAGGCCTTGATGCAGGCGGCGCTGGAGGCACAGGAAGGCAGCGGCGCGGTGGATCTGCACCGGGGCTGGATCGAAGGTTTGCTGAACGAATATTACGACCCGATGTACGCCTTCCAGCGTGAAAGCAAAGGCGAAAGGATCGAGTTTTCCGGGGAGCAGGCGGCGGTGCTGGAGTATCTCAGGAGCCGCCGCCAACAGGGTTGAATAGGCACCTGCCAAATTTCTGGAAACCCACGGAGCCTGTAGGAACGGTCGGTCGACGCTCCTACAGGGTTTCGCGGCGTTTTTTACAAGACCAGCATGGCCACCAGCCCGCTGAGCACACCCACCAGCGTTGTCAACACCGCCACGGTCACCAGCACCTTGGCGTCGAATTCCTTGCGCAGCATCAGCAGCGACGGCAGGCTGATGCTCGGCAGGGTCATCAGCAGCGCCACCGCCGGCGCGGTGCCCAGGCCCAGGGTCATCATGGTCTGCACGATGGGAATTTCAGCCGCTGTCGGAATCACGAACAAGGTCCCGATCACTGCCAGCGGCACCAGCCACAGCAGGCTGTTGCCCATGGCGCCATCTACGTGAGGAAACAGCCAGACCCGCGCCGCGCCGAGCAACAACACCGCCAGGATATAGATCGGGATGGTGGTCCAGAACAGTTGCCACAGGGTCTTGCCCCAGCGCGCCATGAAGCTGCGCTGGTCCGCACTGCTGGCATCGACCACGGCTTCCACCGCCGCTTCCGGCAGGATTTCCGGGCGAGCCACCCGTTGTGCCGCCAGTGAAACCCCCAGCACCAGCACCAGGCCCGCTACCAGTCGGATCGCGGTGAAACCCCAGCCCAGTACGAAGCCCATGAACACCAGGGTTGCCGGGTTGAGCACCGGGTTGGCGATCCAGAACGCCAGCGCCGCGCCCACCGAGACATTCTGCCGACGCATCCCGGCGGCCACCGGTGCCGCGCAGCACGAACACATCATGCCGGGCAGGGCGAACAGTCCGCCGCGCAGGGTCGAGGCGAAACCGGCGCGACCGAACAGGCGCAGCAACCAGTCGCGGGGAATCAGTACTTGCAACAGCGAGCCGAGAATCACCGCCAGCACCGCGGCTTTCCAGATCGCCAGGAAATACACCTGGGCATAGGCCAGCGCAGCGGCGACCGGCGAGGCCGGATTGTCGTTGATGATCGAGGCGCCGATGCTGTGGCTGTCGGCGGCAACGAAGGCCTTGGCGTAGTAGGGCGACCACTTGACGTAGTACAGGCCGATGGCGGCGACGGCGAGAAACAGCAGCGGTTTCCACCAGAGCGACCAGCCTCGGTCGGGGACGGCTTGGGTAAGAGTGGGCATGGGGAGGGTATCCGGTGGATGAAAGATGATGGGTGAATGATAACCCAGACGCAGGCCTTCGCCAGCCGCTGGACCCCACGTATGTTGAAGGTTTCGGCCTATCAGGGTGTGGGCGACTTCTTATAGCGTGCCGACCCTGTACCGTCGCCGGCTCACGCACGTCGGGCGACCTGCTTGACGGCGCATTTCCCGGGGCCTGGGTCTGCTTTTTCGCGACGGCGCCGGGCCGGTTATTTCAAGTCATCGGCGGCAAGCGGCGCTTGATCGGTGTCTTCTTGACGATCGCGGTATTGGTTTCGGCATGGTGGTTGAGCCGGTCCAGCAGCGTATCGAGTTGCTCCATGTCGCGCACATGCAGGCGAGCGATAAAACAATCGTCGCCGGTCACCTTGTCGCATTCGGTGAACTGGGGAATCGCCTGGATCTGCCGCTCGACTTCCTGCAACTGGCCGGGCAGGGGGCGAATACGCACGATGGCCTGCAACAGGTAGCCGAACGATTTGGGTTCTACATCGACGGTGTAGCCCTTGATCACGCCACGCTCTTCCAGCCGGCGCAAGCGTTCCGCGACGCTGGGGGAAGACAGGCCGCTGACCTGCGCCAGGGCCTTGAGCGAGCTGCGCGAGTCGCTCATCAGGGCGCTGATCAACAAGTGGTCGATTTCGTCGGTCATGGCTGCCTCGTTAGGTCAATCATTAAAATTGCCTTGATAAGAAAGGCGAAAGCAGAGTCTAGCCTATTTCTGCTACTGGTGAAGCGTGCAGGCGACTTGGCATACTTTTGCCCTCTGCCAAGGGCCTATTCACAGGAACTCACTCATGAATACATCACTGCATAGCGGCTCGCTGGAAATGGTCGCGGCCATGTTGATCTCGGGGACCATCGGCTGGTTCGTGCTGGTGTCCGGCCAGCCGGTGCTGGACGTGGTGTTCTGGCGCTGCCTGTTCGGGGCCCTGACCTTGCTGCTGATCTGCGCCGTCATGGGCTTTCTGCGCCCGGGCATCCTGACCCGCACCACCTTCCTGCTGGCGGTGCTCAGTGGCATGGCGATCGTCGGTAACTGGGTACTGCTGTTCGCCTCCTATTCCCGGGCTTCGATTGCCATCGGCACGGCGGTCTACAACGTCCAGCCGTTTATGCTGGTGGGCCTGGCGGCGCTGTTTCTCGGCGAGAAGATCACTGCGCAGAAACTGTTCTGGTTGGGCCTGGCCTTTGTCGGGATGCTGGCGATTGTCAGTGCCCACGGGCAGCCGGGAGAGCACGGTGGCGAGTATCTGCTGGGCATCGGCCTGGCGTTGGGGGCGGCGTTGTTGTACGCCATTGCCGCTCTGATCATCAAACGCCTGACGGGCACGCCACCGCACCTGATTGCCCTGGTCCAGGTCTGCACCGGGGTGTTGTTACTGGCGCCCTGGGCGCATATTTCGGCGTTCCCGCAACAGGTGAGTGCCTGGGGTAGCCTGCTGACCTTGGGGCTGGTCCATACCGGCGTGATGTATGTGCTGTTGTACGGTGCGATCCAGAAACTGCCAACGGCGATGACCGGGGCGTTGTCCTTTATCTACCCGATTGCGGCGATCTTCGTCGACTGGTTCGCCTTCGGTCATCAGTTGGTGTTGGTGCAGTGGCTCGGGGTGATTGCCATCCTGCTGGCCGCGGCGGGGATGCAGCAGGGCTGGACGCTGGGTTTCAAGCGGGTGCTGGTGCGCTGATGTTGCAGGAGCCGCAGTTCACCAGGTTCAGGTTTGACGCCGCACTGTAGGAGCCAGCTTGCTGGCGATGACGTCAGCAAGAGCGGTGCAAGGCTTGCGGGCCTCATCGCCAGCAAGCTGGCTCCTGCAATGAGCGTGTTGGCCGCAGTGGCCGGGTCAGGGTCAAAACGCTCTCTATTGCGCAGAGACATTGACCTCAGACGCCATTGCGATAACGCGCCGCCGGCAGCACCTGCAGGTAGTTCGGCAGCATTGCCAGGCGAGCGGCTTCCAAGGCTTGCCACTGACCTTCATCGGGCAGCGGTGGAATGGTCACGGTTTCACGACGATCAAAGCCCACCAGCGCCGCATCCACCAGGTCATCGACTTCCATGACCGCCGACAGATCCTCGATCCGTTTGCCCGAGCGCTCCCAGATTTCGGTGCGGGTGGCGGCCGGGAGGACGGCCTGCACATACAAACCCTTGGCGCCGAGTTCGATATTCAGCCCTTGGCTGAAGAACAGCACAAAGGACTTGGTCGCCCCATAGACCGCCATCTGCAGTTCCGGCGCCAGGCCCACCACCGAGGCGATGTTGATGATCGAGCCCGTGCCGGCCTGGACCAGGCGTGGCGTGATGGCACTGGTCAGGCGGGCGAGGGCGGTGATGTTGAGGTTGATGACCTGGCTCACCGCATCCGGTGTCTGTTCCAGGAAAGTCCCGGCTCCGGCCATCCCTGCGTTATTGATCAGAATGCCGATAGTCGCATCGTCGCGAACCCGCGCCTCGATACGGGCCAGATCAGCGGCGTTGGTCAGGTCGGCCTGGAGCACATCCACCGAAACCCCGGTTTCCCGCCGCAGCCGTTCGGCCAGGCTGTCCATGCGCGCTTTATCCCGGGCCACCAGCACCAGAGCATGACCGCGCTTGGCGAAGCGGTCGGCATAAACGGCACCGATACCGGTGGAAGCGCCGGTGATCAGAACGGTGGGT
This sequence comes from Pseudomonas sp. GW821-FHT04D07, assembly GCF_059420225.1. Taxonomy (NCBI): domain Bacteria; kingdom Pseudomonadati; phylum Pseudomonadota; class Gammaproteobacteria; order Pseudomonadales; family Pseudomonadaceae; genus Pseudomonas; species Pseudomonas sp. GW821-FHT04D07. The sequence goes on from NZ_JBWKTH010000009.1 coordinate 148,796, forward strand.
TTGACTGTCATGACGGTAATCCTCAGCGGGTTGATTTATTCATGACAATTGTCATGTTTAACAAATATGATGGCTGTCATGTATACTGTCAAGCCTATTAGCGGAGGTTTCCAATGAAGGTCAGTCGCGAGCAGGTGGCAGAGAACCGGCGCAATATCCTTGAAGCCGCCGGTCGGCTGTTTCGGGCCAAGGGTTATGAGGCGGTCACGGTGTCGGAGGTGATGAAGGCGGCCGGGCTGACCCATGGCGGCTTCTACGGGTATTTCGCCTCGAAGGACGATCTCGTGGCTCAGTCCCTGGCCCATGTGTTTTCGACGGCGGTGCCGGCGGGCGCCGACCTGACTGCTTATGTCACGCAGTATCTGAGTGCCGCGCACCTGAAGGACTGTGCCGGCGGCTGTCCGATGGCCGGGTTGGCATCGGAAACCAGCCGCCAGGCCCCCGAGGCACGGGCGCAGATGACCGGGAGCATTCGTCGTCAGATCGAGCGCTTGGGCCAGCATATGCCCGGTGCCACGGCCGAGGAAAAGCGCCGCGCCGCCACTGGCAGTTGGGCTGCGATGGTCGGTGCCATGGTGCTGGCGCGGGTCTGTGATGACCCACTGTTGGCCGATGAGCTGCTCAGTGACACGCGCAAGTGGCTATTGGCGCAGGATGTGGCGTCCGGGGATTAGGACCTCAGTTGCCGATCACGTACAGACAGATCGACAGCGTCACCAGTGATCCCAGCGTGGAAAACAAGATGGTGCTCGACACCACCGAGAGCGCCGGTTCCAGGCCATTCTGACCGAGCACCATCACGCATAACGGAATCCCGATATAGCCGGTATTGGCGTAGGACGCGCTGAGGGCATCGATGCTTGCGTCGGCGAAATGCCCGGCCTTGCGCCAACGCAGCAACAAGGTCAGGACAAACATCGCCAAGGTGCTGAGGGTAAAGGCCAGGACAAAGCCCGGGTGCCGGATCTGTTCCCAGGTCGCCGTGGCCTTGAACAGCCATGCTGGCAGGCACAGCCAGACCACCATGCGATTGATTTCCGAGGCCGCGTTGGGTCCCAGGCGGTTCAACACACCGTGTTACCTGAGGGGGCGCCGCACACCCTGTATGGTTGCGAACTAGTGTGCCTCCCGATCAAGCAACTGCCGTTTGCGCTCGACGCCCCAGCGATACCCTGAGAGGTTACCGTCGCTGCGCACCACCCGATGACAGGGAATCGCCACGGCCAGGCAGTTGGCGCCACAGGCCTGAGCCACGGCGCGGAAGGATTTCGGCGCACCGATCATCTGCGCGATATCGGCATAACTCGCGGTACTGCCCACCGGGATGTTGCGCAATGCCTGCCAGACCCGTTCCTGAAAGGCCGTGCCGCGCAGGTCCAGCGGCAGATCCAGGCCAATGGCCGGGGCTTCGATAAAGCCCACTACCTTGGCGATCAGTTGCTCGAAATCGGTGTCGCCGCCGATGAAATGGGCCTGTGGGAATTTGTCCTGCAGGTCCTTGGCCAGCACATCCGGATCATCACCGAGCAGGATCGCGCAGACACCTCGATCACTCTGGGCCACCAGGATCGCCCCCAGCGAGCACTGGCCGATGGCGAAGCGAATATCGGTGTTGGTGCCGCCGGCGCGATAGTCGCTGGGTTTCATGCCCAGAACGCCATCGGACGCTTCGTAGAAGCGGCTACTGGCGTTGAACCCGGCTTCGTACAAGGCCTCGGTGACCGAGCCGCCGCGTGCCAGCTGCGCCCGTAGTTTGCCGGCGCGGTGGGCCGTCGCGTAGGCCTTGGGCGTCAGACCGGTGACGGCCTTGAAGACCCGATGGAAGTGGAAGGGGCTCAGCCCCAGTTGTTCGGCCAGGGGATTGAGCGAGGGCGAGGTTTCAGACGCATCGATAAGCTGACAGGCCCGAGTCACCAGGGCCACGTGTTGCTCATTGATCGAGGTCTGGTCGGCGGCGGCCCGCCGGCTTGGCCGGTAACCGGCGGCCTCAGCTTGCTCGGAGGTCTCGAAGAATTCGACATTTTCCGGATTGGGCCGACGCGCGCCACTGCTCGGGCGGCAATACACACCTGTGGTCCTGACGCCGTAGACGAAGCTCCCATCGGCGCTGGCGTCTCGCGCCAGTACCGCTTGCCAGCGCGGATCATTTTCCACGGGTTGTCCCTGGAGCGAAGTTTTCATGGTGTTCTCCTGTCGGAAGATTCAGTTCTCGCTCAGCTTATGCGGGTGGCGAGACGGGAAAACTCCGAGTCTTGCGGTTGAATTCTACTGCTAGTGGATGAGATGTCAGGTGGCGTCATGAAAGATGATGCCCAGGGTATGCCGTTGGCCTGAGTTCACCCGGCTGACGCCGTGGCGCATATTCACGCGATAGAACCCTCGCGTGCCGTGCACCGGGCGTTGGGATACGGCAAAGATCACCGCATCGCCCTGTTTCAGCGGGACCACCTGGGGACGGCTCTGCATGCGCGGACGTTGCTCGGTGAGGACGAACTCGCCACCGCTGAAGTCTTCTCCCGGTTGGGACAGCAAGATGGCGACTTGCAATGGAAACACCTGTTCGCCGTACAGGTCCTGGTGCAGGCAGTTGTAGTCGCCGGCTGCGTACTGCAGCAGCAAGGGCGTGGGGCGTTGCTGGCCGGCGTCATGACAACGCTGGAGCAGGGCCTGGTGTGTCTCGGGAAACGATCCGGCTATATGCATGCGCTCGTTCCAGTCATTGGCAATCGTTGCCAGAGGTGGGTAGAGCGTGGTGCGCAACTGTTGAACCAGCGCCGGGAGCGGGTAGGCGAAGTATTGGTATTCACCCTGACCGAAACCGTGGCGGGCCATGACGACCCGGGAGCGGAAAGACTCTTTGCGCGGGTACAGGGCGGCGAGTTCCAGGCATTCTTCGGGGTTTAGCAGATTGGGCAACAGGGCATTGCCTTGCTGGTCCAGGTCGCGACGGATCGCCGGCCAATCCAGTGATTGTATTCGGGTGTGCATGAGACTGCCTCCAGGCGTATCCGGTAAGGCGTGCAGTCTAGAAAGGCCGCCGAGCGCGAACACTCCGACTCTTGCGGTTGAATTGTTCAGGCAGCGGCAGACACGAAACGATGCAGTTTCTTTGGCCGAGGGGGGCTGTGTTTCCCTGGTGTGCTCCCCTAGGATGTTCCTTTTGTATTTTTGTCAGGAAACATTGCTTATGTCCGCCGTCCATCGTCTTGCCGTGCCCTTGTCCAAAGCCTATCGCCTGCTCAATCACGGTCCTACGGTGCTGGTCAGCGCTGCTCACGATGGCCAGCGCAATATCATGGCGGCGGCCTGGGCCATGCCTCTGGATTTCGACCCGCCGAAGATTGCAGTGGTGATCGACAAGTCCACCTGGACACGGCGTTTGCTGGAAGCCTCGGGGACCTTCGTGGTCAACGTGCCTTGTGTGGCCCAGGCCGATGTCGTGCAAACCGTCGGCACAACCTCCGGCCTTGAGCTGACCCAGAGTCATAGCCGTGACAAGTTCGATGCCTATGGCCTGGAAACCTTCAAGGGCGAGAAGATCGATGCGCCAATGCTGGAGGGCTGTGTTGCCTGGTTGGAGTGCCGCTTGCTGCCGGAGCCGCATAATCATGAGCAGTACGATCTGTTCCTGGCCGAAGTTATTTCAGCCCAGGCTGATTCGCGGGTATTTAGCGAAGGGCGCTGGCATTTTGCGGGGCACGATGAGTTGCGTACCTTGCACCACGTGGCCGGCGGGCACTTCTTGAAAATCGGCGACGCGGTGGACGGTGAAATCCTGCGTCCTTGACTCAGCGATTCGCCATCAGATGAGCGCCGAACAGCAGGTAGCAAGTCCCGGCAAAGCGATCCAGGCCTTTGCGGCAGCGGCTGTAGAAGGCTGACATCCGTGTACTGGCAAACACCAGGGCCACGCTGGTGTACCAGCAGAAGGACAGACCGCTCATGATCGCGACGGCCATGGCCAGCAGCGGGGCGGGTGGGGAACTGGGCATGGTGGTGGCGAAGATGGTCGCGACGAACAGTGCGGACTTGGGGTTGGTCATATTGCCCAGCAGGCCTCGGCTATAGGCCGAGAGCAGGCTGCGTTTGGGTTCGTGGAGTGTGGGTTGCTGGCCGGGATTGGTGGGTTGTTTGCGCACGAACAGCTTGATGCCGAGGTAGATCAGGTAAGCGCCACCGGCGATCTTCAGTGCCAGGTACAGCGATGGTGCGGCGGTAAACAGCGACTTGATCCCCAACCCGCCGGCCAGGCCCCAGAGAATAGTCCCGGTGGCGACACCCAGTGCGCAGACCACGCCATGCTTGCGCGAGTTACCGGCGGCGAGCTGGGCGGTGGTGAAAAAATTGGGGCCTGGCGTGACCACCGCGACGGCCCAGAGCAGGGCGAGGGAGATCAAGGGGCCTGCGTACATCAAGTTCTGGGTATCCATGGGGGAGGTGCCTCACTGGTCTTCAATGTCTGTGTGCTTGCCCGAAGCGTTCGCGATAAACCGAAGGTGGCAAACCGACCAGGCTGCGAAACGCAACCCGAAAGCTTTCGACGGAGCGATAACCGCATTGTTCGGCGATACGGTCGCTGCTTTCATTGCCACTTTCCAGTAATTCTCGGGCTCTGGCCAGTCGTTCGTGTTGCAACCAGGCTTTGGGGGTGATGCCGGTTGCCTCGCTGAAGCGTCGCAGGAAGGTACGCTCGCTCATGGCGGCTTGGCTGGCGAGTTGGCGGACCTCCAGCGGTTCATGCAGGCGTTCCCGGGCCCATTGCATGACCCGTGACAGATCATTGCGTGGCGTACGACCGACCGGCGCCGGAATGAATTGCGCCTGGCCACCGGTGCGCTGAGGCGACATGACCAGTCGCCGGGCCACGGTATTGGCTACCTGGGTGCCGAAGTCACGAGCGACCAGATGCAGGCAGGCATCGATACCGGCCGCGCTGCCAGCTGAGGTGATGATTTGCCCAGCGTCGACATACAACACATCGGGATTCACCTCGATAGCAGGGAAGCGCTCGGCGAGTTCTTCTGTGTAACGCCAATGGGTGGTCGCCTGTCGGCCATTCAACAGGCCGGCTGCAGCCAGTACGAACACCCCCGAACAAATGGAAACGATCCGCGCACCTCGGGCATGAGCCTGTTGCAAGGCCTCGATGAGTTGCGCAGGAGGTGGCTCGGTACGGCTGCGCCAGCCGGGAACGATGAGGGTTCGTGCGTCTTCAAGTTGTTCCAACCCTCCGTCGGTCAGCACCTGGATACCGCCCATGGCCCGCATCGGTCCGGGATCGACACCGACGATACGGTGCTCATACCAGGGAAAGTCGAACTCAGGGCGCGGCAAGCCGAAGATCTCCACGGCGATGCCGAATTCGAAAGTGCAGAGGCCATCGTATGCCAGGATCGCGACCAGACCGGGAAAGGAATTCATATGGCGGAAACTTACCAGTAAGTGTCTTGTGCGCCACTGTAGCGATAATGATGAACTGGATAAAGTCCTTTCACCCCCACTGATTGGAGCACCCACACCATGGTAAGCCTGGTTCGTCGTATCCCTGCCGCCCATTCGGCGATTGCCTTGAAGCATTTCAGTCTCCGCCTGACCTTGGAAACTGATTGTTCCGACGTGCATGCCAGCCAGCAGGATGGCGCGCTGGATTTCGTGCTGGTGGATGTGCGGGGTGAGTCGGCCTTTGCACAGGGGCATGTGCCCGGGGCGATCAATATGCCCCATCGGTTGATGACCGCCGAGTACCTGGCGCAATACCCGCGCGATACCTTGTTTGTGGTCTATTGCGCGGGCCCGCATTGCAACGGCGCCCACCGTGCGGCGGTGAAACTGGCTGCGCTCGAGTATCCGGTGAAGGAGATGATGGGCGGGGTGATGGGATGGCTGGATGAGGGCTTCGGCCTGGCAGGTGAGCAGGTGCTGCAACGGGAGTTAGGGGTTGCTTGTGCGTGTTGAGATTTTGGTTTGTAGTTGATGTGTGGTCCCGGTGAGCAGTCATCGGGATTTTTGCTGAGGAGTCTTTTCTGGTGCCAAATTAGTTGCAGTTATATTTTCTTGTTTTTGTGACCGAAAAATAAAATATCATCGATTTTAAATTTCAAGATTTTGGTGTCTCGCGCCATTTCATATAGAAGGCTTCCTGTTCTTCTCGGCTGTTGGTGAGGTCGTTTTCCTCGTAGTCAAAAATGTCTACTAAATCTTTTGGTGAAGACGGTTTTCCTAGTGTCAATTCATACGCTTTTATTCCAAGGGGCATTTGTGATGACATGCTCGATGGGCGAACATTTATTTTTGAGCCCTTGCAGAGAAAAGTTATATTTTGATGTTCTTTTCTGATTTTTCCGAGGCATTCATAGAAATCGTCGGCGATGTAGGTTTCTTCTGGGGTGCTATTTATGATGAGTTTCATGGATGTTGTTTTGGTGTCGCATACTAAAGTTGCTATCTGCTTTTTATTGTTGATAAGTATTATGATTTTTATGATGTTCAATGTGTTTGGTGTTCAATTGAGTAAAAGGTGAGGTGTTTTTACTGATAATTCAGCCCTGCGTGGAAATGGTGCTGGCGGGCTGCTTGCCAGCAGCATGCCTAGAATGCAATTGGGTAAAGAGTGATGTGTTTTGCCGATAGTTCAACTCTCTGTGGTAGTGGAAGCGGTGAGGAGTTGGCTTCTATTAGTATTATGGACTGCTGTATTTCTAGAGCAAGGCTGTTTTCTTCGTTTGATATTATGTTCGCGGTGATTTTGGTGGTGTCACCGAAAATTTCAAATTTGTCTTTTTTTTCAATAGTCGGGTTTATGCTGGTGCCCCATATGAGGTCGTCACCTATGTCGAACTCTACGTCATATTCATCGTTTTCCTTAAGCAACTCATCAGCCCACAAAGCTATGCCGCAGCCGGCTGACGTAGAAAATGAAATCTTTTTTAGTGCTCCGTCGTGGGGCAGAATTTTTATTACTTTTATTTTCATTTTTTAGGAGCCTGAAATTGAATTCTAATCGCAGTGTTGTCGACATTCATCACGTTTTTTGATTTTTCGAGGGTCCAGGTTTCCTCATGGTAATGATGCTTGCTTGGTTTGCTATTCATTTCATGGGACCCGTATCGAATACTGCGTAGGCCATCGGATGAGACTAGCCGATCCTGATCTAGGACTCCTGTTCGAGGGTTGATATTTGTATATGGTGGTTCTCCTAGGAAGTGTTCCCACTCGGTTGTCACATCTTGAGGTTTAATTGCCTTGTTGGCAAAGACCTCCTTTACATAGCCCCTAGCGGGAGGAGTTGTCGATGTTTCGGGAACTCCAGGCTCACCTATGTTTACTGTGGTTTTTGTTAAATTATTTGTGGACTTTTGGTTCCCCTCACCAGGACAGTCACAACTCAACCCCAACGGATCCACCCACCCCGTAGGGTTGGGCGCGTACTGGTAGCTGTTCAGCCCGCCGGCCAGTTTGATCGGGTCGGGGGTGAGGTAGCGGCCGGTTTCGGGATTGTAGTAGCGATGCCGGTTGTAGTGTAAGCCGGTTTCTGTATCGAAATACTGGCCCTGGAAACGCAGCGGGTTGTCGATATCCGCTCGATCGAGGTGGGCTATCCGGCCATAGGCGTGGTAGCGCGCCGCCCAGCGGATATTGCCGGCTTCGTCCGTCAGCTCCTGGGGTGTACCCAGGTGGTCGAGTTGGTAATGGAACGCCTCGACCTGCTCCGGCCCCTCGCCATTGAGCAGGGCCAGGGGCCGAAAGCTGTCCGGTTCGTACAGGTAGCTGCGGTAATGCGCCGGGCCGCTTTCGGCAATCAGCCGATCACCTTGCCAGAGGTATTCGGTGGTCCGGCCCGCGCAGGTCTTGGCAATCCGCCGGCCAAAGGCGTCGTAGCGGTAGCTGACCGTGCCGCCATCCGGCAGGCTGACGCCGGTCAGTCGGTGCTGACAGTCATAACGGTATTCGGTAACGAGCTGTGGCTCGGTTCCGTTGCGTTCACGGATCAGGTTGCCAAAGGCGTCGTAGTCGAAATGGCTATGACCGCGGAACAGCAGGCGATTACCACGGGTGCGCGCCATGCGCGGACTGTCGCCCAGCAGGTTGCCGGCGGGGTCGTGAACGAAACGTTCGCAAGGATCGCCACGGACTTCGCTCAGTCGATCCAGCGGGTCGTACTGGTAACGGCGCAGGCCGTGGCGGCTGTCGTCGATACTCGCCAGATTGCCGTTGGCTTCATAGGCGTAGAAACGCTGGTAACGCCCGCTATTGTCCTGGCTGAGGCTGTGTTTCAGCAGCCGCCCTTGTTCGTCGTAACGGTAATGGCTGAGCAGTTGGCCCTGTTGGCGCAGGCGCTCGCGTCCGGCTTCGAAGCGGTGGCGGGTCAGGTGTCGGCCATTGAGGTCGACGCCGATCAATCGACCACCCGGCAGGTAGCGATAATCGATCAGGTTGCCGTCCGGCAAACGGCAGTGAATCAACTGGCCTACGGCATCGTAGCGATAGCGCTGGGTTGCCCAGCCCTGGTGCTCGCTGGTCAGGTGGTCCTGGTTGTCGTAGCCGTAGGTCAGCGGCCAGTGTCCGTCATCGACACTGACCAGACGGCCCAGTCCATCGTAGTGATAGTGGACCTTGCTACCATCGGCGAGGTTCTTGAGCAGCAGGCGTCCGGCGCTGTCGCGCTGGTAGGCGGTGACGAGCTCACTGCCGTCGTCGCCGAACTCTTTTTTCTCCAGCAGGTGGCCGTTAAGGTCGTAGGTGTAGCCGGTGCGCCGCCCGTCGAAGCCGGTTTCCTCGCGGATCAGGCCATTGGCGTAATAGTCGAGACGGTAATGCTCGCCACGCTCGTTTTCGATTTCGCTGAGCAGCAGCCGGGCATTGTCATAGCGATAGCGCAGTTGGCTGCCGTCGGGGTTGAGGCGACGACTGACCTGGTGCAAGTCGTCCGCGTATTCATAACGGGTCACCCGTCCCAGCTCATCGGTCTCGGCAGTGATCTTGCCGTAGGCGTTGTAGCTGAAGCGGCGCCTGGCCCCGCCGGGCATTTCAACCTGGGTCAGGCGGCCAATGGCGTCCCACGTGTAGTGGGTGATGGCGCCGTCCGCTGCCTGGCGGCTGGTTTGTCGGCCTTGCTCGTCGTAGCCGTATTTCAGCAGGCTGCCGTCGGGCAGTCGTTCCTCCAGCAGATGGCCGAGTCGGTCCCAGGTGAGGGTGTGTCGGCTGCCATCCGGATGACGGATCTCGCTCAGCAGGCCCCGGCGGCCGTATTCATACTCGGTGACGTGGCCAGAAGGGTCGGTGGAGCGGGTGATATCGCCCTGGGGATTGCGCGCATATTTCCAGCGCGCCGGGCCACGTTGCACGTTGCACAGGTGACCGTTGTGATACTCGTAGAAGGTCGGCTCGTCTTCGGGCGGAATAACGGCCAGCAGCCGGCCGGCGTCGCTGTAGCGATATTCGGTGACAGCGCCCAGGGCGTCCTTTTCGGCAATCAGACGACCTTGGGCGTCATAGGCCTTGTGTTGCTCGGCGCCATCGGCATCGACCTTGCGGATCAGCCGCGCCCGCTCATCGTGGGCAAAGATTTCTTCGCTACCATCGATGTGATGGGCGGTAACACTGCCGTCGTCGTCCCAGGTGTAGCGGCTGTCCATCTGCGCAAAACTGGCCCAGTGGCGTACGCAGCGGGCCAGCTTGCCCACGCCTTGCCACTCCCAGTAGAACGCGGCTCCGCCGGCCAACTGACGTTCGCGAATGACGTGATGTTCGTCATAGGCATAGCGCTCGCACTCGTCGACGGCATTGGCGGCTTCGATCAGGCGACCCTGGTCGTCGTAGCGATAGCGCACCAGCGTGCGCAACGTCTGCCAGCCCTCGGCGAGATAAGTGGCGGCCTGTTCCTGCTGGTACTCGATCGCGACGATACGGCTACGGTCGTAACGCAACAGCAGGGCGCGTCCGAGGCCGTTGTCCAGGCGCTGGATACGGCCTTCGGCGTCATGGCTGATGCTCAGCCGATTGCCATATCGGTCACTGAGGGAGAACAGCCGGGCGCCGTGGCGGTCGTACCTGAAGTGATAGAACCAGGGCGTGTCGCCGGCCTGGGTCAGGATCAGTTCATCGGGCGCATCGCCCAGGTAGATCGCCGCTTCGCTCAGGCTGTTGTGGATGGCCGGCCGTTGGGTACTGGGGCGAGGGAAGCGTATGGAGCGGTTTTCCTGGTCGGTCCAGATAACCTCGTCGTCGTCGAACCTCAGGCTGTGGGCCAACCCATGGCTCCAGCCCGGACCGAGGCCCTGGCGGGTTTCAACGGCACTGGTGCGATACAGCCGGCTCCAGGAAAACGACAGCGGCCCGTCCAGCTCGCCATCGACCAGGGTCAGCAGTTCTTCGCCGGTGACCATCGACACCGGGCAACCGTGGGTCTGGGTCTTGTCCGCGCGTTCGGCGCTCTGGCCATTGGGATTGCTGGCTTGCCGAGGAACGTCGTCGAGGTGTTCGGTCTGGCGCAGCGTGGCGTTCTTGCGCCCGTCCCAGCGCATTTGCAGGACGCCCTGTTTCTGCGTGCCCGCCACACCTCGAGCCGCCACGGCCTTGTAACGACCGACATAACCCATGAAGTTATCGAGCAGGCTGAAGAGGCCCTGGATGAACCGGGTGCCGGCTTCCACCATTTGGCTGCCGTACTTCTTCAGGCGCAGCGCCAGATAGGCAACGCCAGCGCCCGCCGCCGCGACGGTAAGCACCAACCCCAGAAGCAAGTCGATCAGCACGGAGACCAGGGGGCTCGCCACGACATGCGCGGTGTCCCCGGCCAGCTGGCTCGGCGGCAGCGCCGCGAGCCAGATCGCGGCGCTGCGTAACAGCAGAAAGAGCGCGGCTTCGTCGCTGGCCAGCAACAGGGCCTTTTCCATCACGGCCGGGGCCCGTCGCGCGAGGTCGGCCAACGCCTGGGCACTGCTGCCCAGACGGTCGACATAGGCGAGGGGATCCTTGAGGATGTCGAACAGCAGCTCGATCCCTTCCCAGACACCCTTGATCGCTTCCCAACTGCCGCTGGCCAGACCTTCACCGACGGCCAGTAGTGCCGTCGAGGTGGTCTGTGATGACCATTGCGGTTTGAAGCCACTCCATTCGCGCCGCAACCAGGTTTCCAGGTCCCGGGTCAGGTCCGCGTAGGCGGCGAACAGGGCGTCGACCTGCTCGGGGGTGACGCCGCCCTGTACCCGCACCCGATAGAACTGACCTGGCTGGCCCTGGAAGCTACCCTTGCCCTGAGCGTCGAGTAGGATCGAGGTCGAAGGACCACCGTCGACGGGGATGACGTCGACCAGCAGGTCGCCCACTGGAATCTCATGGACCGACTCGAACAGACTCTCGATGCTCAGCACGCCGCTGGCGGGGCACTGTGCAACGTTGGACAGGAAGTCGCGGTCCTGGAGACCGACGACCTTGCGGCTGTCGCCGAAGCGGATGACCCGGTCCATGCCCAGCAGTGAAGGCAGGTCCGCCGCATGGCTGACCTGGTCCAGCGCTTGGGCATACCAGCTGCGGGTCTGCTGGTGATAGAGCGTCAGGCTGTCCTTGAAGCCGTCGAGTTGTGTTTCGATGTAGTCGATGCGATTCATCGGTTGGCCTCCCTGGCCAGAAACTCCCCGACCGTCAGTTCCCGGGTGAGGTAGGTGAGCAGGGCACCCTGCCGGCTCGGGCCGGGCGCCGAACGCTCCAGGAAACGGGCGATCTTGTGTCGCAGATGGGGGATGGGCACGGCGTCATACAGCGCCGGGTGGTCTTCGCTCAGCCACTGCAGGCTGTTGTCGATCAGGGTTTCGGGGCTCGCCCCGGACAGGTGTTCCAGCAGCAACGGCGGAACCTCCCACCAGGGAAAGGTCCTGGCTTCGCGCCTGATCGCGGTGGCGAGCGTTCGCGCCTGGCCATTGATGAGGTAGCGACTCAGGCCCGGCAGCAGTTCACCAGCCTCGGCGCGGAGAAAGTCGAGGGTCGGTAGCCATTGGCGGCCGTCCCAGAAACGAAAGAACACCGGGTTGCCCGTCGGCAGCTTCACCTGGGTCAGCCCGCGCAGGTGCGCCATGAGCTGTTCCGGGGTGTTCGACGACACCGCAAGCCAGCCCCAATCCTGGTAGCCGGTGTCGGCAATCCACGACAGAAACGGGCTTTGTGCCGTGAGTTCGAGGAGATGAGGCATCACCTCAAACCAATCGGCATAAGGTGTGTCCCTCCAGATCGGCAGGGGCGCCAGCGGGCTGCCGATCCTGCGCAAGGCGGCCAGCGGCTTGGCCTCGCTGGCGTCGCTGAGTACCAGGTAGAGGCGCTCGTGAGGGGCAAGCGGGACCTGGGCCAGCCAGCGCTCGGGTGTCAGGAGGTCAGCGCTCACAGACACCTGCCTTGCACTTTTCGCACTCTTCGCAGAACGCCGCGCCACGTAGCAGGGTGGTCAGTTGCGCCATGGACAAAGGCGCCGTGGGGAGAGGGCGCTCAACGGCCTGGAACAGACCGGGCAGCAGGGCGGCAACCCGGGTGCCGACACCCGGCGTCGCCCCAGCGTCTGTGTTCGGTTCCGGGCTCAGGGTAATACCGCCGCCATCGATCCTGATAAAGCTGCCACCGACCTTGAGGGTCAGTTCGCTGCCGGCTTCGATCACCACCCGGGCACCACTTTTGAGGTGGATCTCCTCAGCGGCCTGGAGGAGATAGCTGTTGCCGAGCCGTACATGCCGGCTCTGGCCGATATTCAGGTGATCGTCGGCGCGTATATCGGTCTTGCGATCGGCCAGGGTGGTGCGATGCTCATCGGCCTTGAGTTCGCGGTAGCTGTTGGCGGTCACGCTGTCGTGACGCTCATGACCGACCTGGATGAACTGGTCGTGTTCGACCATCTGTTGCCAGTCACGCTGGGCATGCAGGTAGATCTGCTCCTGGCCCTTGCGGTCCTCGATACGCAGCTCGTTGAAGCCGCCGCCACCGGGTGAACTGAGGGTTTTAAAGACGCTCCGGGTCTTGTGCGCCGGCAGTTCGTGGGGCGGTCGATTGCGGGCGTGGTGCAAGCAACCGGTAATCAGCGGCTGATCCGGGTCGCCCTCGAGAAAGCTCACCAGCACTTCCATGCCGACACGGGGGATACTCACTGCGCCATGGCCGTTTCCGGCCCAGGCCGAGGCGACCCTCAGCCAGCCACTGCTGGAATCGCTCTGGGTCGCGGCCCGATCCCAGTGAAACTGCACCTTGATCCGGCCATGGGCATCGCAATGGATTTCCTCGCCCGGCGGGCCCGTGACCACGGCGGTCTGGCTGCCATCGATGCGTGGTTTCAGATGGCCCGGCGTGGGGCGAAAAGGTGCGTCGGCGGGCAGGGCACGGAAGCTGTTTCGATAGCCCTGCCGGAAGCCGTCCGCCTTGTCGGCAATGTCGGCGAGCTCTTCCAGGACTTGCGGTTGCCGGCCTTCGTGGTTGATTTCGGTCAACAGCCAGAGGGCATTCCAGGCGGTGTGCGGGTGCTCGGTGAGTGTCAGCAGATGGCCGCTCGACAGGGTCGGAATATCGCTTTGGCCCTGGGCCTGACGGAATGTGCAGCGGTGTCTCTCCAGGGCTCGTTGCGCCCGTTGTTTGCCGTGCTGCGGGTCGATACCGCGCGTTGGGAATGCGTAGTCCTCCAGATCTGGCAGCTGTTCGCCGCGCCTGATCTGTTCAAGCGGGCGACCGGGATTCGCGAAGTCGTAATCCCGCCGTGCGACGCCGCTGCTGCGGGTTTCCAGGCGCACGTTGAAGTGCTTGATAACCGTGGTCGGGGCTGCCAGGCCACCGTCCGTTTGATAACGCCGAGGCGCTTGTGTGGGGAAAAACGCCTGGTCGTCGCCGAACACCAGGGTGTGGCTGCCGGGGTCATGCTGGAAGTGAAAATGCAGCCCTTCTTCCTCGCACAGGCGCTGGATGAAGTGCAGGTCGGACTCCCGGTATTGCACGCAGTATTCCCGCGCCGGGTAGTGGCCACTGAGATGGAAGCGGTAGTGATTGCTGAACAGGCCATGGTCGTGCAGCACCTGCGCGATGATTTGCGGAGTACTGAGGTGCTGGAAGATGCGTTGGTTGATGCGATGTTCGAGGTCGGCAAGGCGTGGGCGCAGGCAGACCTGGTAATGCGTCAGGCGCCGGCCACGTGCACCCTGGGCGACACGATAGAGCTGCCCGTGGATACCCGCGCCCGAGGGGCAGAGTCTGAGAAAGGCTTGCTTGTGCAGTAGGCTTTGCAGATCGAGATCCCGCTCGCCCACCAGCTCCAGATCGAAGCTGAAGGACTGGTTAAGGGCTTCACGGCCGCTGAAGGCGGCGACCTGCAGCGAGTGTTCGAAGTCCTCGATCATCAGGCTGAAGCGAGGTTGATTGGCCGGCGCTGGCATGGATTCCTCCTTGGAAAACGCTTTGGCGTGAAATCAGGGCCGTACGAACCCTTCGCCAAGGCCGAAGCCGCGGCGTGCCAAAAGGTTTGAGGGAACGGTGGAAGGCGCCGTCGGCCAGGCCGAACGGCGCCAAAGGGCAATCAGATCACCGGGGAGCGCCAGTCATCGAAGGCGGAGGTGCCCGCCACTTCGTGGGTCCAGGTGATCTTGCGGTAGCTGAAGAACACGTCTTCCAGATGGGTGAAATGCGCCTGGTTCGGGTCCTGGCAGTTGGGCATGCGCGATTTCACGTCGACGACGATGGCGTCTTCCAGTTCGATAGTGAAATAGTGCTCCTGGGTGCCGGAGGAGGAGGTGCGGTACCACTCCAGACGGCATTTGGTCAGTTTTTCCCCGCTGGTCAGGGCGCTGAAAATCAGCGGCGAGGACTTGTCGAAGACCTTGCTGATCATCAGCGGTTGGTGCACACGCTGGCCGGTCGGTTGCCCGGACTGCGGGTCGCGGGGAATGGTGACGTCGTGGGCGAAACCCTGGACCAGGATCTGGTCTTCATGACCCTCCTGGTAGATGTTTCCGACCGAGTCCTGGGTAAAGGTACCCGCGGTGATCAGGCCTTGCTTGGTGCCTTGCAGGGTCAGGTAGGCTGGTGTTGGCATGAATGAATTCCTTGTCCAAAGAGGTGCTGTTTGCCATCAAGGGAAACTCGATGGGTTCGCAGGTCTACAGATCAAGAGTTGTGCCTGTTTTTATTTATTGTTTAAAAACAGTAAGTTATTTGATGTTTCTCGAAGTGTTCTAGGATTTTAGAGTGTTTTTTCTGGAAAACTGCGCAAGGTATTGCACATGGGCGGGCAGGAAGTTGCCTGCTGGGTTGGACGCCTTGTGTGGCGGGTATTGTGGGTTGGGAGGAGGCGTTTTTAACGCCAGGGATGGGGCAAAAGTTGCGCACTCGGGAACGGAGTCTCACGTGCACCGCGAAACCTGTAGGAGCCAGCAAGCCGGATCCTACAAGGGCGCGTGTTCAGCCTGGGAACGGGGCCTTCAGCCCTCGGCGCTCCAACCGCCACCCAAGGCGGTCATCAGGCCGATACTGGCCTGCAACTGGCGGGTCTGCAGCGCCTGCAACTGCCGCTGCGTCTGCAATGCCGCCGTTTGCGCCGTCACCACGTCCAGGTAGTTCACCGCCCCGGCCTGGTAGCTGTTCATCGCCAGGGTCTGGGTGTTCTGCGCGGCATTCACCGCTGCCTGCTCATCCTCGGCCTCGCGCTGCAAGTCGCGCAGTTGCGCCAGGTTGTCCTCGACTTCGCGCACCGCGCGCAGGACCTGGCCGCGGTAATGGGCCGAGGCCTCGTCGAACTCGGCCTTGGCCTGATGCTCCTGGGCATCGAGGCGACCGCCGTCGAAAATCGGTAGGTTGACCAGCGGCCCAAGTGCCCAATAACGATTGCCCGTCGACAGCAGGCTGCCGCTGCCCTGGGTCTGGCCGCCGAGCAGGCCGGTCAGGCTGAAGTCCGGGTACCAGGCGGCCTTGGCTACGCCGATTCCGGCATTGGCGGCAAACACCCGGCGTTCCGCCGCGGCGATATCTGGGCGACGTTGCAGCAGGCCGCTGGGCAGGGCGCCGGGCACCTTGGGAATCGTCAGGATCGCCTGGGTCGGCGGCAACTGGAAGTCGCTGGCCGGTTCGCCCACCAATTCGGCAATCGCGTGTTCGGCCAGGTTGCGTTGGCCGTGCACTTCGTCCAGCTGCGCCTGCGCCTCGGCCAGTTGGCTCTGGGCGCGGGTCAGGTCAAGTTCCGAGGCAATCTGGCCCTGGTAGCGATCACGGGTCAGTTGCAGCGCCTGGGTGTAGTCCTCCAGGGAACTGGTGAGAATCCGGCTCTGGGCATCGAGGCCATTGAGCTGGACATACAAGGTCGCCAACTGCTGTTGCAGGCTCAGGCGCGCCACCGCCAGGTCGTCGCCGGAGGCCTGGGCCTGAGCGTCGCCAGCGGCCACCTGGTTGCGAATCCGCCCCCACAGGTCGAGGTCGAAGTTCAGCGCAAAGCCCGCGGTATTGCTGTTGTACACCGCCGGCTGGGTGCTGCCGCGCAACGGGCGATTGTCCGATTGGCGCTGACGCAGGGGTTGCGCACTGGCACTGATCTGCGGGAACAGCCCAGCGTGCAGCTGGCTCGCGTAGGCCTGGGCGCCGTCATAGTGCGCCAGGGCGGCGGCCAGGTCCGGGTTGGCCTTGAGCAGGCGCTGTTGCAGGTCGTTGAGAGGCGCGTCGTGGAACAGCGACCACCATTGTTGTGACAAGTGGTCGCCCGGTTGTGCCAGGTGCCACGGACCGTCGCTGGTCTGCTCGCGATAGTGCTGCGGCAAGTCGAGTTGCGGCGGCTGGTAGGTCGGTGCCAGGGAGCAGCCCTGCAAGGTCGCGATCAAGAGCCAGGCGCTGCGCTTAAGCCTTGGGGACATGTTGGCCTCCGGCTTCGGCGAGTTTGACCGGGTCGCCTTCGCGCAGGGCGTCCGGCGGGTTGTCGATCACGGTGTCGGCGGGTTTCAGGCCCTGGTCGATGACCAGGCGCTCGCCCAGGTCCAGGCCGATGTGGATGTCGCGCAGATGCACATGGGACTGGGTGTCCAACACGGCCACCTGGGTGCCCTGGGCCCGGAAGATCAGGGCGCTGGCCGGAATGCTGACGCCATGGGTGTCTGCCGGGATCGGCAGGGTCGCCTCGGCGTAGTCGCCCGGCAGCAGGACGTTGTCCGGGTTCTCGGCGACGAACTGCGCCAGCAGGGTGCCGGAGCGTGAGTCGATCGCGGTGGAGTTGCCCAGCAGTTTGGCGTTGAACTGTTGGCCCGGATGTTCCGGTACCGTCAGTTTCACCTCGAGACCGGGACGGATCACGCTGGCGTAGTTCTGCGGGATGGGCACGTAGAGCCGCAGCTGATGGGTGTCGGCAATGTCGAAGAGCTCCGGATCGCTGTCGTTGTCGGCCTTGATCAACTGGCCGATATCGGTGTTGCGGGCGGTGATGGTGCCGGCGAAGGGCGCGCGAATGATCTTGTAGGCTTCCAGGGCCGACAGCCGCGCGTAGTCGGCGGCGGCGGCTTCGACATTGGCCTTGGCCGCGGCGGCGTTGGAGCTTTTTTCATCGGCTTCCTGGCGCGACACCGAATGGGTCGCCACCAGGTTCTGCCAACGGCTGGCGGTGGTCTCGGCCAGGCGCGCATTGGCCTGTTCCTGCACCAGGTGGGCGTGGGCCTGGGCGACCTGTTGGTCGAGGTCCGGGCTGTCGATTTCGGCGAGTATCTGGCCGGCCTGGACCTGGCTGCCGATGTCGGTTTTCCAGTCTTTCAGGTAGCCGCTGACCCGTGCATGGATCGGTGCCTTGCTCCAGGCTTCCAGGTGGGCCGGCAGGCGCAGGGTATCGCCGGCGGCGTTCTGTGCCGGCTTGAAGACACTGACCATGGGCACGGCGGCGGTTTCGGTCCAGGCGGTCACGGCTTTTTCATGGCGGGTTCGCGCGGCAATCCCGTTGGCGACCAGCAAGGCGGCCAGGGTCAGCCCGCCGATGCCCATGTAGAGCAGGCGTTTGCTCGAGGGTTTGCGATCAGTCATGGGTGTGTTCTCCAGCTACGGCGCGAATAGGTTGGCGGCCATGCACCAGGCTGAACACCACGGGGACGAACAGCAGGGTGGCAGTGGTCGCCAGGATCAGACCGCCGATTACGGCGCGTCCGAGAGGGGCGTTCTGTTCTTCGGAAAGGGCCAGCGGCAACATGCCGATGATCATCGCCAGGGCGGTCATGCAGACCGGGCGGAAACGGGTATAGCCGGCTTCCAGAGCGGCCTTCAGGGCATCGCCGTGTTCGGCCAGGCGCTCGCGGCAGAAGCTCACCACCAGGATCGAGTTGGCGGTGGCCACGCCCATGCACAGGATGGCCCCGGTCAGGGCCGGCACCGACAGCGAGGTGCCGCTCAGGAACAGCATCCAGACGATTCCGGCCAGGGCCGCGGGCAGGGCGGTGATGATCACGAACGGATCGACCCAGGACTGGAAGTTGACCACGATCAGCAGGTAGATCAGCACCACCGCGCCGAGCAGGCCGAAGCTCAGGCCGCCAAAGGCTTCATGCAGGGCGTCGATCTGGCCGTGCAGGCTGACAATCGCGCCCTTGGGCCGCAAGGACGAGGCCTCGTCGAGGATCTTCTGGATGTCATGGGCCACCGCGCCGAGGTCGCGGCCTTGCACGCTGGCGTAGATGTCCAGGGTCGGCTGGATGTTGTAGTGGGTGACCACCGCCGGGCTCTGCACCCGATTGATGGTCGCCAGGCCACCAAGGATCTGCGACTGGCCGTTGCTGCCGGTGACCGGCAGCGCTTCCAGTGACGGCAGGCTGTCCAGGCGGTATTGCGGGGTAGCCGCGACCACGCCATAGGACACGCCGTTGGCCGGGTTGAGCCAGAAGGTCGGTGCCACCTGGGAGCTGCCCGCCAACGAGGCGACCATGCTGTTGGTGACGTCACGCTCGGTAATGCCCAGGCCTTTGGCGCGCATGCGGTCAACCTTCACCTCCAGCGACGGGTAGCCGACCGATTGCTGGATCCGCAGGTCGGCGATCCCCGGTACATGTTGCAGGCGTCGTTGCAGTTCCAGGGCGAAGACGCGGTTTTCCTCGGCGCTGCGTCCGGAGATTTTCACGTCCAGCGGGGCCGGTGCGCCGAAGTTGAGGATCTGGCTGCTGATGTCTGCCGGGAGGAACGCGAACTGGCTGCCGGGGAAGCTTTCCGACAAGGCCGTGCGCAGCTTTTTCACATAGTCGGCGGTGGGCTGGTGATCGGCCTTGAGGGTGACCTGGATATCGCCGTCCTGCGGGCCGATGGTGCCGCTGCTGCTATAGGCCATGTCGATACCGCTCAATGGAATACCGATGTTGTCGACGATGTTGTCCAGTTCCTCGGCGGGAATCACCTCGCGGATCCGCGCTTCGATACGGTCGAAGGTGGCGGCGCTTTCTTCGATTCGCGTACCCAGTGGCAGGCGTACGTGCAGGGCCAGGGCACCGGCGTCGGTGGCGGGGAAGAAGTCTTCGCCCAGGCTCGGCAGCAGGCTGAAGGACGCCAGCACGCAGGCCAGGAAACCCAGCAGGAAACGCTTGCGGCAACCCAGCGCGAGTTGCAGCAGGCCGTGGTAGACGTCGCGCACCGTGGAAAAGCCGCGCTCGAAACCCTGCTGGAAATTCAGCACGCCTTGCAGCAGGCGATTGCGTGGCTTGCGGTGCTGTTCGCCTTCGTGATGGTTGATGAATTCATCCTCGGGATGATGACCGCTACCGCCCTCGACCACATGGGGCTTGAGCAGGAACATCGCCAGGGTCGGTACCAGGGTCCGCGAGAGGATAAAGGAGCTGGCCATGGCGAAGATCACCGCCAGCGCCATCGGCCGGAACAGGAAGCCGGCGATGCCCTGGAGCATGAACATCGGCACGAACACGATGCAGATACACAGCAGCGAGACAAAGGCCGGGCCGACGATCTGTTTCGCGCCGTCGAGGATCGCGTCGTTGACCGCCTTGCCCTGTTCCAGGTGCCAGTTGATGTTCTCGATGGTCACCGTCGCATCGTCCACCAGGATCCCCACCGCCAGCGCCAGACCACCCAGGGTCATGACGTTGAGGGTCTGGCCGGTGGCGGCCAGCAGGGCGATGGCCGAGAGGACTGCCAGCGGAATCGAGGCGGCGATGATCAGGGTCGAACGCCAGCTGCCGAGGAACAGCAGGATCATCGCACTGGTGAGCAGCGCGGCGATGATGCCTTCGCGGGCGACGCTGCCCACCGACTGCTTGACGAACACCGAGGCGTCGCCGAGCAGCGAGGTCTTGAGCTCCGGCGGCAGGGTTTCGTTGATCAGCGGCAGCATGTTGCGGATGCCGTCGACGATCGACAGGGTGGAGATGTTGCCGTTCTTCATCGCTGGCATCAGCACCGCGCGTCGGCCGTCGACCCGCACGATGTTGGTTTGCGGCGGCGAGCCGTCACGCACGTGGGCCACCTGGCCGATGGTGATCAGGGCGCCGTCGACGGTCTTGATCGGCAGGTCGTTGAGTTCTTCGATGATTTTCGGGCTGTTGTTCAACAGCACGGTGTATTCGTAGGGGCCGAGTTTGGCGGTACCCACCGGAATGATCTGGTTCTGCGCGGCCAGGGCATTGCCCACATCCTGCGCCGAGAGGCCCTTGGCGGCCAGCGCCTGGGGATCGAGGTCGAGGGTGATCTGGCGTTGTTTGCCGCCCATCGGGGTTGGAATCGCCAGGCCTGGAACGGCGGTCAGCGGCAGGCGGATGTTGTTCTGCACCAGGTCGCGGATCTTCGCTTCCGACAGCGTCGGGCTGGAAAACGCCATCTGCAGGATCGGCACCGTCGAGGCGCTGTAGTTGAGGATCAGCGGCGGGGTGATCCCCGGCGGCATCTGTTTGAGTACGGTCTGCGAGACCGCGGTCACCTGGGCGTTGGCGGTGCGGATGTCCACACCCGGCTGAAAGAAGATCTTGACGATGCCCATGCCCGGCAGCGATTGCGACTCGATATGTTCGATGTCGTTGACCGTGGAGCTCAGGGAGCGTTCGTAGGTGTAGATCACCCGGCCAGCCATGTCCTCGGGGGACAGGCCGGTGTATTGCCAGACCACCGCGACCACCGGGATACCGATGTCGGGAAACACGTCGGTGGGGGTACGCAGGGCCGCCAGCGGCCCGATGATACAGATGAATATCGCCAACACGATAAACGTGTAGGGCTTGAGCAGTGCGGTCTTTACCAGCCCGAGCATGCCTGAACCTCCGGGGAGTGGAATTGCAAACACCGGCAGTCTTGCGTCTGGAACTTAACGTTTGGCTTTCACCAACATGAAGGATCTTTTAGATAAGTACTGAAAATCCCTTCATGTGTGTTCATTTGTACAAACGCCTCTATTTCACCACTCTTGGCCTCGATTAGACGGGTTTTCCGTCCAGCGATATAGCACTTGAATATGAGAGGAATTCATTCAATGACACTTAAGCCGCTGATGCTGATTTCGACCCTTGGACTGGTTTGCCTGCTGTCCGCCTGTGCGGCGCCGGTGCCCAAGGCTGATCCGAGCGAAGCCTGGATCGGCCTGGGACAGGCGTCGAGCGATGACCTGCTGGCAGAGCGTGTGGATGGCAAGCGCGTCGACGACGGCCGCTACTTTGAAGTGGCGCCGGGCAAGCACGATCTGAAAGTGCTCCTGGTCCAGGGCGCCAACGGTAATACCGAGCAGCCCGAGTGCACCGGCCAGGTGGAATACGACCAGTTCAAGGCTGGCAAGCGCTATCACCTGGTGGAGTCGGGATCCGGCGTCGATGTGGGCGCCGAGCTGGTGAACGACCACGGCGTGACGGTGGCCCAGTCCAGGAAGTTTTCCTGCATTTAACCGCTGACAGACTTTTTCATCTTTAAGGTAGAACACCATGACATTCAAACCCTTGATGCTGATTCCAACCCTGGGCCTGGCTTTTCTGCTCTCCGCATGTGCCGGCCCGATGCCGAAGGCGGATCCGAGCGAGGCCTGGATCGGTCTGCAAGATGAGGCGCCGAGCGACATGCTTGCCGAGAAGGTCGATGGCCGGAAAATCAATGACGGGCGTTTCTTCGAAGTGCCACCCGGTGCGCACAAACTGGACGTGATGTTGGTGGAGACGCCCTGGGGCGATGGCAACCAGCAGGACTGCTCGGGCGAAGTCAGCTACAACCAGTTCAAGGCCGGCGAGCACTACCAGTTGGTGGAGTCGAGCCTGGGTCAGGAAATCAACGCGCGGCTGATGGATTCCCATGGCAAGCAAGTCGCCGAGACCGGCGACTTCCAGTGCATGCCGGGCTAAGCCGGGTTCCGGGCTTGGCAGCGATGGCGATAGTGGATTCACTGCCGTCATCGCCGGCAAGCCAGCTCCTACATAGGTCCGTGTTTCACCGCAAACTATCGTAGAGCCCGGTCCCTTGCAGGAGCCTGGCTTGCCAGCGAAGAGGCCCTTGATGGCGCCAAAAGCTTCGCGGGCAAGCCCTGCTCCAATTACAGAACGGTGTGAGCAATTATTGTGTGGTGAAGCCTGACGGCGCGGCGCTGATGGTCGCGTTGCGCCAGGCGCTGTGCAGCTGTTCGTCGAGCAGCGCCGGGACCTTCTTGTCCGGCTGCAGTTGCAAGCTGAGCTTCAGCCCGTTGAGCGAACGACCGCTGAGGCGATTGCCCGCCAGGTCTTCACGGAAAACCCTTTCCGCTTCGGCCGCCTTGCCCTGGGCCAACAATGCGTAGCCCAGGGATTCGCGCAGGGTGTAATACCAGTCCGGTGGCTCGTTATAGTTCAGGGCATCCTGGATGGCGACCGCCTTGCGCCAGGCGGCGATGATCTGCTCCTGGTTATCGCCCTGGAGTGACTTGAGATCGGTGGCCAAGGCCTGTGACGGATCCTTGCCGAATACCTTCGCGGCGGTTTCCCGCAATGACGCCAGATCAAGCTTGCCATGGCTGCTGTCCTGGGCCTTGTTCAGCAGGATCAGATTGGCGATGCGGAACAATTCCGTCGCCTTATTGTTGCCGTAGTTCAGATCCGGTGTGGCTTTCAAGGTGTCCGTCACCGCCTGCCAATAGCCCTTGAGCGCATCGTTGCTCGCCGCGTTGTCCAGCCCGTCCCGGGCCAGTTGTCGATAGGCCTTGGCATAGGCGGCCATGACCCGGGTGTACGGCGCGGTCAGTGGCTGCCAATCCTTGTCGGCCTGGGTGCAGGTGTCGTTGATGGCCTTCAAGCCCTGCTCGATCTTCGGTTCGATACGCTCCAGCGCGGCCCAGTCCTGAAAGCGCACGGCGAAGTAATAGGGCACGGCATAGAAATAGTCGGACTTGGTGCGGATCTCGCCGGGGTACTGCTGGCAGAGAAACGCCAGGGCCGAATACTGCGTGGTGTTTTCCACCAGTTCCTCGGCCATGTTCATGGCTTCGTTCTGGCGACCCTCGATGGACAGGGTCCAGATCAGGAAGTGAATGTTGTGGCCCAGGTAGTGCAGCGGGTAGGGGCTCTGCGGGTCGACCTGATGGGCGTAGGCGCGATCCACCGAGACCGCCGTGTAGTTGGCGATGCTGGCCAGGGCGTTATTGCCGGTACGCTGGTAGATGTGCGAGGCCATGTGCACCAGATGGCCGATGGCCGGGTTCTGGTCGCGGAAGCGATTGGCCATGGGCAGCCCGCTGTCGGGGAACGGCGACTCCTCGATGGCATGAATATAGAAGTGATTGGCGCCGGTGTGCAGCTTGTCCTGCACCAGCACGCGGTTGAGCACTTGCAGCGCTTCATAGGCTGCTGGCGTCGGGTGGACCTGATCGGAGACCGCGGCTTCGCCATCCCACCACTTCCAGGGGGTGAGATTGAGCAGCGCGTCGGCGTAGAGGGTGGCGGCATCGAGGTCGTCGAAATAGGTCTGCGACAGTTCTTTCATGGCGTCGGCGTAGTGCTGTTTACCTTTGTCGTCGAGGCTGACCTTGCCGTCCTTGAGGGTGTAGGCGCTCAGGAACGCCTTGGCGTAATCGACTTCACGCTGCAATTGTCGTTCGCTGAAAGCGGCCTTGGCGGCCGGGTCCTTGAAGCGGGCATTGGCGTGTTCCAGGGCGATCTGCGCCGAGCGATAGGCAAGCTGGTCGCAACCAGGGGTGGCGTCGCTGTTGATATTGGAGTTGGCCGACAGGGCGATGCCCCAATAGGGCATGGCCGAGCCCTCGTCGAACCGGCTGGCCTGGTAGAAAGCACGGATCGCTTCGGAGAAGTTGAAGCCGTATTGCAGGGCGATGCCCTGGCTATAAAACGCCTCGACCTGATCGGCGTCCTTCAGGCTGACCATGGGGTAGCGTGTGCCGCCCAGGCCCGAGAGCAACTGGCCCTGGTCGGTGTCTTTCTGGCTGACGCATTGGTGCAGGACTTCGAGGTACGGGGTGTCGGGCGAGACCGGGGTGAAACGCTTCGGACCTTCGGCCGTTTCGGCTCCGTGGGTATGGGCCTGGGCCACGGACAGGCCGGTAAGCAGCAGGGCAGCGACAGCAAGACGCAATACAGCCATGTAATGATTGCTCCTTTCAGGATGCGAGTCGTTCGATCTGCGGCGCCAGGTTTTTTTGCGGGATGACCACCTGGACCAGTACGGTCTCGTCGATCACCAGCAGTTTGAGCAGCAGTTCGCGCAACTCACCCAGGGTCGAAACCTTGTAGCCCTTGGCGCCGAAGCCCTGGGCCAGGGCCAGGTAATCCCAACTGGGCAGGATGTCGAACGGCGCGAACTCGCCATGTTCCTTGAACGCATTGATATTCACGAAAGCCTGCTCGATGGCGTAGACCTCGTTGCTCATGACGAACACCACAGCGTTCACGCGATTGCGCACCAGGGTCGACAGCGACTGACACATCATCATAAAACCGCCGTCGCCGGCGACCA
The DNA here is from genome assembly GCF_059420225.1 of Pseudomonas sp. GW821-FHT04D07. NCBI lineage: Bacteria > Pseudomonadati > Pseudomonadota > Gammaproteobacteria > Pseudomonadales > Pseudomonadaceae > Pseudomonas > Pseudomonas sp. GW821-FHT04D07. The sequence continues at coordinate 173,675 of NZ_JBWKTH010000009.1, forward strand.
CCAGAGGCCGACGCTGGCCGCCCATGGCCACGCCCAGGGCGCAACCGGTCTCATGACCAAGGGAACCCCAGATGGCATCGGCGACAAAGCTGTTCTCCGGCATGCCCATGATATTACTGGCGGCGTACAGCGCCGAGCTTTCGCCGAGGATCAGCGCGCTGTTGTCCCACAGGCGTTGCTCCCGGGCAAAATCGCTCAGGGTGTCGAGGAACCGCTCATAACTCAGGGGCGTGTCGTTGGCGCTGGTCCTGAGTAGTGGCGAGAGGGGCTCGCGTGGCCGCAAGGGCAGTGGGAAATCGTCGTCCAGGCCCAGTGCGCTGGTCAGCGCGGTCAGGTACTGCGGCAGCGGAACATGGGGGTAATACTGCAGCCCGGTGCGGGCCAACTGGGCGTTGACCAGGATGATCTGGCCGAAATCCTTTTTCAGCAATTGCAGGTAGTCGTCGGTGAAGATAACCCCGATGGCCAGGATGCAGTCGGTCTGGTCCACCAGCTCCTGGGTCCACAGGCGTGAGGCGGTGCCCGCATAGGTGCCGATGAATTGCGGGTGGTTTTCGTCGACAACGGTCTTGGCTTCCAATGAGGTGGTGAATGACAGGCCGCTGGCTTCGATCAGGTGCAGCGCTTGCTTTTGCAAACCGAAACGGGCGATCTCGATACCGAGCATGATCAACGGTTTTTTCGCTTCGCGCAGGCGTTGCACCGAGGTCTCGACCGCGGCGTCCAGCGACAGCAGATCGCAGGCGGCCGGCACGGCAGACAGTTCGCCGACAGGTTCCTCGCAGGGTTCACCCCAGACGTTTTGCCAGGCTTCCAGGTAGATCGGCCGGCGCTGGCTGATGGCGGCGACCAGCGCCCGATCGATCAGGGCCGGTGCGGTGCGGCTGTCGTCCAGCAGTTCGCAGGCGACGGTGATGTTCTCGAACACCTTGCGCCCAACTTCCAGGTCGCCGGTGGAGTGGTGGAACAGGACGTCCGCGGACCAGATGATCTGGCGGTTTTTCGCCGACGGACTGGCACTGATGACCACCACCGGGTTGCGCTCGACATAGGCGCCGGCAATGGCATTCACCGCGCTGAAGGTGCCGACACCGTATTGCAGCGACACGGCGCCGATTCCGGCATAGCGGGCGTAGCCGTCGGCAGCGTAGGCGGCACTCATTTCATTGACTTCGCCGACCGGCTGGATATCGGTGGATTTTTCCAGGGCGTCCATGAATCCCGACACATAATCGCCGGGGACCTGGAACACCTTGCGGACCCCCAGTTGAAGGAGCCGCGCCAGCAGGTAGTCAGCGACAGTAAAGTCTCTACGTATTGCCATGGTCGATCCCCTTATAGGCAAATTGAGTCACTTCATTGAGGGTGTCTGCGCAGTCCTTGCAGGCCGGACGCTGGCCCGGTTGCAGGGTACAGCCGTCGGGTGTCGGCACCGGTAGCAGGGCGTAGTGCTTGGATAACCAGGTCGGACGCTTGAGCCCGAAGAAGTCCTGGAGTGTCGACTCGGCCACGGTCAGGGCGCCTTCGACCCAGCCCTGGCCATAAGAGTAGGCCTCGCCAACGATATGGATCTGCTGATTTTCCACCGGCCGGCGCATGCGGCAGATGATCTGGTCGAGTCGGTAATTGGCCTTCCATTCATGCCAGCCGCCGCCGTACGGGTCGGCATCCCAGGCGTGATAGACCGCCGAGTAGGGGCGCGGCAGTTCCACCTGGTCGTGGACCTGGGTGACCTGCATCTGTGCCACCCGGACCATTTCATCGCTGACGGTGAACTGGGTCCTGGGCACCACCGGCTCGCTCTTGAGCAGCCCGGCCAGGTTGCTGGGCGTGTGGCCAACGAATGGCGCACCGCCTTCCAGGCCTTTCCAGAACGGTACGGTGCCGATGTCGTTGTAGGAGGCCATCAGCAACGAGTTGAGCGTCGATTCGCCACCTTTCTGTTCGCATTCGGTGCCCATGTAGTAGATCTGCCGCACTGGCAGGTCGGTGACCGAGCGCCCGGCCACCAGTCCGAGCGCGCGCCACCAGGGCTGCTCATAGGCGAGGAAGAGCTTGAAGGCCGATTGCACCAGCACCGAACCGAGATTGTCCTTGAGCCACGGGTCGCTGAAGAACGGCGAGTCGATCAGTTCCAGGGAACGGCGTGGCATGGCCAGGATGATTTTCTTCGCCTTGACCACGGACTGGCCGCCGATGTCGTGGGTGCTGCCGTCCACCGTGGTGGTGGCCTGGAAGTGCAGGCGGTAGGGGAAGTCGGTGTCCTTGGCGTAGTTGATGGCGGTCAGCCGCTGGTTCATGTGCACCCGTTGCTTGCCCGGCAATTGTCCCGGCAGCTTGGCGAACTTCGCCGCGAGGGTCAGGGGCAGGCTCTGGAAACCTTTGCTCAGGGTCAGGAACTCGGTGGTGTCCTTGTATTCGGTGGCCGGCAGTTGGGTCACGGCGCTGGCATTGGCGACGTTGGCGTCATAACCGCCGGCGTCTTTCATGAACTGGTAACCCTCGTTGCTCATCACCCGGTAGAGCAGGTCCCAGAAACCGTACCGCCAGATTTCCTTGCCGAACACCGTGACCTGCATCTGCTGGCACAGGCTGAGCTTGTCGAAGCCCGGGTACACGTAGTTCATCACTTTGACCTGCAGGTCCTCGGGGCAGAAGCCGCGCTCGGACCAGGCCAGGTCGTAGGGGATCTTCTCCGGGGCTTCGACGAAGTCGCGATAGCGAAAGCGCTTGCCGCGCAGATAAAACAAGTTGTTCTTCGAGTAGACCGGCTTGGGCGCGCCCATGGGGAAATCCTGGCTGGGCAGCTTGAGGTGCTTGACCAGGCTGTCGACGACCACATGGCCGTCGGGCCCCGGGATGTAGCGCATGCCGCCGACCTCGGCGACCACATTGGGCAGCCCCGGCAGATGGATACTGAACAGGCGTCCGCCGATTCGCTCACCGTATTCGAACAGGGCAATGTTCTGCGTATCGCCATGGACCTGTTGCAGACGCCAGGCGCTGTAGCAGCCTGAGACACCACCACCGACCACGGCCACGTCAAGTTCCAGTTCTTGCGACTTCATGGCGAACTCCATTTCGAGGAGAGTGACTGAGGATTCGGAACGCGACCAAGTATTGTCGAGTTTTGTCGAAATGCCAGTTTGCCACTACGGCTTTTCGAATGGGCCGAGTCCTGACCGATCAATTGAAACCTTAGCCGCGATCGGGCGTTCTGGCGCCGCTGAATCGGCCGTCCTCTCAGGCGGGAGGTGTTTTCCAGGTCAATCGAAGTCAGGGTGGTCGGGTTGATTTTCCGGGAATGACCCTTCTCTGATTAAACGTTTTAAACCGGATAAGTTTTAGTAATTGTTTCTGTTTGGTCGATAAAATCAACGGCGTGGTAACTTTCACACGATGTTTGGCAAGGAATGTGACTGAATGGATCTCTCATTGTTAATGCCTCATCGTCAAATGGATGTGGAGGTAGGATCAGGGGCGCGTCTGAGAGCGCTTCTCAAAGAGTGTCATTTGACGGCAACGGATTTCGCACTCTATTGTGGTGTTAAGGCCCAGCATGTGAATAATTGGTTTAATCGGGGGGTGCCGTTGCGGCGGCAAGAAGCGATTGCCGCTTTGTTGTCGGTCAATGTTCGCTGGCTGCGTGAGGGGCGGGGGCTCAAGTACCCGGAGCGGGTCGATAAAAAACAGCCGGTCGATCAGGTCGTTTGTGACAAAGTGTCCTGGAGAACCGAAGTAAAGAGTGCGCCTGTCTGTTGGGTGCGTATGGTCGGCGATAATATGGGCGGGAGAGTTCCAGGAGGAGCGCTTGTTGCTTTTGAACCTTCGCTGACGAAGATTGAAGAAAAAACCGTGTGTGTGTTTATGTTGGATGGCGTACAGCGGGTAGACTACCTTTATCCTGAACCGAATGGGAGTCTGGGTCTACATCGCTACAGCGACGCCAATACATCAAAAAACAATAATACCCTGGTGGAGGCTTCGCCGCCGATCGTTGAAGTGTGCGGGCGGGTGTTGGGATGGGTGATGCTCGATGCGCTTGAGTGACGGTCCGTGAAGGCTTTCAAATCAGCCCGTACAGGGCTGCCCTCGCTACCGCGGCGGTCTTGTTGGCAGCCCCTAGCTTCCTGATGGCGGTGCCAATGTGGAAATTCACCGTACGCTCGCTCAACTGAAGCAGTTGAGCGATTTGCCCCACTGTCTTTCCGAGGGCGGACCATCTGAGCACCTCGATTTCTCGGGGTGAGAGTTTGTGGGGGCTGTCGATAGGCGATTGTAGGTCAGTCATGATGATGTGCAATAAATTGCACAACCAGATGGCATGGTTCGATTTTTCATGGAACTCTTCAAGTGAAAGTGCCGGGGTCGCTCGCGCGACACTTAGAATGCTTTTTCGACTGCGGGCGTCATGGGTGGATTGGGACAGCCCGTGTATCAGGCCATGGTTTTTTTGTTGCGCTCTAAAGTCGGGTTGCTTGAGAAAAGCTTCGTCCGACCAGAGCAGGGGGAGCAATGAATTTTGGCCGTGCAGGGTAATCGGATCTATCGCCTGGAAATAACGTTGTTGATAGAGCGTGTTCCAGGCGGGGGGATAGTTGTTGTGTGATTGGGCAGCGCCGTACAAGGGCGAGGGTGATGGGTAGAAGGTGTAAGCGTAGTGCTCAAAACCAAGTTGCTGAATCAGGGTTTCTGTCACCGCGAATAGTGTTTCAGTGTCCTTGATATAAGGCAGGTCTCGTAATAATTGGTCTTTCCAGTACTTCATTGTTGTGCCTTGGGTTAGAGAAAGGTACGGATTTGAAGGCCTGAAGTTTAGATAAAAACGAGGTCTATACAAGCCGGGTTGTTGATTTTCGGAAGAGGCTGAGTGTTGGCGTTTATAAGCAAACGTTTTTCAGCTATTTGGCGCATGAAATGTTGACTGCTGGTTTTCTGGGAGACAGCCGTTTCATACGATAGGAGGGGGCAGATTTGAGTCCGATGATTGGAGTCGGTCGCGGCGGTAGACCGTCAGGTAGACGCTACCGCCGACAGGATGAACGGCTGCGGGAGAGCGCGAGGGGGATCAGGTTGCCGGGGTACTGGCGAAAATCTCCAGGCGCTCGGCATAGGCGGTAAAGTGTTCCAGGTGCGGATAGTGTGTCGCTGGACATTGCTCGGGGAGCATCATCTTGCTGAAGCTCCAGGCAACCGCCAGGCTGATGCCTTCCTGACGAATCGTACCGTCCTGCGGCAGCGGCTGGCGCGCCAGTTCGTGCTCGATTTGCGTGTAGGCGGCGTGCAGTTGGCCGGTGACCCGTTCCAACCAGGGACCGTGCTGCTTTTCTGCCGGGCGCAGGTTCTTCTCGTAGACGATCTGCACCGATTTCTCGCAGGCGGCCAGGGCCAGTCCGATCAGCCGCAGCCCGCGTACTTGCTCGGCCAGGTTGGCATAGGACGGGCCAGGGCCGGCGATCAGCGCCAGATACTCGAGAATCAGCCCGGAGTCCATCAACACTTCACCGCTGTCGCAGACCAGGGTCGGGGCCTTGACCACCGGGTTGATCTGCGCAAAGCGCTCGAAGTCACGAAACACCGAGACCGACTGGTGTTCGAAGGCAATACCCAGGTGCTTGAGGGTGATGGCGACCCGGCGCACGTAGGGAGAGTCCAGCATACCGATAAGCTTCATTGATCTTGTCCTTTTGATACGGTGAAGAAACCTTGGTCGTTCTATTGAGTCCTGGCGAATACTAGTTGGCTATCGAGTTGAGTTTCAAGCCGCCAGCTATGCTCCTGTATGACCGTCATTGAGTACGAGCGAGGCCTGCCATGCACGCTGTCAAAACTGCCCTTGTGCTTGCTGGCGGCGGTAGCCTCGGCGCGGTCCAGGTGGGCATGCTCAAGGCCCTGGTGGAGGCCGGGGTGAGCTTCGATCTGGTGATCGGCGCCTCGGTCGGTGCCATCAACGGCGCCTACTTCGCCGCGCGCCCCACCGCGCAGGGTGTGGCGGAGCTGGCGGACTTCTGGCGCAACTTGCGCAAGGGCGATGTGTTTCCCTTGTCGTTGCTCGACACCCTCGGGGCGCTGTTCAATCGGCGCGGCTTTCTATTGCAGGCCACGGCGCTGGAACGACTGGTCAAGCGCGCCTTGCCCGTGGCACGGATCGAGGACACGGTCCTGCCGCTGCATATCGTTACCACCAACCTGCTGACGGGGGCCGAAGAGCTGTTGTCCAGCGGCAGCGTGGAGCAGGCGCTGCTGGCCAGCGCGGCGATCCCGCTGGTTTTTCCTTGTGTGAGGATTGGTGACAAGCTGTTGATCGACGGTGGTGTGGCGAGTAATACACCGATTGCCAGCGCGGTCGACCTGGGGGCCAGCCGCATCGTGGTGGTGCCGACGGGCTTCGGTTGCGCCTGCCCACAACCGCCCGCCGGCCTGGTGGCCTTGGCGCTGCACACGTTGAACCTGATGAGCATGCGGCAATTGGTGCGCGATATCGAACTCTACGCGCACCGGGCGGGTATTCACGTGGTGGCACCTTTGTGTCCCTTGGGGATCTCGGTCTTTGACTTCAGCCAGACCGATGCCTTGTTGCAGCGCGCCTATGAGCAAACCCGCGCCTGGATCGAAGAGGGCGGGCTGGTTCGTACCGGTGTACCCGATTCATTGCAGGCTCACACTCATCCCTCGGCGCATGGGCACTGAGGCCACTCAAGTAGCGGGTTGAGCCAGACGGTAATTCGCCGCTTGTCGTTGATCAAGGTCGAGGGTTGAAACGCTTGATGGAAAATTTCATGGCGCAAATCAGCCTGTGAAGTGCCCAGCGTGATAAAAATTCGCTACGCTCGAACCCCTCAGCGAACTTCCCAAGGATGTGATGCATGCGCGTACTTCAGAGCAATGCCCAGGACGATTTTCGGGTCAAGGCCTACGCCGGGACCAGTGGCGTGTTACTGGCCATCGACCTTGCCGAATCGCGGCGGGCCGGCCTGCTCGGTTTTGCCATCGAACGCCAGGAGGGCACCCAGCCGTGGGAGTTCCTGTTCAACAGCCTGACGTTCCCTGGCAAGGCGCACACCTTCCCCCAGTACCACGCGACCCCGAGCAATCTGGCGCCTTTGCAGAAATTCCGTTGGGCCGACTACAACGTCGAGCCCGGAAGCACCTGCAACTATCGGGTGCACCTGGCCTATGGCACGCCCGACGCACCGCAACTGGGTGAATCGCTGGCGGTGACGGTGACCACCGACAATGGTCTGCCCAAGGGCCAGCGGGTGATCTTCAACCGTGCGGTGGCGGCCAGTCAGGGTTTCGAGCGCAAGTTTCCCGACCTGGACAAACTGATCAGTACCCAGAAAAACCTGCCCATCGAAGCCTGGCCCGATGCGGCGCGCCTGTGGTTGGAAAACGGCCTGCTGGAAGAACTGCTCGGTTTTATCGCCCGGGCGACGGATGTGCAGTGGGGCCTGGATATCGCCATCTATGAGTATCAGTTAAAGGCGATTGTCGATGCGGTGAACGCGGCGCAGCAGCGCGGTGTGCGGATTCGCGTGCTGTACCACGCCAAGGTCGGTGATGAGGACACCACCCTGAACGAGCAGAGCCTGGCGCCGATTCCGGCCGAGAGCAAACGCGGGCGGGTCACCAGCAATATCTTCCACGACAAGTTCATTGTTCTCAGCCAGCGCGATGCCGGTGGCGAGTACCGGCCTGAAGCGGTGCTCTGTGGCAGTACCAACTTCACCGCCAACGGCGTGTATCGCCAGGCCAACGTGGTGCATGTGCTCGATGACAGCCGCCTGGCCAGCGAGTACACCCAGGTCTTCGAGGAAATCTGGGCGGCCCCGGCGGATGTGGCGGCGACCCGCAAGTGGATTACCCAGAATAATCCCATGGACCCGAGCCAGCCGCTGTTCGCCGGGTTTTCCCCGCGTACCGGGCAGGGCGATCTGAAAGAGTTCGTGCAGATCATCAGCGCGGCGCAAAAGGACGTGCTGTTCGCCACGGCCTTCGCCTTGCCCCAGGAAATCCTCGACGCCCTGCTCGGCAAGCCGCATGACGATGTGTTGCGCTTCGGCCTGCAGAATACCGCCAGCAGCATCTCGGGCATCCACGCCGACCGTACCGACGATTTTGTTGCCACGGCCTTGCTCAATACCGGTCTGGAGGGTTGGATCAAGGAAGGGCTGCTGGGCCAGAAGGGCAACCTGCTGGTGCATACCAAGGCGATCGTCACCGACTTCACCACGGATGCGCCGACCATTATCAGTGGCAGCCACAACCTCAGCGTTGGGGCCAGTGACGGCAACGACGAGAACTACCTGGTGATCCGTGGCGATGTCGATCTGGCCGACCGTTATGGCCTGGAGATTCTGCGTTTCTACGAGCACTACCGGTTTCGCTATTACGCGAAGAAGCTGGAGCTCAAGCAGGTCCAGCCGCTGTCACCGGACAACAGCTGGAGCGACGGGTATTACCAGGATGGCGATCTGAAAATGCTGTCGCGCTTGCGCTTTGCCGGGCGCTGAAATCCCGTCCGGGAAGCCGGGTACAGGGCCTGCATAACGCTGCGTTACCTGTAGGCGCTGGTTTGCCGGCGATAGCGTCTGATCGGGCGATGCAAGGCTCACGGTTCTCATCGCCAGCAAGCCGGCTCCAAGGGCGTGCGGTCAGGTGGCGAGATGTTTCATCGCCGCGCGATACTGCTTCGTCCGCCGGCCGATAAACAGCCGATCCAGCACCAGCGCCCACACCGCCGAGACTTCGGGGTGAGGGCGTTGGCCCTTGCTCAAACGCCGCAGCTGGAACTTGACCACCGCCATGCTCGCCAAGGCCGCTAGCGGCTTTTTCTTCCAGTGGATCGGTGGCAATTGCGGATGGCTGTTCCGGCCTTCGCGCCAGTGCCGGGGCAGGTGCGGCTCCACGGCCAGCGCGGTGCCGATACCGGCCATGGCGATGCCGCTGTCCAGCACCTGCTCGACGATGGGCAAGCGTCGAATGCCTCCAGTGACCATCACCGGCATGGTCGCGACCTTCGCCAGCGCGCCGGCCATCTCCATGAAATAGGCTTCCCGCGCCAAGGTGCGACCGTCCCGTGCTTCGCCCTGCATGGCCGGAGCCTCGTAGCTGCCACCCGAGAGTTCGACCAGGTCCACTGGCAAATCGTTGAGCCATTCGATCACTTGGCGCGCATCGTCAGCGTCGAAGCCGCCACGCTGGAAGTCCGCCGAGTTGAGTTTGACCGCCACGCAAAAATCCGCTGAGACAACTGCCCGGACCGCCGCGACCACCGACAGCAACAAGCGTGCGCGATTTTCCAGCGAGCCGCCCCAACGGTCGTTGCGCTGGTTGCTCAGCGGCGAGAGGAACTGGCTGATCAGGTAACCGTGAGCGGCGTGGATCTGCACACCGCTGAAGCCTGCTTGCTCGGCGAGGCGGGCACTGTTGGCGAAGCGCCCGATCACCTCTTCGATATCCGCTTCGCTCATGGGCCGCGGTTCGGCGAACATCTTCGAGAACCCGCCCAGGTCCAGCGCCACGGCGGACGGTGCCCAGGCGATCTGGCCAAGGTTGGCCATGGTCTGGCGCCCTGGGTGGTTGATCTGCATCCAGAACTGCGCGCCCTTGGCCCGACCAATGGCGGCCCACTGGCGAAATTTCTCCAGGTGCCGTTCATCTTCCAGCACCACGCCGCCCGGGCCGGTCATGGCGCGACGGTCGATCATCACATTGCCGGTCAGCAGCAACCCCGGCTCGCCGTCGGTCCAGGCACGGTAGAGTTCCATCAACTGAGCGGAGGGCGCGTTATCCAGGTCAGCCATGTTCTCTTCCATGGCGGCCTTGGCGATGCGATTCGGGATCTGTACGCCATTGGGCAAGAGCAGTGCTTGAAAGGGTGACATGCTTGACTCCGGGGTAGTGGGGAGTTCAGGCTAAGCTTAAACCTAACTTTAATGTCAAGCGTCCGTTCGAGGCCTCTTATGAAAATCGGTGAACTGGCCCTGCGCAGCGGCCTGGCGGCTTCGAAGATCCGGTTCTACGAAGCCCAGGGATTGATTCGCAAGGTACAGCGTCAGGCCAATGGTTACCGCGAGTACCCGGCCGAGGTGTTGCAGACGTTGTCGATCATCCAGTGCGCGCAACAGGCAGGTTTCAGCCTCGAGGAACTGCGGGCGTTGGTGCCGGTGGCCGAGACCGGGGGGGTGGGGCATGAGGTCATGGTCGACAGCCTGGAGCGCAAGATCGATCAGATCGAAGCCATGCAGGCGCGTCTGGCTCATAGCAAGTTGCAGTTGCTGGGGATCGTCAACAGTATCCGCAACCGGCCCGAAGGGACCAGTTGTACGGAAAACACCGAGCGGGTATTGGCGTCGATACAGTCGCCTCCATCGCGCCCGCCCTTGTAGGCGAGTTTCAATTCTCATTGCTGCAAGAGTCGCCGAAGGCCTGGTAGCGCAGGGCGAGCCCCGCGCGGATTTATTCCCTGGCCAATGAATAGGATCGGCTGACCGGCAGGGGATGGCGCATCAAATTGCCCACCACCAACGCCCCCGACAATGCCAGCAACCCCGCGACCCAGAGCACCGTGCCAAAGCCGCCGACAAAGGCTGCACGAGCCAAAGGCTGGACCATCTGGCGCGCTGACTCCGGCAGTGTTGCCATGGCTGCCGGCATGTCGCCGGCGACCACCCGCGAGGCAATCGCCTGGGCCTGATCGAGCCAGGGGGCGGCGTGCGCGGCGAGGCTGGCCTGGAGCAATTGCTCGGTATGGCTGGCCAGCAAGGCCCCCAACACACCAATGGTCAGCATGATCGCGCTGAAGCGCATGGTGGTGCTCATGCCCGAAGCCATGCCGGCTCGTTCCCGCGGCACGCAGGCCATGATGTTCTTCTGGGTGTCGCCGTTGAGCAGCCCGGCGCCGGCACCGGTCACGGTAATTGCCAGGGCGAACGGCAGATAGGCGCCACTGCCGACCGCCCATGCACTGAGCAGGTTGCCGCAACCGACCAGGGTCAGGCCGCTTGCCATCATTGTCGCCGGGGCAAAGCGTGAGGCCAGGTGAATACCGATGCGCGGGCAGATCAGCATGGCCAGGGCGAACGGCAGCATGCCCAGGCCTGAAGTCACGGCGGAAAAGCCCAGGCCGTTTTGCAGGTAGAACGGCAGCAGGGTCATCATCACCTGGGCGCAGCCGGCATAGGCGAACATCCCCAGCAGGGCACCGATAAAGCGCGGGTGACGGAACAGTTGCAGGTCGACCATCGGCCGTTGCTGTATCCGCTCGACGAACACGAACAGTCCCAGCAGCGCGGCGCCACCCAACAGTCGGGCGTAGGTCAGCGGGTTGTTCCAGCCGATGCGATTGGCTTCGATCAAACCCCAGATCAGGCACAGCAGCGCGCCGCTGAAGGCCAGGCTGCCCCAGGGATCGAGGCGCGCCGCCTGGCTGTCCCGGGACTCCGGCACGGCGTGACGGACCATCGCCATCAACAACAGGCCCACCGGCAGGTTGAGGTAGAAGGTCCAGCGCCAGCCCAGGTACTGGGTAATCAACCCGCCAAGCGTTGGCGCGGCGGTCATCGCCACGCCCATGCAGGCGCCCCAGAATGCCCAGGCCTTGGCCCGCTCGGCCTCATCGTGAAAGACATGGCCGATGGAGGCGAGGGCGGAGGTCAGCAGCAGCGCGGCGCCGATGCCCTTGATGGCGCGGGCGATATCGAGGAACAGGCTGTCGGGGGCCGCGCCGCAACCCAGCGAGGCGAGGATGAACAGGGTCAGGCCCCAGAGCAGGGTTTTGCGCCGGCCGAAGCGGTCGGCGATGTTCCCTGCCGGTAGCAGCAGGGCGGCGAAGGCCAGCATGTAGGCACTGACGACCCATTCGATATCGGCGAAGTTGGCCCCCAGGTCACGGGCAATGCTCGGCAGGGTGACGGCGACGATGTTGGTGTCGAGGACAATCAGCGAGCAGACGCCGGAGGCGGTCAGCAGCGTCACGCGCGGGCTGGCCCGGCTCATGGCTGGGCCTGCGACGGCAGGGCGGCGATGGCGTCCTTGAACCGCGTGCGGGCCAGCTCCAGATCCAGGATTGCCTTGTGGGCAATGCAGGGGGATGAATCGGCTGTTGCCACCAGCGGCAGGCTCAGGCAAGCATATGGCAAAGGGTTAATGGATTTGACGGGCATGCTGCAAGCTCTCTACTGTGGCGGTAGAAGCAGCTTATCGTGGGTCGCGCGTGGCTTTGTTAGGTGGGCTTCAGCACTTCATTACCTTTGAGCTAATGCTTGTATGGAGATTCGTCATTTCCGTTATTTCCTGGCGGTGGCCCGGCATCGCAATTTCACCCGTGCCGCCGAGCAGCTGGATATCGCGCCGCCGACCCTGAGTCGACAGATCCAGGACATGGAGGCGGCCCTCGGCACCCGGCTGTTTTTGCGCGGGCAGCGCGAAGTCACTCTCACGGAAGCCGGTGCGGCGCTGCTGCCGGAAGCCGAGGCGACGGTGCGTCAGTTCGAGTTCGCCCAGCGCAATGCGCAGCGGGCCGGGCGTGGTGAGGTGGGGCATATCGAACTCGGTTATGTGGCGTCGGCGGTGTACTCCGGGGTGTTGCAGCGTCAGGTCAAGGCCTTCAGCCGGGAGTTCGCCGAGGTCAGTCTGGCGGTGCGGGAAAGCCCGATGGCGGTGTTGCCGGGACTGATCGCCGAGGGCCGTTTCGATATCGGTTACGTGCGCTCGCCGATGTCCTTGCCCGAGGGCGTGGACGCGGTGCGCCTGAATGCCGAGGGGTTTGTGCTGGCCGTGGCGGACGATGCCTGGTTGTGCCGCTTGAAACAGATCGGCGCCGAACATTTGCAGAACGAAACCTTTATTCTCCCGGAGCAGATCAGCGGTACCCTGCAGGTCGCCGCCCAGGGCGGTTATGCGCCGAAGCTGGGGCCACAGCCCGGAGGGCTGGTGGCGGTGATCGCGGCGGTGTCCCTGGGCCAGGGCGTGGCGGTGGTGCCCGAGTCGGTGATCGGCCATGTGAACCTGCCGAATGTGCTGTATCGGCCGATCCATGGTTGCGCGGCGAGTTCCTGGTTGTCGCTGATATATCGACGCTTCGAAAAAGCTCCGGCGGTGGCGCGTTATATCGACCGGGTCAAACGTGAATTTCCCGGAGAGGGGGCTTGATCGAGCCTGAAGGCCGGAGCGACTCCCCCCATGATCGACTATCATCGGTGAAGCGACCGGCACGGTAAATAATATCGTTGCGGTCGGACCTGCCATCACCCATAAAGCATGCCGTTGGTCGGTCTTCCAGGGGTATTGACCTGTACGGCGAGCGGGTCCTCCTGAATAATGGCCAGTAGCCAATACTCCACCGCGCACTCGCAGGGAAGCAGGTACAATCCGCCGTTTTTTCACCGAGTCCGGGGCTTTCCCGACTCGATGTTTCAGAGACTCGTCATGCTCATTGGTAGCTATTCTCCCGTGCTGGTCTTTATTTCCCTCTGTGTGGCGATCCTGGCCTCTTATACCGCGTTGGACTTGACCGGGCGCATTGCCACGGCACGCGGTCGGGCGGTGTCCCTGTGGATGGCCGGCGGTGCCCTGGCCATGGGCGTGGGCATCTGGTCCATGCACTTTATCGGCATGCTAGCGTTCAAACTGCCCATTGCCTTGGCCTACGACGGGCCACTCACATTCCTGTCGCTGTTGATCGCGATTCTTTCCAGCGGCTTTGCCCTGTGGCTGGTCAGCCAGCCCCGCCTACCGATGGCCCAATTGGCTTTGGGTGCTCTGGTCATGGGGGCCGGCATCAGCGCCATGCATTACTGCGGCATGGCGGCGCTGAGGATGCAGCCCGGCATCGATTACGACCCGACCCTGTTCGGCGCCTCGCTGGTGATTGCCGTGGTCGCTTCCGCCGCGGCCTTGTGGATCGCCTTTCGCCTGCGGCGCAACACCCCCTATGTGCGCCTGGCCCGCAGCGGCGCCGCGGTGATCATGGGCCTGGCGATTGTCGGCATGCACTACACCGGCATGGCGGCCGCCAACTTCAGCGAGGGTAGTTTCTGCGGGGCGGTGGGCAGCGGGTTGTCCGGCACGGGCCTGGACAATCTGGTGCTGGTGACCAGCCTGGCGGTGCTGTCCATCGCGCTGTTGACCTCGCTGCTCGATGCGCGGCTCGAGGCCCGGACCGCCGTGCTGGCCAACTCGCTGAGCCAGGCGAATCAGGAGCTCGTCCAGTTGGCATTGCACGATACCTTGACCGGCTTGCCGAACCGGGTGCTGCTGGCGGACCGTATCGACCAGGCGATGCACAAGGCCACGGCCGATGGCGGCTGCTTTGCGCTGATGTTCATCGATCTGGACGGTTTCAAGCCGGTCAACGATGCGTTCGGTCACCACATGGGCGATCAATTGCTGCGTGAAGTCGCCCTTCGTCTGCGTGATGACCTGCGCAGCCAGGACACCCTGGCGCGTATTGGCGGTGATGAGTTTGTGCTGCTGGTGCAACTGGCCGAGCCGGACGATGCGCTGCAAGTGGCGTCGCGTCAGGTCAGCCTGATCTCCCGGCCTTTCCGGGTGGCCAACCACGACCTGTTGATCTCCGCGAGCCTCGGTATCGTGCTCTACCCGGGTAACGGCCAGACCGCCGAGGAATTGCTGATGAACGCCGATGCGGCGATGTATCACGCCAAGGGCGCCGGCAAGAACGGCCACAGCTTCTTCGACGTATCGATGAACAACAACGCACTCAAACAGCTTCAACTGCTGCAGGACCTGCGCCAGGCCCTGGAACAGGAGCAATTCCGCCTGTATTACCAACCCAAGTTCGATGCCCTCAAGGGCACCCCGGTCGGCGCCGAAGCGCTGTTGCGCTGGGAGCACCCGGAGGAGGGGCTGCTGCTGCCGGACAAGTTCATCACCCTGGCGGAAAAGACCGGTCTGATCATCCCCATCGGTGAATGGGTACTGAACGAGGCGTGCCGACAAATGCGCCTGTGGTATGAGCAGGGTTACCAGCATTGGCGGATCGCGGTGAATCTCTCAGCCCTGCAGTTTTGCCATGTGGGCCTGGTCGACAGCGTTGCCAGTGCTCTGGAGCGGCATCAGTTGCCGGCCAACAGCCTGACCCTGGAAATCACCGAAACCACCGCCATGAGTGACGCCGATGCGAGCATGGCGGTGCTGCAGAAACTCTCGGACATGGGCGTGGACCTGTCCATCGATGACTTCGGTACCGGCTATTCGAGCCTGATGTACCTCAAGCGCCTTCCAGCCAACGAGCTGAAGATCGACCGCGGCTTTGTCCGCGACCTGGAGCATGACAGCGACGACGCGGCGATCGTCTCGGCGATTGTCGCCCTGGGGCAGGCGCTGGGGTTGCGGATCGTCGCCGAAGGGGTGGAAACCGATATGCAGCAGAGCTTTCTCACCCGCCTGGGGTGCGACTCCCTGCAAGGCTACTTGCTGGGGCACCCCTTGCCGGCGGAGAGATTCATGGCCGATATCGATCGGCTTGAACGGCAGGCCGCGAGCTAGGCCTCGACACCGTCGAGGTGTTCACCGGTCTTGCTGCGCATCATTGTCGCGGCAAGGCCTGCACCCAGTGCGGCAAACACCGCGCCCACCAGAAAGGCGCTCTGATACCCGTCGTTGAGAGCTGACAGCGCCGGCACGCCCGCTGCGAGGTGCAGTTCGGTGCGCGCCGCGGCCAGGCTGGCCAGTGCCGCCAGCCCCAGCGCGCCGCCCATCATGAAGGCGGTGTTGACCACGCCGGAGGCCAGTCCTGATTCAGACGGTGCGACATCGTTCATCGCCGCCAGCAGCAGTGGATTGAACGCGATACCTGCGCCCAGTCCCAGCAACAGCATGCCCGGAAGGACGTGATGGAGGAAATGGCCATCGACCGGCGCCTGGGCGAACAGCAGCAGGCCGAGGGTCGCCAGGGCCAGCCCGACCGCCAGTGGCAGGCGAATGCCGAAACGCATCACCAGCCTGGCCGAGATCCCCAGGGAAAAGACCGCCATGATCAGGTTCGCGGGCAGGAACGCGAGCCCCACCTCCCAGGGCGTGTAGCCCAGCACCAACTGCATGTACAGCGCCGACAGAAAGAACCAGGCAAACATCGCGGCGGCCCAGAGCATGCCGATGATATTGGCGATGGCCAGGTTGCGCAGGCGGAACAGGCGCAGGGGCATCAGCGGCGCTTTCACCCGGGTCTCGATGACCAGAAAGAGCAGCAGCAGGCCGACGGCGATCAACAATTGGGTGAGCGTGCGTAGCGAGGTCCAGCCCATCTCGTTGCCATTGACGATGGCGTAGACCGCCAGCATCAGTGAGGCGGTCACACTGAGGGCACCGGCCACATCGAGGTTGCGGGACGGATGCTGGTTGAGGGTTTTCGAGAGCAGGCGCAGGGACAGCGCGATGACCACCACGCCGATCGGCAGGTTGACCAGGAAGATCCAGTGCCAGCTCAAGGTGCTGGTGAGCACGCCGCCGAGCAGGGCGCCCAGGCTGCCGCCACCGGCGCAGACGAAACCGTAGACGCCCATGGCCTTGGCCCGGTCGGCCGGTTCGCTGAACAGGTCCATGATCAGCGACAGGGCCACGGCGGTCACCACGGCGGCGGCCAGGCCTTGAAAGGCTCGGGCCCAGATCAGTGTTTCCTGGTTGTGGGCCAGGCCACAGGCCAGCGAGGCGAGGGTGAAGAACGCGATGCCGAGCAGGAACAGGCGTCGATGGCCGTAGAGGTCGCCTAGCCGACCACCCAACAGCAGGAAGCCGCCGAAGGTCAGCATATAGGCGTTCACCACCCAGGCCAGGGAGGTTTGCGTGAAGTGCAGGTCGGTCTGGATCGAAGGCAGCGCGACGTTAACGATGGTGGTGTCGAGCACGATCATCAGCACCCCGAGGCACAGGACGATCAAGGCGAGCCAGCGGTGGTCCGACCCGGCTGCGGGGGAGGCAGGTGCTGTCATGGGGGATCTCTCGTGGGAGGGCCGGCGAGTTTAGGCCGCCGATCAAGCGCGGCTCAATAGAGAGAGTGTAGGAAGGTTGTGAAGGGGTCAGGGCGATGGGCTGATGATCGGAGAGTGGATATCGCAGGCCGTGCCGCCCAGCGCATCCGAGCTGACCGTTACATCACTACCATGGGGCCTGGCGATTTCACGAACGATAAACACCTCCAGCCCGATGCTGCCCATGTCGCTGTCGTCTGCGGTGTTGTGGGTCTTCAGTTCTAACAGCATGGCCTTCAATGCGTGCAAGCCATTATGGATTTGCCACGGTATCCAGTGCTGTGCGCAAGTCGGCGGCGCTGGCGAATTCGTGTTGTGCAACCAGCCGGCCATTGTCCAACTGCAACCACAGTACCTTCTCCTCAGCGCCTGGGTAACGGGGCGCCACGCGGTTTTCGCGGTCGAGCAAAACGCGGTAGTTGTAGTCACGCATGGCGGGGATGGCGAAGAGTTTGCTGACCAAAGCAGGCATGCGCTGGATATCGGCCACGAATACGCTATGCCGCGCCTCCAGGAAACCTTTGGGCTTGTCCTGTAAGGCGGCCTTGACCAGCTTTGCGCCGTCCATCGTGCGGGCGACCAGCAGAATCTGGGTGCTCTCATCCAGGCTGTAGGGCCGGTCATATTGATCAAGCAAGGTCCAGGGGGCCAGGCGTTCGCCGATCTCTGTCGCCTGAACCAGAACCGGTAGCAGGCTCAACAACAACGCAATTGCAACTCTCACTGCTCATGACCTCGTAGTTCAGATTGTATTGATCGGCATTGTGCAGTGGCGGGACTCATCACGTTTCACGCAACCACATCATCCATGAAGTCGCCTGTAGCAACCTCGGGCATCAGGATAGCCAGGTGGGTTGTGCACGTCCGAGTCTTGTGCCCGTGAGGCCCGGGATTGCACTGCATCAAACGTCAGCGCCTGAGGTGCAGGCGGGTGTTGTGTTGCTTTTTCGCGTCAGTGACCGCAGCGACATTCCCCTCAAAGGAACGGATATATAAGTGAGCGTCCCACCGTGTGTGCTTGTTTTTCCCTTTTGATGAGGTGCCTTTACTGACAGAGAACCCTGAGGAAATGAACTAAAAATCTAAAGCGCCATTACGAAATGGATCCGATGAGGCGCGCGATGGCACTCATTCGCGGTGGGTGCGGATTCGGATCTTGCAGGAGGAAAGTTCGGTGGGATGGCTGAGTCATCGCATCGACAAGGCGAAGTAGAAGGGCGGTCGGCGCTGTGGGCGATCGCTACAACAGGGAGAATGCACAAATGGATTTGGGTCTTGATGAGCGTCTCGATGGCACCTGCACGGTGCTGTTCCAGCTCAGCAGAGAGTTGTTGGACCGCCGTGATTTTTTGTACGAGCTGGCTTGTCGCCTGGAGGGCTGGGGAGGGGTTGAGGTACTGCGTATTCAGCTCGAGGGGTACAGTTATGAGTCTCAATCCGATCTTGAAGACTTGGCAGAGGCTTTCGAGGACGTTGAGGGGCGACAAGGAGAGGGCGATGACAGCGCGATTACCTGATCCCGTTGTCGACACCCCGATGATTGTGACGTTGGACGAGCTGCGGGCCTATGAATACGACCCTAGGGTGAGTCGCAACCCACTGTATGACGAGATACGGGCCTCGATCCTCAGCCGTGGTTTGGATGCACCACCGCCCATCACCCGTCGGCCAGAAGAGGCACACTTCATCATCCGCAACGGCGGTAATACGCGGTTGGCGATTCTCAATGACCTCTGGCAGGAAACCCGAGACGAGCAGTTCTTTCGTATTCACTGCTTCTTTCGCCCCTGGCCGGCCCGGGGGGAAATCGTTGCCCTGGCAGGGCACTTGACGGAGAGCGATCTGCACGGTGGGCTGACCTTTATCGAGCGGGCGCTGGGTGTGGAGCGACTGAAGGCGTTCTATGAACAGGAGCTGGAGGCGTCGCTTTCCCAGCGTGAGTTGGCCAAACGTCTCATGGCCGATGGTTACCCGGTTTCGCAGTCCCACATCAGCAAGATGCAGGACACGGTGCGCTATTTGCTGCCGGCCATTCCCAATACGTTGTATGCAGGCTTGGGTAAGCCCCAGATCGAAAAGCTGGCCGCGCTGCGCCGTTCGAGTGAAAGAGCCTGGTTGAAGCACGCGAGGGCAGCGTTTCAACCAATGGATCATGGGCCACTGTTCAAGGAAACCCTCGCCCTGTTTGACCAGGGGAACTTCAACTACGAGCGTTTCCAGGATGAGTTGCTGCACAAGATGGGGCAGTTGCTGGGACAGGATTACAACACGCTAAAACTGGACTTCCTCGAACCTGAACGGCAGGTACCGCAACAGCATTCGTTGGGGCTCCCCCTGGCGTCTCCTACGTTACCGCCTCCGTTGATGCCCGGGCAGGTAGGGTTGGTCACTGACCAGGTTCCTGGGCCGTCAGGGGGGCTGGCGTCGGACAATCCCGTGAGGGTTGGCGAATTGGTTCCGCCTGAGCCTTTGGGCGAGCCGGAGCTCCCTGGTGGGCTTCCGTTCACGCTCGCTGCAGAGGAGCAGCCTACAGCTCTTCAGAGCCATATAGGCTCGACCATACCGCAACAGCTGCCGTCCACTGATGTGATCGGGCTTCTGCAGGTCAGCGACGAAGGTGATGCGATAGCCGATGTCGAGCCTATCCCCGAACCGTTCGTTGCGGTGCAGGTGGATGAATCCGATGGGGTGATGGACTGTGATGAGCTCCAAGGCGTTGTCGATGATCCTGAGGGTTTGCGCCAGGAGATTTTTAGTTTGGTGCAGGACATCGCCGATGAGGTGGCACTGGCGCCTGAGTCTTTCTGCGCGAGCGACCAGGGCATCGGTTTTCGGTGTGTCCGTCCGGTGGACTGGGGCAATGATTCGTTTACTGTCGCACCAGAGGGGCTCACGCCTCAGGCGTGCATTCTCCTCAATCTCTTGGAGGGGTTGAGCGACGGTTGTGGACTGGCGTCAGGGCCAGGACCACTCAGGGGCAACGTTAATCTGGCGTTGCCCTTAGAAATGCCCAGTGACCGATTTGCGGTCAAGCTCGGGCAATTACTACTGGGCGGTTTGCCGCTTGGCGATCAACCGGCATCGAGAGCTGAGCGTCTCAGCGATGCCGCCTTGATCAAGCTGTTCCGGGTCATACGCTTGGCTCGGCGCCTTATTGAACGACAGGAAGATCGGCCTGTGAGTCAGGTCATTTGATAACCATGGAATGGTGAAGGTACAGGTGCTCCCTTTGAATCTGGCAGTCATCTTTCAAGTATTGGACAACATCAAAAATGGCGAGCTGCATAACCTACGGGACATACGCTCCGTTCTGGAGGTGGCCATGCTGATGACTGTGCGTGAGCCAACGCTAAACCTGGCGATGGTCTTGAGCGTCAATTTAACGGGGAGTTGGTGTCCGGTCTGGTAGGGGTAAGTCCACCTCGTTCATCCTGGCAAGTGGGGGCAGAGTGGCTGAGGGGGCGTTCTCCAGGTGATTCCACTGGAATCATACTGGCAGGGCGCTACTGTATTTTCAGCCGGTTCAGTAGGTGGCTCGCTTGCGTCATTCCTGTTTTTTTCAGCGTTTTTTCTCGCTCTTCGCCCGCTAAAACGAATGGTCCGTAAACCTGTTTGTCGACTGACGTCTCGCCTGTTCCTGATGACACTGATGCCCTGACCTCAAGCTATCAGGAGTCTTCCATGTCCAATCCATTTCCACTCACTCTCGGTCCTTTGCGCAGTGCCATGGAGCTGACGCTTCACACTCACTACGCTGCCCGCATTTGGCAAGGCAGACCCGCTGGTGAAGAGAAGAGCGGCATCATCAGCCTCAACGGTTTCGTCGGCTTGATGAACAAGATCAAACGTGGAGCCGAGCGGGATGACCCCTATGCCGACTTCTGGATGATCCGTATCCACGAGAAGCTCAAGGACTCGAAAGACGCCTTGACCCTGATTAAGGATCAACTGGATGAGCTGATGGGCTGTCTGCCCACTGCCATTCGCGTAGGCGACAACCTCAATGTTCTCCCCGTCACGGTGCCGCTCTACATCAACACCCAGTTGGGTTTCTTGGCCGTGTACCTGCTGATCGACTACGACAACATCGTTCGCCGGTTGCTGCAGGCTCACCACACGGCTTTGATGGGCCGTCGGGATATGGAACGCTGGATCAATACGGGCGGGCATGTATTGCGCAGCCTGTTTGGCTTGGCCCAGGAGTTCAAGTTTTCCGGGGCTACCCGCGAGGATTTCATTGCCAACAATGCCGCGGCGCGAGAAGCCCGGGAGCGGTTTGGGGAGTTGCCGGCGGATGTGCTGGCGGGCACGCGGCGCTCTGAATTTGCACCTCAGATTATTCGGCGTCGGGTGAGCGATGAGAGGCCGGCAGTGGTCGTTGAAGAAGAGATTGAGGACGAGGCTGAGATCGAGGACGAGGCTGAGGTTGGGGACGATGCGGGGGAGAGCCCGGTGTTTTCGGTGCCTGGCTTGGTTGATAAAAGTGATGGGCTGCGAGCGCCTGGGAGGGTGATGCGATGAGTATTTCAGGAGATGCTTTTGGTGGTGATCACTCGGCAGCGCCGAGGGATGGTGCAAAACACACGGCCTTCCAGCCACTGCAACACACTGCCTTCCAGGCGTTGGAACACACAGCCTTCCTTAAAGGGCTTTTAAAGCCTTTTAAGGGTAAGGGGGAGCTGGTCGAATTCGGGGATGCGTGCAGTCAACTGACGGACAGCCTGATCGAGTTGGCCATCCAGGGTGTGCTGGCCCAAGCGGAGCGTTATCCGTTCACGTTGTTGCCTATTCGATTGACGAGACAGCCCACCGGAGCGGGTACGGTGTTCCTGCGTTGGAGTCGAGTGGACCGCAGCAAGATGGGTGTGGACCTGTGGGCGGAGTTGATTCGCGATGAGCGCACCTCCATCAATTTGGTGCCCGAGCTTTATGCGCTAGAGCTTCAGCGGATCGTGATCAATATGCAGATCAGTCTGACCCACAGCATCAGTCGCCAGGCGTTCCTGTGCGCTTGCAAGGTGGAGACTGCCGATGAGGTTTACCGTCAGCGAATGGATCAAGACGTCAGTCATCACACGGAGGGGAACTGACCATGGCCAGCAATTTTTGGGGTGAGGGCAACATCGGCACGAAGCCTGAGTTCAAGGAAATCCCCAACGGCAACAATGAGCCTTACCGGCTGCTTCGGCTGAATGTGTACTTCGACAATCCGATTCCGAAAAGCGATGGCGAGTACGAGGATCGAGGTGGCTACTGGGCCGGTGTTGAGGTCTGGCACAAGGACGCTGAGCGCTATTCCGAGCTCTATTGCAAAGGAATGCGGGTTCTGGTCACAGGGCGAATGCTCATGGACAAGTGGGAGGATGATAAAGGCATCGAATGCCGAGCAATGAAGGTCCAGGCCAGTCGCGTGGGGATTTTGCCGCATCGTGTTGAGAGCATTGCCATGGCGGTGCAGGAGCGTCCTTTGCCTGTTCCTGAGGCTGATGAGCCGGAATGAAGGCGCAGACTTTGGCTGGAGGGCAGTGGCTCCTTGTAAGAGCCGCTGCCGCTTCAATCAGTCTCCTGTTTGATCGGTGCTCGCCAGTTCACGGAGAGCACATCGCGTCGGTCTTGCGGCAAGGTTGACCTCACCAATATTGGTAGCGACTCCCGCGTTTTGTGACTTCCACCGGGTAGCTCCCCTTCGTACTCTCCCATACACCACCTCCGTTGACGGTGACGTTGACCGTTTCATCCCCCACCGTGTTGACTTGGACCTCGTTGTCGGCCGCGCGGACCGTGGCGTCTGTCGTCGCTGACATGGCCATCACGAAGGTCTTCCCGTGCTCGCCCCCGGCCACGGAGCAAGAAATAAGTGAGATCACGGCACCGTCCGCGAGGTAGGGCTTGATCGTCGCACCGAAGGTGGCGGGGTGAGTGTGCCGCGCATGGCCGGTCTCGTAAGAGATGTCACAACCCGGCGCATTGGACTCCTCGTGGCCAGAGATGGTGAGAAAGGCCGCGTGTGCGCCGTGCGTGCCAATCATCAGCAAGTTGACTGGCTGGGCCTCGATAAGGGCGGCGAGGAGGGTCGCAGGGTTGGCGTTGGCCGCCACGGCGGTGAAGGTGCTTGCAGAGAAGCGCTTTCGCATCACCTGGACGCAGTTCAAGTTGTCGTCGCTCGCAAAGTAAACCACGTTTGGCATGAAGGATCCCTCCTCAGGATTCTTCATCCTGGGCATGGGGGCTATCGTGCGTCAAGCCACTTTCCCTGGGTCGTCAGTTGCTCGTCGTTGTGATTCCACTGGAATCACAGTGAACTCCTGCTGGCCGATGAGCATTGCAGGAGGAGGGCAGTTTTTGTCGGGGCGATAATCGGGGAGACAGGGCGGGACTCGAAACAGTGCGCAATAGATGCGAATAGAGGTGCGGTCTGGCTGTGGCCTACTATCAGCGCTTCATCCTCAGTTCACGTCATAGGGACATGTCATGCGAACGAATTTACTCCTGGGTACGCTGTGTTTCTCATTCTTGGTCATGTCGGGCTGCCAGAGCCCTACGCAAGAAACGCTTCGGTCGCCGGCTCCCGTTGCAGCCGCTGTCACGTCGAACATCATCACGCTCGACAAGGGCGGCTTCGTGCTGACGTATGACTGTACCAATCACACTGCATTGCGTTATCAGTATGTGCTGACTGCTGATACCGGATCGGTGCCGCGCCCCTCGTCGTTTCGCTTGGACCCGGATCTGCCCAGTGGCTGTGGTCAGCAGTCCAGTGCGGCGACTTACTCCAGTGTCAGTGGTTGGGATCGAGGGCACCTCGTGACCTCCAACCACATGGATTACGACGAGACCTACATTCGTCGTGCCAACTACATGACCAACATCGTGCCGCAGGTGGGCACCTTCAACCGCGGTATCTGGAAGCAGGCAGAGGAGGTTGCCGAGTGCTATCGGGATCTGGCGACGGTTCACGCCTATGGGGGGGTAGTTTACAGCGATCCATCGAACGATTACTTCGTGGCTTCCCATGGCATTCGCACGCCTGACTATTTCTGGAAAACCGTCGTCACCACGAATGCAGCCAGGGAGACCCAGGCCATCAGTTGGTACATTCCCAATCAGGCCAGCCTGGGCAATCTGGATGCCTACATCCGCAGCATCAATGAACTCGAAGCTGTGGTCGGTGCAGAGAACGTGAACATTCCGGTGTCCGCCAGTGTGAAGGCGCAAAAGCCGGCGGCCACGTGGCCTAAGCCGAGTGGGTGTGACCTCAGCTGAGCCTATAGGCGAATTGGGCTATTGCCACGATGTTGGCTTCTGGCCGGTTGCGGCGGGTTGTAATAGGCCGCCTTCGAGCAAAAGCTGCTTGATGCACTTGCCCGATTAGTCGAATTGGCGCGCGTATCTAGCGACTTGATTGGGAAACAACTCAACGTACACCGCATGTGGAACACCCAGAATGTTGACCTCAATGCAAGGAGGCATGAGTTCTTCGGTAACCGTCCGGGCAACACACCTTCCTGACACCGTCGCTTGAGGCGATGGTGTCCACCTAAATTTAAGTGGACACCA
>NZ_JBWKTH010000010.1:0-128635 GCF_059420225.1 Pseudomonas sp. GW821-FHT04D07
CAGGCGTACGACAAGCTGACCGAGCAGGGCCGCAAGGTCCGTGTGGTGTCGATGCCGTGCACGAGCATCTTCGATGCGCAGGATGCGAGCTACAAGCAGGCGGTATTGCCGCTGCAAGTGGGTGCGCGGATCGCCATCGAAGCCGCGCACGCGGACTACTGGTACAAGTACGTGGGCCTGGAAGGTCGTGTGATCGGTATGACCACCTACGGCGAGTCGGCGCCCGCGCCAGCCTTGTACGAACACTTCGGCATTACCCTGCACAACCTGCTTGCAACCGCGCAAGCCCTGCTGGCCAAGCCGCGGGTGGGGGAATGACCGTACAGGCGCCGCAGTCGGCGTCTGACGGACACTGCCCAGCCAAGCACTATCTGCAACCCCTCGATGCGACGGGCCTGGCTTCCTGGCAGGCGCTTGATACGCATCGGCTGGCCATGCAGCGCTTCAACATGCGCGAGGCGTTCCAGGCGGATGCCGGGCGTTTCAACGAGTTTTCCGTTTCCGCTTGTGGGCTGTTCCTGGATTACTCGAAGAACCTGATCACCCGGGAAACCCGAGAGTTGTTGATCCGCCTGGCTCGGGAAAGCGGAGTGGCGCAAGCGATCCAGGCGATGTTCGACGGTGAGCCGGTCAATGCCTCGGAACGCCGCCCGGCACTGCATACGGCCTTGCGCCGACCGGTGGGGGATCGGGTGATGGTCGACGGACATAACCTGATGCGCGATGTCCACGACACCCTGGGGAAAATGACCGATATTGTCGGCCGCATTCACAGCCAGTTATGGCGTGGCTACAGTGACAAGGCGATCACCGATGTGGTCAATATCGGCATCGGCGGCTCTTTCCTGGGGCCGGAGCTGGTGTCCGAGGCGCTCTTGCCCTACAGCCAGCAGTCCGGGGTACGTTGCCACTACCTGGCGAATATCGATGGCAGTGAGTTCCACGAACTGACCGCGCGGCTGAATGCTGAAACCACCTTGTTCATCGTTTCCAGCAAGTCCTTCGCGACCCTGGAAACCTTGAAGAATGCCCAGGCCGCGCGCGCCTGGTACCTGAGCAGCGGTGGCAATGAGCACAAGCTCTACCGGCACTTCATTGCCGTCACCAGCAACAACCAGGCGGCGCTCGATTTCGGCATCCGCGAGAAGAATATCTTCCCCATGTGGGACTGGGTCGGTGGCCGTTATTCGTTATGGTCGGCGATCGGTCTGCCGATCGCCCTGGCCATCGGCATGACCAACTTCAAGGAGTTGCTCTCCGGTGCCCATGCCATGGACGAGCACTTCCTCAACCAACCGTTCGAAAGCAATATGCCGCTGCTGCTGGCGATGCTGGGCATCTGGTATCGCAATTTCTGGGACGCCCAGGCCCATGCCTTCCTGCCCTACGACCATTACCTGCGCAACTTCGTCAAGCACCTGCAGCAGATGGACATGGAGTCCAGCGGCAAGAGCGTGCGCCAGGATGGCTCGCCGCTGTCCTGCGCCACCGGGCCGGTGATCTGGGGCGGTGTCGGTTGCAACGGTCAGCACGCCTATCACCAATTGCTGCACCAGGGCACGACGTTGATCCCGGCGGACTTTATCGTGCCGGTGGTCAGCCACAAGCCGGTCGCCGACCATCATCACTGGCTGTACGCCAACTGCCTGTCGCAGAGCCAGGCGCTGATGCGCGGCAAGAGTCTGAAGGAGGTCGAGGTCGAGTTGCGGGCCAAGGGGCTGTCGAAAGCCAATGTGCAGCGCCTGGCCCCGCACAAGGTGATCCCGGGCAACCGCCCCAGCAACACCCTGGTGATGGAGACCCTCGATCCGCGGCGTCTCGGCGCCTTGATCGCGTTGTATGAGCACAAGGTCTTTGTCCAGGGCGTGGTCTGGGGCATCAACTCTTTCGACCAGTGGGGCGTGGAGCTGGGCAAGGAACTGGGCACGAGCGTCTACACCAGTCTGACCGGGTTCGATGTGCCTCCCGCCGACGATGGCTCGACGCAGGGCCTGGTCGACTACTTCCGCCGCCGTCATCGCGGCTGAGCCAGACAGCCACCGCGGGCGAACAACAGGTTCAGCTTGTTCGCCCGCGGTGGCCGGCGCTCGTGCCCAATTTATTTGCCTGGAGTGATATATGCTTCTCAGAAAGCTGAATCTTGCGCCGCGTTCGGTTGTCTGCTTCGGGCTTTTTTGCCTGTTGATCGTTGGCATGGGCCTGTTTGCGTTGAGGCAGGCCTCGGCTTTGAATGACGCCGAAGATCTTGTCGAAGGCAGGGTCCTGCCGACAGTCCAGGTACTGGGAGAACTGGATAAAAGCGTTGTCCTGCTCCGTGCCGACAATGCCAGCCTGCGTAATCCGTTGGAAACTGAAGAGGTCAATGCCCATGGCCTGGAGGAGATTACCGCGCTGCGTGCCAGTACCGGGGAGAAGATGAAGCGCCTGTCCGGGCTGGTGGTAACGTCGAAAGAGCGGGCACTGTTCGATGCGTTGCAAAGCAGCATCCAGGCCTTCAATGTCATCGAAGACCAGTACCTGGCCTTTATGACGGCGAACGACCTGATCGGCGCCAATCGTTTTACCCAAACGGATGTGCGCCCCGGGGGTGAGCAGGTGTCCGCCGCTATCCAGGCCCTGATCGAGCAGGGGCAACTCAAGGCCAGGGATGCCGGCGAGGCGGCGAACGCCGTCTATCGGCAAACACGGGTCATGGTCAGTGCACTGATCCTGGTGTCATTGATTGCCACGGTGCTGTTGGCCTGGCTGTACACCCGTAGCGTCATGGCACCTCTCGAGCAGTCCCTCGAAATCGCCCGGCGTATTGCCCGCAACGATCTCAGCCAGCCCATTGTGATCAAGGGGGCGGACGAACTGGCGCAACTGCTGGCGGCGCTGGCGACCATGCAGGCCAACCTGCGCGAGACCATTACCCGGATTGGCGGCTCATCGACCCAGTTGGCCGCGACCGCCGAGCAGATGCATGCGGTGACGGAGGCCGCCGCCAGGGGTATGGTCCGCCAGGACAATGAAATCGCAATGGCGGCCACGGCGGTCACCGAGATGAGCGCCGCGGTCGACGAGGTGGCCAGCAACGCGGCGCAAGCCTCGGCGGCGGCGACCACCTCAAGCCTGACGGCTTCGAGTGGGCGCGCTCGCGTCGATGAGACCCTCGGTGCCATTGGCCAGATGGTGTCGAGCGTGCAATCCACTGCCACCGATGTGAAAAGTCTGTCGGTGATGGCCGTGGATATCAGCAAGGTGATGGATGTGATCCGCGCCATTGCCGAGCAGACCAATCTGCTGGCCCTGAACGCGGCGATCGAGGCTGCCCGCGCTGGCGAGGCCGGGCGCGGTTTTGCGGTGGTGGCGGACGAGGTGCGGGCACTGGCCCATCGGACCCAGGTGTCTACCGAGGAAATCGAGACGATGATCCGCGATATCCAGGCCGGGACCGGTAATGCCGTGGCGTCCATGGACCAGACCACCGTGCAGGCGCAAGCCACCTTGCGCCTGGCCGAGGCCGCGGGCCAGGCCTTGAGCGAGATCACCGAGTCGATCCAGCAGATCAACGAGCGCAACCTGCTGATCTCGACGGCGGCGGAGGAGCAGGCGCAGGTCGCCCGGGAGGTGGATCGAAGCCTGATCAGTATTCGCGACCTGTCGACGCAAACGGCGACCGGCTCACACCAGACGTCCATTGTCAGCGGCGAGCTTTCCCGGTTGGCCGTCGGTCTCCAGGGGCTGGTTGAGCGTTTCAGGCTGTAAAGCGCCATGCGTGGCTGCAGATGGGATGACGCCAGCGGTTTGTCATAACGGGATCTCTGGTGTCCTATCCTGAACAGGCTGTTCGAGCAGATGGAGCAACTGATCGAGGATCTCAAGCACATCCTGGTCGGGGCCGAAGCAGGCGGCGACACCCGATGAACAAAGCCGGTGAATGTCCGCCTCGGGAAGGATTCCGCCGACAACCACCGGGACCTTCAAGTCCAATCCCTTCAACAACGTCATCAGTTGTTGCAGCAGTTCGATATGAGCGCCGGCGAGGCTCGAAATGCCGATTAGATCGATGTTTCCCTGCGTTTGGCATGCAGCAATAAATTCGTCCGGGGTCAGGAACATGGGCAGTATCCGCACTTCGACCCCGGCGTCTGTCAGCGCGGCGGCAATCAGGCGCAGGCCGCGGTCGTGACCATCCTGGCCGAGCTTGCCCAAAATGGCCGTGGGGGGGCGACCATGTCGGCTACTGAACGCCTGCGCGCGCCGGCACAGCCTGTGCCATCGTGGCTCCGCGTGTATTTGTGCGCCATAGCAACCCGGCAGGAATTCGCTCGGCAGCTTGAAGCGCGGCCACACGCGTTCGAGTGCCTGGGTGCATTCGCCCACGGTTGCCCGAGCCCTGATCGCCGTGATGGTCGCGTGCAACAGATTGCCCTGGCCGGTTTGAGCGCAGGCGGTCAATGCATCCAGCGTTTGTTCAACCTGCAGGCTTTGACGGGTGAGTCGTAGCGTATCGAGGCGCTGAACCTGGCGGGTGCGCAGTGCGGCGCTGTCAATGGGGGAGGCGGTTTGCAAGGGTGTCGAAGTGCACAGGAGCGCGCGCCCCTTGACGCGCGGTTGGGCTCCACTGTCGAGTCGGGCTTGTGTGGCGATGGCTTGTGCTTGAATGAGGCGGCTGATCCAGCCTGACTCAATGCCTTTCAGCGCGCCCCCTTCGCAATCGATCCGGGCGACGAGCTGGCGTACCTGCGTCGCCATGTTTGCGGTCAGGGCTTCCATCATGTACGAGCCCGCCCAGGGATCGATGACATCGCATAACCCGGTTTCCTGCTGAAGAATGTGTTGTGTATCGCGGGCAAGCCGGGCCGAGCTTTCACTGGGCAAGGCCAGCGCTTCGTCCCAGGCGTTGGTGTGCAACGATTGGGTACCGCCGAACACCGCCGCCATTGCTTGAACAGTGGTGCGGGCAACGTTGTTCAGCGGGGTCTGGACGCTCAGTGACCAGCCCGAGGTTTGACAGTGCATTCTCAGCGCCTGGGCTTTTTCACCCTCGACCCCTAAATCCCTGACCATTTCGCACCACAGCAGCCGTGCGGCGCGCAGCTTGGCAATTTCGCTGAAAAAATCGCTGCCGACCCCGAAGAAGAAACTCATTCGTGTGCAAAAGGTTTCCAGGTCCAGACCGCGTTTCGCTACCGCTTGCGCGTAGGTGCGGGCGTTCACCAGGGTCAACGCCAGTTCTGTTATTGCATCGGCCCCGGCTTCCTGAAAGTGATAGCCGGAGACGGAGATCGGGTTGAACCTTGGCATCGTCTTACTGAGGTATTCGATGACATCGAGACTGATGCGCATCGACGGCTGAGGGCCGAAGATGTAAGTGTTGCGCACCATGAACTCCTTGAGAATGTCGTTCTGGATGGTGCCGTGCAGGTGTTCAGGCGCTACGCCGCTTTCCTCGGCCACCACAATGAATGCGGCCAATATCGGCAGGACGGCACCGTTCATGGTCATGGACACCGACACCTTGTCCAGCTCGATGCCCGCCAGCAACTCATGCATGTCTTCGACGCTGTCGATGGCAACCCCGGCTTTGCCTACGTCGGCGTGACACTGTGGGGCGGTGGAGTCGTAGCCGCGATGGGTGGGCAGGTCGAAAGCCAGCGACAGACCTTGGGCACCCTCCGCCAAGCTTTGGCGCAGGCGTTGATTGCACGCCTGGGCGCCGGCAAACCCGGTGTATTGGCGCAACGTCCAAGGCCTTTCGGTGTACATGCCGGGATAAGGGCCACGTATGAAAGGGGCCCGACCGGGGCGGCCGTCGAGGTGTTCCAGCCCCTCCAGGTCGCTGGCTTGGTAAACTGCTTTCAACTGTAGACCCTGAGGGCGCCAGAGAGGGGGGCGGGTCATGGTCTGCTGCAATCCGAAAGGTAGACTTTCTCGGTGAAGATGTCGGCCAGCTTGTAGTCATCGCCACGCCGATACAGCTCGCACCAGTGCAGGTTCCTGTTGCCCGGTTGGCTGGGATGCAGCTTGATCCGCAGGCTGTCGCCGATGTTCAGATTGCCATGAAAGTGCAGCTCCCTGCGCCGGATATGACCGGGGCGACGCAGTCCCGGAAGCGACCATTCCGCCCGTTCGACCATGGCTTGGAAATTGGCAAAATAAAGGAAGCCCGCGCCGTTGAAATCCACATCCGGGCACGGGCTGAAATCGAACACGTTTGGCTGTGCGCATTGTTCGCGATGGATACCATAGTGACTTTGCCACTCTCCGCTGCGCAGCCGTCGATTGTCCGCGTGCAGTTCTTCGAGCCGTGTCGACGGTGGGGCGATTCGGGCATTCGAGCCGGCGAGGCAGGCTTTTTTGACGCTGCGATTGTCTCCGGACGTGTGCCGGCTGACGAAGGTCGAGATCAACGCCAGTCGACCCACCGTGCGCTCGCCGAGCAGGATCTGATGTTCGCTGAAGTGTCGGGCAAGGCCGGCACGGCTCAGGCGGGTATGAATGTGAAAGTGGCGATTTTCCGTGATCTGCTCAAGGGCCATGTCCCAGCTGCGTACGGCGGTAAACGCCGCGTAGGCAATACGCCCACGGTCATCTCGAAAGTCTGGTAAAGGGCGATTATGCAGATTAGCCAATGCCAGCCAGTGTTGATGGCCGCATTCTTTCAGCAGCCAGTTTTCGCAGACCCCGCTAAAGGCCAGATTGGGCATGCTGGCCAGGTAGGTCTGTTCGCGCGAAACATGAAAGAGGGGATTGTCTGGCATGGCGGTCTCGGGTGATTGCCGACCGGGATATCGGTCGGCAATGCTCTGCTCAAGGTAGGATCCGGTGATGCACGGTGCTGGCCGCTTTGATCAGTCGTGCTGTCTCGCGGCCAGGTGCTCCACCAGGTACTGCGCGTCCCGGGCAATCCCCGAGAACCGGCCGGAGCCCCAGGTGTGCAGCCATGGCAGACCGAGGAAATACAGGCCGGGTCGAGCGGTGACGCCACGGCTGTGACCGGGATAGCTGCGGCCATTGAAAACCGCTACATCGACCCAGCTGAAATCCGGCTGGAAACCGATGCACCAGATGATGCTGGTGATGCCGCTGTCCGCCAGATCCAGTTCGCTTCTTTCGGCTTGCGGGGTCCAGAGCGGGGTATACGCTGTGCCGGCTGGGGCATCGATGGCGTTGTCGGCAATGTATTTGTCGATACTGCTGTTGATGCGGTTGTACACCGCGTCGGCGGCATCCAGGTTGGGCCCCAGGTCGCAGGCGAATTTCAGGATGCTGCCGTCCAGGCTGTCCAGTCGGCCAAACAGTTCCATGCCTTCGCTGGCGAAGCGCCGCAGGTCGATATCGCGCCCGCCGTCACGCCCGGTAACGTAATGGTTGGTGTTGTCGCGTACGCCTTCGCGCAGCGGATGGGTGTCGACGCCGATGTCGTAGTAGCCCATCTGTGCCAGCCAATCGACCACATCCTTGCCGCGATAGAAGCGAGCGCAACGCGGCGCATCGCCGACGGCCAGGAACACCTTGCGACCGGCCAGGTGCAGGTCCTCGGCGATCTGCGCCCCGGACTGCCCGGAGCCGACCACCAGCACGGCGCCTGCGGGCAGGGCCTGGGGGCTGCGGTACTGCTCGGAGTGAAGCTGGGTGATTTCGTCGGACAAACGTTCGGCCAGGCGTGGGATGATGGGCGTGTGATAGCCGCCGCTGGCAACGATCACCTGATCGGCCGTGAAGTCACCCTTTGATGTGTTGAGCAGGTAGCCACCCTCGGGGCGTGCGCTCATGCGCTGCACCGCAACCCCTTCCTTGACCGGGGCATTGACCTTGGCGATAAAACCGTCGAGGTAGTCGATGATCTGGGCTTTTTTCATGAAACCGTGAGGATCGTCACCCTCATAGGGATGGCCTGGCAGCGCGCATTGCCAGTTCGGCGTCACCAGGCAAAAGGCGTCCCAGCGCTGGTTGCGCCAGGTGTGCGTCAATGTGTGTTTTTCCAGCACCAGATGATCGATGTCCCGCTCCTGCAGGTAGTAACTGGCGGAAAGTCCGGCCTGGCCGCCGCCGACGACGATTGCTTTGTAGTGAGTCATGTTGAAGTCCTCTGGGGGATGAAGGGGGGCGGTCAGATATCGCCGAAGCCCGAGTAGTGAACCTTGCCGGCGCCCTGGTTGCTGATTTCCAGGACTTCCACCTGGGCGGCGGGATCGGCAAAGGCCCGGGCCCTCAAGCGCAAGCCGCCGAGGCTGTCCATCGCTGCACTGCAATAGAACCCCTTGACCTGCCTGACCCGTTCCGAAGCCGCGTTCAGACCGGTTTCCGCCCGTCGCAGAAACTCGGCCATGACGTAGGCGCGGCCGGCTTCGAGGTGCTCGTAGATGGTGGTCGAGGGTGAATAGGCGTTGCTTTCCTGGCCATCGGGCCAACGCAGGCGAATATTGACGGCGGGCATGTCAGGGTTCCTTTGATACGGCTGAAGGTTGGCGTTCGGGGTAACTGAATCCGGTGAAAGGCTGGGCGGCCAGGTTCCAGAACTCGCGCTGTTCGTTGCCCTGGCTGACCCGCAGTCGGGCGCTGTCATCGACCTCGCCGATACAGGCGCAGTGAATGCCTTCAAAGGCAAAGGCGGCCTCTACGGTGGCCAGGTCCTTGCGCTCCAGGGTGAGCAGGAAGCCGTAGCTGGGGAAGGCTTGCAGCCAGCGCTCCAGCGGCGCATCGGTCGGGATGGGCAGGGCGTCCAGGTCGATTTTCGCGCCACAGGTGTTGGGCTCCAGCAGCATCAGCAAGGTGCCGAGAATCCCGGCGTTGCTGATGTCCTTGGCGGCCAGCAGGAGCCCGGCTTCGGCCAGACGCGGGATGACTTCGAGTTTTTCCCGCAGGCGCTCGGCGGGCACATTCTCGAAGGCTTTCCAGTAGGGCGCATGACCGTGCCACTGGCCGTCGAGGTCCACGGCCATGGCAATGACCTGGCCCGGCGCGACATGCAGGGTCGACAACAAACTGCGGGCCCAGCCGCTGATCGCCACCGCCAGTGCTGCGGGGTTGCCCGCTGCCTGGCTGGTGTGACCGCCGGCGAGGATCAGGCCGTAGGCCTGGCAGGCGTCGTGGATGCCGGCCAGTACACTGTCGGCGGCCAGGCTGTCATGGTGCCAATAGGCGTTGACCACGGCGTTGGCGCGGCCGCCCATGGCGGTGATGTCGCTGACATTGGCCATGACCGCCGACCAGCCGGCGAACCACGGTGCCTGTTCGACAAAGGCCGGGATCATGCCCTCGATGGCGAGCAGCTGATACTGATCGCCGCAGCGAATCGCCGCCGTGTCGTCGCCCGGCAATGCATAGCGATCGTCATGGTTGATTGCGTGTGGCGGCAGTGCCCGCGCCGGGCGTTGAATCGCTTGCTTGGCGCGCATCGCCGGGGTGTCACACAGCCTGGCCAGCATGCTTTGCAACGGTGTTTCGAGGCGTTGTGGCTTAGTCATGCCGGCGTACCTTGCGTGTCAACAGCGCGACCTGTCGTGGCATGAACGGATAGCACTGCAGTTGTGCCTGCATCAGGCAGTGCGGCTGGCCGAGCAAGTCCATGGGGTGCAGGGTCTGCCAGTGCAGGCTGTGGAAGTAGCTCTCGTTGGCTTGCTGCACGGTGGCCAGGAAGGTCTGGCAGCCGAGGTCGATGGCCCGCGACACGGCCTCATTGACCAGCGCCTTGCCGATCATGCCGTGACGCCGGTAGGCCTGCTCGACACACAGGCGCCCGCCATACCAGACGCCGGGTGCGCTCTCATAGATGCGCACGGCACCGACCACCTGTTCAGGCATGCCGCAGTGATGGGCCACGGCAACGATGGGGATGGCCTGGAAATCCTTTTCGTCCTTGTCCTGGGCCAGCAGTTGCTGCTCGGTGCTGAACACCGCCCGGCGCAACGCATAATAGTCCTGGCGCTCCCAGGCTTCGGCGGCGGGCTTGACCAGCAGGTCGTCGGCGAGAAAATCACTGAAGGTACTGTCGATCAGGGCAAAGGCATGTTCGGCCATGGCGGGTACTCCGGTTACTCGTGGTGTTTCAGGGCCGAGCAGGCACCGCATTTGGCGCAGCCGGCGTTGATCTGGTCCGAGTGCAGGCCGTGCCTGCGCAGGCTGGCGCCGATGCGCGGATAGAGCCGTTGCATGAAGGCGCTGTCAGGCTTGGGGTGATGGGCCAGGGGCGTGCCGTCGATGGGCACGAATGGCACGACGAAGGGGTACACCCCGAGGCTGGCCAGGCGTTCGCTCATCTGCGCGATGGCATCTTCGCTGTCGCCCAGGCCGGCGAGAATGTAGGTGCTGACCTGGCCGCGGCCGAACACCTGGACGGCAGCCTCGAAGGCGCTGAAATAGCGCGCCAGCGGCACCTCGGCCTTGCCCGGCATGATGCGTTGGCGCACGGTGTCGCTGACCGCTTCCAGGTGCATGCCCAGCGAGACCACGCCGCTGTCCTTGAGGCGCTGGAACCAGGCGTCGTCGTCCGGCGGCTCGCACTGGGCCTGGATCGGCAGGTCGACGACGGCGGTCACGGCCGCCGCCGATTCGCAGAGGATCGCCGCGCCCCGATCGGAGGTTTGCGGGGTGCCGGTGGTCATGACCATATGCTTGACACCATCCAGTTCGACGGCGGCCTTGGCCACTTCAGCCAATTGCGCCGGACGCTTGCGGGCAATGGTCTTGCCCGCGGCGAGGGACTGGCCGATGGCGCAGAACTGGCAGGAAGTGGCGGCTTCGTTCATGCGGATGCAGTGCTGCAGGATCGTGGTCGCCAGCACGTCCTTGCTGTGCAGGGTGGCGATTTTCCAGTAGGGCGTGCCGTCTGCGGTGCTCAGGGCATAGAAGTTCGGCACCCCCGGCAATTGCACCTGGCCCACTTGCCGGCCTTCGCGAAAGATCAGCGCCTGGCTCCCGGCCGCATCGGGGATGGCGGAGTAGGGCGAGTCGAGGGAGGCACGGTTGAGCATCGGCACCATGGCGGTGTGTTCGCCCAGGCTCAGTGCCTTGTGGTCCGACGGCCCGGCGCCGCCTTTGCGCGACAGGCCGTCGGCGCCTTGCCAGCGCACGCCGTGGCATTGCAGTTCGGCCAGCAGGTCACTGCGGGCAGGGGGCGCGCTCAGGTTATTCATGGGCCTGTCCCTCGAAGCTTTCGCGGCGCTCATGCAGGTGCGCGGTAGGGCGCCGGTCAATCAGCAGGCTGAGCAATTCCGGGCGGCTGTAATGCCCCACCGAGTCCATCATCCGCTTGCGTTTATTGATCAGATTGAAATCGAGGTCGGCAATCACCGCGCCTTCGCCACTGCGCAGTGGCTCACCCAGCAGCTTGCCTTCCGGCGAGACGATGGCGCTGAAGCAGCCACCGGAAATCGGCTCCAGGGCGCAGCCGGTGTCGGCCATGATCTGCGCCTGTTGTCCGGCATCCAGCCAGGCCGTGGCATTGACCACGAAGCAGCCGGATTCCAGAGCATGGTGGCGGATGGTGACTTCAATCTGCTCGGCGAAGATCTGCCCGACCAGGGAGCCGGGGAACATCGCCGCGTGGATTTGCTCACCATCGGCCATCAGCGCATAGCGTGCCAGCGGGTTGTAATGCTCCCAGCAGGCCAGTGCGCCGATACGGCCGACGGCGCTGTCGGTGGCGCGCAGGCCCGAGCCATCGCCTTGGCCCCAGACCATGCGCTCATGGTAGGTCGGGGTGATTTTGCGGCGATGCTGAATCAGCGTGCCGTCGGCATCGAACAGCAGCTGGGCATTGTAGAGCGTGCCGCCGTCGCGTTCGTTGATGCCGATGCAGGCGACGATCCCGGCTTCCCGGCAGGCCTCGCCCAGCTGCCGGGTCACAGCGGACGGCACGCTAACGGATTGTTCCAGCAGTTGCAGATGTTCCTTGCCCATCGAGAAAGGCGGTTGGACAAAGGAGAAATAGGGGTAGTAAGGCACCACGGTTTCCGGGAACACGGCGAACTGAACGCCCTCGCGGCCCAGGTCCAGGAGCGTGTTGCAGAGCTTGGCCACCGTGGCTTCACGGGAGTACAGCACGGGGCTGAACTGGACGGCGGCGGCGCGGATAGTAGGCATGTCGGGGATTCCTGTCGGGGGATCGACGCTTGAATGGCGTTGGACGTTGCGATGGCGTTTGAGCTCGCCATCGCCGGCAAACCAGGCTCTTTTTACGAGTCCGGGTGCTGTCTTACGCGGTCCAGGTGTCGATGATCATGGCGCCCTCGCGCCGCATCAGCAGGCGCAGGTCCATCACGTCCAGCGGGTTGATCGGGCGGATGCCTTCGATCAGGGCTTTTTCGGTCTGGCCGTACAGGGCTTGCAGGGCGAAGCGGCAGGCGTAGACCTCACCGCCTTCGGCCATGAAGGCCTTGATCTGGTTGTTCACCGCCAAATGGCCGGGGAAGGCCTCGGCGCCGAGGGTAGGAAAGCCGCGTTGTACACCCAGTTGCACGCCGGGTCCGTAGAGCAGGATCTTGGTTTCGAAGCCTTTGCGCAGCAGGCGCTTGGCCTGCAGCAGGTTGACCAGACCGATGGAGCCTTCGAAGGCGATGGTGTGGAAGGTCATCAGGGCCTTGGCGCCCGGTTCGGCCTTGACGTCTTCGAAGACTTTCTCTTCGTAGTTGACGAGAAAGTCGCCGTCTTGGTAATGGGCAATTTCCACGTTTGGCATGTTGTCGTCTCCGTTAGGGTTGCTGTTCTCGATGGCCGGGAGTGGCGGATCGTTGCAAGGCCTAGAGCGAAGGACGTGCCAGTTTTTCAGGGTGGCTGAAGGTTGTTTTTATCTCTTTGAAAAATATGGGTATTTTATAATTTAAAGAGACTTTTCCGGCGATCTTGGGCAACTGATCGGCTACGTAATTACGTAGTAATACGATTTTTCGTAGCGGGTATGACGAGAGTTCGTATTGGGCCGGGCGTCGCGGCCTGACGCCCAGCCGTGCTCAGGTCTGTTGAATGATCGAGCCGTTGCTGAGGAAGTCGCGGACGTAGGCGCTCGGGGTTTTGCCGGTGAAGGTGGTAAACGCCAGGGTGAAGGCGGCGCCGCTGTTGAAACCGACTTCCAGCGCGGTCTGGGTCACCGACATCTGCTTGCGGGTGAGCAATTCGATCGCCCGGGCCATGCGCAACTCCTGCAGGAAGCGGCGCCAGCTCATGCCCAACTCCTCCTGGAAATGTCGGCGCAGGGTTCGGGTCGAGGTGCCGGCGGCATCGGCGGCCAATTCAATGGTCGCGGTATCCAGCCGCGTGCGGGTATAGGCGACGGCACGCTTGATGATCGGCGACTCGCCATAGGGCACCCACATCATTCTCGAGCATTCGAACCAGTCCTTGCAGAGCAGGCCGAGGGTGTTCAGGTAGCCGTTGGCCACGGCATCGTCGGCATTGCGCGTGCGCCCCCAGCGCAAGGCATAGCCGAACATTTCCCGGGCCAGGCTGCTGATCGACGCAGCCCAGCAACCCTCGTGTTGCCAGACGGTATGTTGCGCACTCAGGTGGATGACCACCAGCACGGCATCCGCACTGGTGCAGATCCGGTAGGCCCGATCATGGGGAATGAACACCATATGCGCTGGCAATACCAGCCACTGGCCATGGGGGCCTTCGAGTTTTACCCGGCCACGCTCCACGCACAGAATCTTGTTTTTGCAGTCGCCCCGGGAACCGACCGTCAGTTGTCCCGGCTCGATGCGTTCCACGCATTCGGGAATGACAGCCTCGCAGCGGAACGGGTTGTGTCGGTCATCCTCCGGTTCGATCCAGGCCGATAACTCTGCCGCATCGCCCATCTCATCACTCCCGCCGATTCGTCGCTGTGGGCCGAACTGTGTTTTACCGCTGGCCGATATTCGATGATTGATTGGCCGATTTCAGTCGGTGGCAATTTTTCTGAAGCGGATAATAGCCGAAAACAAAAATAACAGGCCGATAAAACGAAAATCGGCCACGGAGGATGATATGCCCGTTGATCTACATCCTGGAAGTCTCACGCATGATGCGACCCGTCCGGCCATTCTCACGGTTGAAGGGGTCGGGAAAAAATTCAACGGCGTGCCGGCCCTGATGGCCGTGAGTTTTGCTATCGCCCCCGGCGAAATCGTCGCCCTGCTGGGGGAAAACGGTGCCGGAAAATCGACCCTGATCAAGATCCTCGCCGGCGTCCACCTGCCTTCCAGCGGCCGCTTGCTGTTTCGTGGCGAGCCCTTCGATCCCGCGGCCAACCGCAAGCGTATTGCCTTCGTGCACCAGGACCTGGGGCTGGTTGACTGGATGAGCGTGGCGGAGAACATCGCACTCTCGACCTTCTATCCGAGGCAGTCCGGACTTATCCATTGGTCGTCGGTCACCCGCCGGGCCCGTGAGGCGCTGGCGCTGGTGGGGGGCGAGATCGATCCGGAGCGACGGGTCGCTGAATTGAGCCGGGCGGAAAAGTCCCTGGTGGCCATTGCCCGTGGGCTTTCCAGTAACGCCGATGTGCTGGTCCTGGACGAGCCGAGTGCCAGTCTTCCCGAGAATGAGGTGTTGCGGCTCCATGAAGTCCTGAAGGGGCTGCGAGCCCGCGGTGTGGCGATGATTTATGTGTCGCACCGGCTCGACGAAGTCTTTGCCCTGTCGGATCGCATCGTCGTATTGCGCGATGGTCGTAAGGTGGCGGAGCAATTGACCCGGCAAACCCGTCCGGACGAACTGATCCGGCACATCATCGGACGCGAACCCGATGCGGTCTTTATCCGTCCGCAACTGCTCAGCGCCGCACCGACCGTCCTGACCGTCAGGGGATTGGTGACGGAGGAGGCCGGGCCGTTGAGCTTCGACGTTCGCCGTGGCGAGATCCTTGGCCTGGTTGGCTTGCGCGGGGCCGGGCACGACAGCTTGGGCAAGGCACTGTTCGGGGCGGCTCCGATCCTCTGCGGCGAAGTCTTGCTCAATGGCGCCCGGGTGGACCTTTCGACACCCGCCGCCGCCATCGCCAGCGGGGTCTGCCTGGTGGCCGGCGACCGCTACGGGGAATCGATCGCCCCGGGCCTGAGTATCCGGGAAAACCTCTTTCTCAATCCGTTGGCCAGCGGTCGCGGCGGGCTTGCATTGCGCCCGGCAGCCAGTGAAACCCGTGAAGCCCTCGACCTGGGGCGACGCGTGGCCTTGGCGCCGAATGATCCGGCGGCACCGATTGAAAGCCTGTCCGGCGGCAACCAGCAGAAGGTGGTCATCGCCCGCTGGCTGCGCATTGGCGCCCATGTACTGATGCTCGAGGATCCCACCGCCGGTGTCGACATCGGCGCCAAGGTGGAGATCTACCGCCTGCTCGGGGAGGCGGTCAGGACCGGCATGGCGGTGCTGCTGATCTCCTCGGACTTCGAAGAAACCGCACAGATCTGTCACCGCGCCCTGATCTTTCGCGAGGGCCGGATTGCCCGTGAGTTATCGGTTGCTCAACTGAGCGTCGATGCGCTGCTGCGCTGCGCGTCCCTGGATGCCGTCGATCCTGCTCCCACAACAATAATCCAACCCGAGTGAGGTTCCACCATGCAATCGCTTAAATCCAATGCGCTTGAACCGACCCGGCGGGAGCTGGCCGAGCTCTCGGGCGGCGCGCGCCTGTTGCGCCGGCTACCGGTGTTCGGCCTGCCGATCCTGACCGTGCTGTTGATCGTGTTGTTCTCGGTCCTGCTGCCGGACACCTTTCCGACACTGCTCAACCTGCGCTCGATCGTCGGTGACAAGGCGATTATCGCCATCCTCGCGCTGGCGGCGATGATCCCGATGTCCAGCGGGCGCATCGACCTCACGGTGGGCTACGGCATTGTGCTGTGGCACATCCTGGCGATCAGCCTGCAGACGGTCTATGGGCTCGACTGGATCACGGCCGTCGTCATCGTCCTGCTCCTGGGAGCGCTGCTGGGTCTGTTGAACGGCTTGCTCGTGGAAATTGCCCAGATCGACTCGTTCATCGCCACGCTGGGCACCGGCACCGTCCTGTACGCCATTGCCATGTGGCATACCCAGGGCCGGCAAGTCATTGGCAGCTTGCCGGATTCGTTCACGGCACTGTTCACCCGTCACCTCTGGGGCATGCCGATTGTCGCGGTGTATGTCCTGGTCATCAGCCTGCTGCTGTGGCTCGCGGCCGACTACCTGCCGGTCGGCCGCTACCTGTATGCGATTGGCGCCAACCCCCGGGCGGCCACGCTGAATGGCATTCCCACCCGCCGTTATGTGATCGGCGCGTTCGTCGCGTCCGGCGTATTGACGGCGTTCGCCGGGGTGATCCTGGCCGCCAAGCTGCGCATCGGCCAGGCCAGTGTCGGGCTCGACTTCCTGTTGCCGGCGTTGGTCGGCGCGTTCCTCGGTTCGACCACCCTCAAGCCGGGACGGGTGAATGTCTGGGGCACCGTGGTCGGGGTGGTGATCCTGGCCGTGGGTATCTCCGGTATCCAGCAACTGGGTGGCGAGTTCTATGTCGAGCCGCTGTTCAACGGCATGACGCTGCTGGTGGCCATCGGCATTGCCGGCTACGCCCAGCGCCGGCGTGGCGTAGCGCGTAAACGCCCAGCTGTTCCGGCGCAGACACCGGCCAATCCGGAGGGTAAGCCGGCCCATACCTGACACCCTTTTTTCAGCGATGCACCTCCTCCAAAAACAACAAAAGGGGACACCATGAAAATGCTCAACCTGAAGCGGCTACACCTCTGCGTGGCAATGGCGGCATGGCTGCCACTGTCGTCACCGGCCCATGCCGACGATGCCTTCCTTGACGCCGCACGGGCTTATACCCTTGAGGTCACCAAGCCTGGCCAACCTTGGACCGGTCCCACTACCGGCGTGCCCGCGCAACCGCGCAAGAGCATTGTGTTCGTCTCCGCGGACCAGCGTGACAGTGGCCCGCGGGGCGTCGGCCAGGCGGTGCAGGAAGCTGCAAAATCCATCGGTTGGAGCTTCCGCTCGCTGGATGGGCAAGGCTCCATTTCGGGGCGCTCGGCGGCCTTGAACCAGGCCATCGCCCTCAAGCCGGACGGTATCGTGCTGGGCAGCGTGGATGGCAATGAGCAGGCGCAGTTGATCAAGGATGCCAGTGCGCGGGGCATCCGCGTGGTGGGCTGGCACTCGTTGTCCAGGCCCGGTCCGGCGCCCGCGACGGGTCTGTTTACCAATCTGGCCACTGATCCGCTCGAAGTCGCTAAGGCGGCGGTGATGTATGTCGTCGCGCAGTCCTATGGTAAGGCCGGGGTGGTGATTTTCACCGACTCCACCTACGAAATTGCGATCAGCAAATCCAACGCGATGGCTGACCTGGTCAAGCAGTGTTCGGGTTGCCAGCTACTGAAAGTCGAGGACGCGCCCCTGGCCGATTCCGCGACGCGCATGCCACAACTGACCACCACGCTGTTGCAGCGTTTCGGGGCGAAATGGACCTACGCCTTGTCGATCAATGACCTGACGTTCGATTTCATGGCCCCGGCGCTGCAGCAGGCGGGTTATGCCCCGGATGGGCCGCTGCTCGGGATTTCCGCCGGGAACGGCAGCGAAACCGCTTTCCAGCGCATTCGGACCGGGCAATACCAGAGCGCCACGGTCGCCGAGCCGGTGTCCCAGCAGGGTTGGCAGGCAGTCGACGAGTTGAACCGGGCGTTTGCCGGGCAGGCACCGAGCGGCTTCAGTGCGCCGGTGCACCTGGTAGTGGCCGGCAATATCACCGCGGATGGCGGGCCCCGCAACCTGTATGACCCGGACAACCACTACCGGGATGTCTATCGCGGCATCTGGGCCCGCCAGTAGCGCGTGTCCGTTCTTGCAAGCCAGGGCCAGGCCAGTGCGGACCTGGCTTTCGATCCCCGCATCACCCTGAAAGAGGCAAGAAAATGACCAAGGCGTTCTGGCCGGAAGGTGTCCGGCTCGTGATATCGGTTTCCATGCAGTTCGAAGCGGGCGGCGAAGCCCCCTTTGGTGCGATGGGGCCGTTCAGCAACATGTTCGGGATGAAGGACGGCTATCCGGACTTCCCCACCCAGTCCTGGTACAAGTACGGTTACCGGGAAGGGATTCAGCGGATGCTCGACCTCTGGGACAAGTACGGCATCAAGGTCACCTCGCACATGGTCGGCAGCGCGGTCGACCGTTCCCCGGAGGTGGCCAGGGAAATCGTCCAGCGCGGCCACGAAGCGGCAGCTCACGGGCGTGACTGGATTCCACAGTACGACCTGTCGCTGGAGGACGAGCGCCAGTTCATTGCCGACAACATCGACAGCATCGTCAAGGCTACCGGCGTGCGCCCGGTCGGTTACAACGGCGCCGCCATGCGCGGTACCCCCAATACCCTCAACCTGCTGCAGGACCTGGGCTTCGAGTATCACATCGATGATGTCAGTCGCGACGAGCCGTTCCTGATTCCGGTGCGGGGCAAGGATTTTGTCGTGGTGCCTTATACGATGAACCTGAACGACATCATCCAGTTCGAGGGCTACCAGTACAGCGTCGACGCGTTCGAGCGGCAGTTGCACGATGAGTTCGAGCAGCTCTACGAAGAAGCCGGCAGTCGTCGGCGGATGATGTCGATCAGTACCCATGATCGCATCGCCGGTCGACCGGCGCGGGTTCGCTCCCTGGGACGATTCCTCGAGTATGCCCTCAAGCAACCGGGGGTGGTGTTCATGCGTAAAGATGAAATCGCCCGCTTTGCGGCGGCGAGCCCGGACACCGTGCGCGACATCAACGAATACGATGTATGGGCCAGGAAACTCGGGCTGGGTGCCTGAGTTTGCAAGGGGCTGCCGTCGCGCGGCCCCTTCGTTCCGTGGCATCGATCACGTCCTAGTGAAGCAAGGGGGCCAGCGCTTGGACATTGCCCTGGAATATCGAGCCGTAGTAGGCGCGACCGCTATCAAGGTGAGGCCCGAACGCAAAGCCTTTGTCCAGCATGGTATGCATCTCGGCCTCGGTAATGCGCATCACGTAACTGTGTTCGGTGGTGATCAATGCGCAGTTCGCCCCCTGGGCTTCGCGGATATTGAACCACTGGCCGGGATCGGCGTGCCCGCTGGGAAACGAACGGCCGTGGTAGTCCAGCCGCCATCCGCCGTCGAGCAGGATCCAGTAGTCCGTGGCCGAGGTGCCGCTCCGATCACCCTTGGCGACGACCGCGCCGTCCTCGGTTGCCCATTCCTGCGAATGATCGATCACCCACTGCAATTGCTCGGTCGACAGCGCTGTGAAAAACGGCGTGTGCCGCAGCAGATGCAAATAGGTAATGGAGGGTTGCATGGTCATCTCCTGTGTGGCATCGGGGCTTCGCGTCGTAGCGCATGCCATGAGCGTCATCGCGGCGAGCAGTCCAAGGCTTGCAATCTGCAGGCAGCGGCGTAGCACCGGCGTGTCTGTGTTTGAGCAGGGCGTCATTGCTGTTTGGCTGGCGGCGGAGTGGGCATGTGTCGTTTCCAGAGGCGGGTTGGCGAGCGGACGTCATGATGGGCGGTACTTTTGCAAAGATAATCAGAGTAAAACGGACAACATCATTCCATTTTTCTCAACTATCAGGCGGCGGTTTGCTTTGGCTCGATTCTGCTATCTGATGCGGCTTTTTCAGATCAATCTGATCCTATCGAGATATTACGAACTTCCGTATAAATAGGCGCTTCGACAGCAGGCGGTTACGGAATTTCGTAGGCATGAGCGACACTGACTTCCTCAATGGCTGGGCCGACCTGGCCTATTCCTCCCGCCATATGGTGTTCGAGCATTGCGCCGAAGCCATCGCCTTGCTCAACCCCTATGGCGACCGTTTCGGCGACTTGAACATCGCCACCTGCCAGTTGCTCGGCTACCCCCGTCAGGAGTTGCTGGAGTTGCCGGTCAGC
This sequence comes from Pseudomonas sp. GW821-FHT04D07, assembly GCF_059420225.1. Classification (NCBI taxonomy): domain Bacteria; kingdom Pseudomonadati; phylum Pseudomonadota; class Gammaproteobacteria; order Pseudomonadales; family Pseudomonadaceae; genus Pseudomonas; species Pseudomonas sp. GW821-FHT04D07. The sequence goes on from NZ_JBWKTH010000010.1 coordinate 19,848, forward strand.
AAGCTGTTCGGTCATCAGTTGGCGGACCTGATCGTCTTTACCCAGGCGGTGATGGACAAGGGCCGCGGTTGGACCGACGGGCTCAGTTGCAACTGCAAGAGCGGTGAGCGCATCGAGCTCGAAATATCCGCCACGCTTCTCCAGGTCAAGGGCCAACCGCAGCTGATCCTGGTGCTGCGCGAGCAAAGCCGGCAGCGCTACCAGCGCGACCAGGCCGAAACCGAACGGACCATGCGTGGCGGCCTTCTCGAGTGGCGCAATATCATGAACCTGTTCCAGGAAACCGAACGCGACAAGCAGTTGCTGCTCAGTTCGGTGGGGGATGGTATCTACAGCATCGACAGCGAAGGGCTGGCCACTTTCGTCAATCCAGCCGGCGCGCGCATGCTGGGCTGGGCCCCCGAGGAGTTGATCGGCAAGAACATCCATCGTATCCACCACCATACCCACGCCGACGGCAGTCACTACCCGGTCGAAGAGTGCCCGATCTACAAGGCGGTGCATGACGGATTGGTCCACGAGGGGCGCCAGGAGGTGTTCTGGCGGCGCGATGGCAGTTCCTTTGCCGTCGAGTTCACCAGCACGCCGGTGATCAGCGACAGCCGGATTGTCGGGGCGGTGGTGGTGTTTCGCGATATCACCGAGCGGCGTACCACCGAGCTGCAACTGCAAAACGCGCTGGCCGAATTGCAGGCCCTGAAGCAGCGTCTCGAGGAGCAGAACGCCTACTTGCAGGAAGAGATTCATATCGAGCACAACTACCGCGATATCGTCGGTCAGAGTGAGCCGATCCTGAAGATCGTCCGGCAGATCGATGTGGTCGGCCCCACCGATGCCAACGTGCTGATCCATGGTGAGTCCGGCACCGGCAAGGAGCTGATCGCCCGGGCCATTCACCAGGTCAGCAAGCGCCGTGACCAGCCGCTGATCCGAGTCAATTGCGCGGCGATTCCGGCTGAGCTGTTCGAGAGCGAGTTTTTTGGCCATCTGCGTGGCGCCTTCACCGGCGCGGTACGCGACCGGGTTGGGCGCTTCGAGCTGGCCGATGGCGGCACCCTGTTTCTCGACGAGATTGGCGAGATTCCCCTGGAACTGCAGAGCAAGCTGTTGCGCGTGCTGCAGGAGGGGCAATTCGAACGGGTAGGGGAGGAGCGTACCCGCAGCGTGGATGTGCGGATCGTTGCCGCCACCAATCGCGATTTACGGGCTGAAGTGCAAGCCAAGCGTTTTCGCGAAGACCTGTTTTTCCGCCTGAATGTGTTTCCCGTCCATTCGCCGAGCTTGCGCGAGCGGCGCTCCGATATTCCCTTGCTGGCCTCGCACTTTCTCCAGCTGATCGGCGCACGCTTGAACATGCCCGGGCACCGTTTGAACAAGGGCGACATGGCCCGCCTGCAGGCCTACGACTGGCCGGGCAATATCCGCGAACTGCAGAACGTGATCGAGCGCGCGTTGATCACGGCGACCGGTGCGGAGCTGAATATCGACCTGCCCAATGCCGTGGTGCCCGGCCAGGCGCCGCTGGTCGAGCGCCATTCGCGGATCATGACCGAGCAAGAGCTGCGGACGCTGGAGCGCGACAACTTGTGCGCGGCAATGGCGGCCTGCGGCGGCAAGTTGTTCGGCAAGGATGGCGCCGCCGAGTTGCTGGGGATCAAGCCGACGACCCTGGCTTCGCGCTTGAAAAAACTCGGCATGGCCTAGCGGGTCCTGCTTGCTCGACCTGGAGACGTTGTATTCCCCGCTCTCGGTAGGAAGTGAATTTCATGCCCAGCCTCTAATCCCGCCTGGGGATTGGCGCTAGTGTCACAGCGAAATTGCGCCCACAGGAGTAGAAAATGCCGCCGATCGATCGTCGAGACTTCCTCAAGGCCGCAATGGCCATTCCGGCGGCGTTTGCCGGTCTTGCGGATACCTCCCTGGTTAACGCCAGCGATACCCCGCCGGCAGTGGTCAAGCGAACACCACTACCCTCCGGGCAGTTCGACTATGTGATTGCCGGCGCCGGTCATAACGGCCTGGTCTGCGCCGCTTATCTGGCCAAGGCGGGTTACCGGGTACTGGTGCTCGAAGGCGATTCGGTGATTGGCGGCGGCTGCAAGACCACCGAGCCGCTGCTGCCCGGCTTCAAGGAAGACCTGTGTTCCAGCGCCCACGGCGCCATTCTCGGCAACCCGCTGATACGCGACCATGAGCTGGACCTGGCGCAGTACGGTTACGAACTCCTGTATCCAGAGGTCGTGCTGCACTATCCCTTCCTCGATGGCGCCTCCTTTACGGTGTTTCGCAATGATGTCGAGCGTACGGCCGCGACCATCGAGCCAGTGTCGAAAAAAGATGCCCAGACTTTCCGGCGCGCGGCGGCGGCCCGTGCGGGACTGGCGGCCATGACCGTGGAGGTGGCGGCCGCTTCTCGTGACGGCCTCTACCTGCGTCGGCTCGGGGAGATGAGCGGGTTCACTGCCGCCCAGGCCGTCTGGGAAAGCCCGCAGATGCGCGCGGCAGCCCTTTCCGGCGGTCGCTTTTTCGGGCCGCAGGGCAGTGATTACGGCACGGGCAGGCAGGCGTTTTCAATGCTCGATCACCTCAAGGGACGGCCCATTCCCAAAGGTGGCTCGGGGATGTTGAGCGTGGCGCTTGGCCGGTTGATCGAAGCCCACGACGGGGTCGTTCTCACCGGCAAGTCGATTGTCCGACTGCTGATCGACAAGGGCGCGTGCAAAGGTGTCGAGTGCGCCGACGGCAGCCAATACAGGGCTGACAAGGGCGTGGTGTCGAGCATCCATGTCAAGCACCTGGTCGATATGGCGCCGCGTGAACTGTTTGGCGATGCCGTGCTGGATGGCGTCAACCTCATGCAGCCGGAACTGGCCATGTTCCAGTTCCATTTTGCATTTACCCAGGAGCCTGAATATGCGCTGGCCTCGGGAGGCAGCATTGCCAGTTGCGAAGCTTCACTGATGGAGGACCCCGCGAGCATCTTCACGCTGACCCCGGACGATGCCCGTGGCGAACTGAACCTGGCGGACTATCCGCTGCAGGTCTGCCATCCCTCGGTGTTCGATCGCACGCGGGTACCGGCCGGCCAGGGGCTGCTGAAAATCGAAGGGTGCATGCCCTACCACCTCAAGGGCGGGCCGCAACACTGGGACGAGATCAAGGAGCAGGTCGCCGATGCGGTCCTGACGCGCTACCTGCGTTACACGAGCAACCTGAGCAAAGACAAACTACTCGCCAAATTCCTGCTCAGTCCCCTGGATATCGAGCGGATGAACCCTTCCATGTGGCGCGGCAGCGCGCACCATTTCGACAATCGCGGTGGCAACTTCGCGCCCTGTCGCATGGGCATTCCCGGTCTCTATCAGACCGGCGCCTGCACGGCACCGGGTGGATCCATCAGCGGCTTGCCGGGGCGTAATACGGCACAAGCGGTGCTGCAGGACCAGGGGCGCAGTCTGAAAGAAGTCGTGGCTGCGCAAGTGGCGTCTTGAGCCGCGGCAAATGAGCAGCTTTTTGAATATGACGCCGTAAAAATGATTGAAATGATCATAAAAATGATTACTTGCGCATTTTTACGCTTTGTCATATCGTTATTGTGACCGTTTCGATCATATCGATGACTGATTCAGTCAGGCTTGCTCAGCAGCGCCCACATAAAAATAAGGAGTACCCGCATGGCCCAGTTCCCCATCAAGCGGTCAATCGAACGCGTCCCGGGCGGGATGATGATTGTCCCGCTGCTTATCGGTTCACTCGTTGCCACCTTCCTGCCGGATATGCCGAAGTTCTTCGGTTCCTTTACCAATGCACTGTTTACCGGTGCCCTGCCGATCCTGGCGGTCTTCTATGTCTGCATGGGGGCGAGCATCGACGTCAAGGCAACGCCTTACCTGCTGAAGAAAGGTGGCGTGCTGTTCGGTACCAAAGTCGGCACCGCCATGCTCATCGGTATCGTGATGGGGCATTTCCTGGGTGAGCAGCCGATCTCGTCCGGGCTGTTTGCCGGCCTGTCGACCCTGGCCCTGGTCGCCGCCATGAACGATACCAATGGCGGTTTGTACATGGCCTTGATGGGGCAGTACGGTCGTTCTGAAGATGTGGGGGCGTACTCGGTGATGTCGCTGGAGTCTGGCCCGTTCCTGACCATGGTGACGCTCGGTGTCGCAGGTTTGTCGGCATTCCCCTGGCCAACCCTGGTCGGCGCGATCCTGCCGTTGCTGCTGGGTATGCTGCTGGGCAACCTCGATCGCGAGATGCGCGACTTTCTCGCCAAGGCCGTGCCGGTGATGATTCCCTTCTTTGCCCTGGCCCTGGGCGCGACCCTGGACCTGCACAAAGTCTGGCAAGCCGGGTTGCTCGGTATCGGCCTGGGTTTTGCCGTGGTCGTGATCACCGGCATCCCCCTGTATTTCGCCGATCGTTTGTCCGGTGGTACCGGCGTGGCGGGGGCGGCGGCGGCCAACACCGCCGGCAATGCCGCCGCGGTGCCGGCGCTGATTGCCGCGGCGAACCCGGTTTATGAACAGGCCGCCGCCAGCGCCACCTTGCTGGTCGCCTCCTGTGTCGTGGTGACGGCGATCATCTCGCCGCTGCTGGTCTCGGCCATCGCCAAGCGGGCCAAGGCGCGGGAAGCCCTGGCTGCCGAGAGGCAGGCACCGAGCGAGCAAGGAGTGCCACGATGAGTGTGCTGATCATCGCCGACGATCTGTCGGGCGCTGCCGACTGTGCCATCGGCTTTGTCTGCGCCGGCCTGCGCACGGTGGTGGCGCTGAGTCCGGCGCAAGTCATGGGTGATGCCCAAGTCATCGCCGTGGACACCGACTCCCGGCGCCTGCCACCCAAGGAAGCGGCTGATTGCGTCGTTGCTGCGTTCCAGGCGTTGATCAAGCCGGGACAGCGGCTGTACAAGAAAATCGATTCAACGTTGCGCGGTAACTGGGCGGCTGAGGTCGCGGCGCTTCAGCGGTTGGCCGGTCTGGCGATTGTCGCCCCGGCATTTCCCTCAACGGGCCGTACGTTGCGCGGCGGTCGTGTGCTGGTCAACGGCGCCCCCCTGGAAAGTACTGATACCTGGCAATTGGAAAATGCCGGTCGCCCCGCTGATGTCGCCGGGATGCTCGCCGCTGCCGGGCTGACCACCTGCCACATGGGGGTCGAACTGTTGCGCGGCCACCCCGCGCTGCTCATCCAGCATCTGCTCGAGGTCAGGCGTAGTGGTATTCAAGCGTTGATCGTCGATGCGCAAACTTGTGACGATCTGCGAATCCTCGCGGATCTCACCGTGCATCTGGAACAGCCGTTTTTCTGGGTCGGTTCCGGTGGCCTGGCCCGCGAGATCACCCGTCTGCCGGAACTGCTGCAGGCCTCGGCACCTAGCGCCACGGCGTGTGAGCAAGGACCCGGCCCGGTGCTGGTCATGGTCGGCAGCCTGTCCGGCGTTTCCGAGCGCCAATGCGCGGAACTCAAGGCGCGCAGTGGGATTGCCGAGCTGATAGTGCCGTCGGTGGTGTTGCGCCAGGGCGTGGGGCACGAAGACTGGGCCCCATGGGCGGCTCGTATCGCCCAGCACCTGAGTCATGGCGAGGATCTGTTACTGCGCATCGGCCGCGACGCCGCCTTCGATCCGGCCGAAGGCGCGCACTTGTCGAGCCAATTGGCAGCCATGGTCAAGCCCTGCTTCGCACTGGTCAGCGGTCTTGTTGCCACGGGGGGAGAAACCGCGCGAGCGATGCTCACGGCCGTCGGTATCGAGAGCCTGGAACTGATCACGGAAATCGAAGCCGGTGTCGCCGTGGGGCGCCCGCTGGCCCTCGAACACGGCCGGCGCCCGGGCATCGTCACCAAGGCCGGCGCGTTCGGCAGTGAACAGGCGCTGTATGCCGCCTGGCTTCATTTGAGCGCGGACGCCAAGTCCGGCGTTCCACTTCATGCATTGAAAGGATCAAGGTCAGTCTTATGAGCAACTATCTTCCCGTTATCGGTCTTACCATGGGCGACGCCGCGGGCGTCGGGCCGGAAATCATTGTCAAGAGCCTGACCCATGACAGCGTCTACCAGCAATGCCGACCGCTGGTGATCGGTGATGCCCGCCGCCTGGAGCAGGCCAACCGGATCGTCAATGGCAGCGCCACGATTAGGCGTATCAAGGACGCCTCCGAAGCGCTGTACCAGCCAGGCACCATCGATTGCATCGACCTGGACCTGATCCCCGATGACCTGCCGTTCGGACAACTGTCGGCGGTCGCCGGCAATGCGGCCTATCAATATATCGCCCGCGCCGTTGAGCTCGCGCAGGCCAAGCAGATTGACGCCATCTGCACCGCGCCGCTGAACAAGGAAGCGCTGCACGCTGGCGGCCACAAATATCCTGGCCATACCGAATTGCTCGCCCACCTGACGCACGTCGACGAAGTGTCGATGATGCTGGTTGCGCCGCAACTGCGGGTGATCCACGTGACCACCCATATCGGTATCATCGACGCGATCCGCAAGATCGAGCCCGGCCTGGTGCAGCGCACCATCGAGCGTGGCAACGCGACACTGATCAAGGCCGGTATCGCCAGGCCGCGCATCGGGGTATGCGGCATCAACCCGCATGCCGGTGAGAACGGCCTGTTCGGTTATGGCGAGGAAGAAGAGAAAATCATTCCGGCGGTCAAGGCACTGCAAGCGCGTGGCTTCGATGTGACCGGCCCGCTGCCCGCCGACACGCTGTTCTTCCGCGCCGGGCGCGGTGACTTTGACCTGGTGGTCGCGATGTATCACGACCAGGGACATGGCCCGGTCAAGGTGTTGGGGCTGGAGGCGGGTGTGAATGTGACGGTCGGACTGGAAGTGGTGCGTACTTCTGTCGATCACGGCACCGCGTTCGATATTGCCGGCAAAGGGATCGCCGACGAGCGCAGCTTGCTCGAAGCCTTGCGCCAGGGGGCCGAGCTGGCGACCCGACGCTGAACCTGAAGGCCAGCTGCCGGGACTGAAAGTGGGGAGTCCTGGTAGCCGCCGGCCGGTCCAGACTGGCTGGACCGCCTGCTGCCGAGAGGATTCAGCCCTGGCGGAAAACCTGGAGAATCTGTTTGTACTCCATGAAATCGTCCAGGCAGGCCAGGCCTCCCAGTCGACCTTGTCCGCTGTTCTTGAAGCCGCCTTCTTCGAACTCGACCTGCATGCCGGCCCAGTCGTTGATGCAGATATGACCGGCGTCGAGCTGTCGAGCGAGCCGAATCGGCCGGTTGACGTCCCGACTCCAGATACAGGCGCTGAGCCCGTATTCGCTGTCGTTGGCCATGGCCACCGCTTCATCCTCGGTATCGAACACCTGCAATGTCTGGACCGGGCCGAAGACTTCCTCGCGTGAGATGGTCAGGCCGGCGGCCGGCACCTCCAGCAGCGTGGGCCGGTAGAACGCGCCGCCGGCCAGGAGGCCTTCGCTGATCAGGCCGCCACGGACAATGGCTGTCGCACCGTCGTCGAGGGCGACCTTCACGGTCTGGTCCACCCGTTCCGCCGCCTGGCGGTCGATCAGTGGCCCCATTTGACTGGCCGGGTCTGTCGCGGGCCCCGGTTGCACGGCCGACAGTCTTTGCGCCAGCAGCCCTTTCAGTTTTTCCGCGATGCCACGTTGCACCAGAATTCGACTGCCGGTCACACAGAACTGGCCGGCAAACACCGTCGATGAGGCAACAATGGCCGGCACCGCGGCGTCGAGATCGGCATCGTCAAACACCAGGTGTGGGGTCTTGCCGCCCAATTCCAGGCCGATGCGCTTGAAGCGGGCAGCGCCGGCCACGGCGATCATGCGGCCTGTCGAGGTGCTGCCGGTGAAGTTGATCACCGGCACGTCGGGGCTGTCCACCAGGAACTTCGCGCCTTCGGCGCCGCTCTCGACAAAGATATTCACTGCGCCCTGGGGAATCTCCGCAACGCTGGCCAGAATCTGCGCCGACAACCAGGCGGTCTGTGCGGCCTGGGCCGGCAACTTGATGACGGCGGTACAGCCGGCGGCCAGTGCCGGAGCGAGTGCGCGGATCAGCAGGAACGCCGGGGAATTCCACGGCACGATCAGGCCTGCCACGCCCACGGCCTGGCGCAACGCCATGGATTGCGTGCCAGGGCGTGGCTCGGCCACTCGACCGTAGGTGTGCAGCGCCAGGCCGGCGGCAAAGCGCAGGGCGCGGACGATTTGCATGGCCTCGAAGCCGGCCTCTATTTTCAGCTTGCCGTTCTCAGTGGTCAGGCAGTCGATCACCTCTTGCGAACGACGCTCGTAGGCATCGGCCAGGTGACTGAGGGCGGTCGAGCGCTGCATCGCATCGACTTTCCAGTCGCTTTCGAGAAAGACCCGCCTGGCCGCCGCCACGGCTTTTTGCGCTTCGGTCACGCCGCCGTCATAGAAGCAGGCGAAGACTTCTCCTGTGGCCGGGTTGCGGCTGTCGCGCAGTTGCCCGCTGTCCATCCACTCGCCATTGATCCAGTGCTTTGCTAGCTGTCCCATGTGAAAACCTTTGCAAGGGTAAGGAGGTAGAGAATGCTGATATTGGCATTATCATTCAACATAAATCTTGTAATGTGGGATTTAATTAATAAATCGTCGCTATGAGTCGTCAGCCGCTCGTCGAACCTCGATCACGACCTTTCCGAAATGCTGGCCTGATTGCAGGTATTCGTAGGCGGCAACGGCTTCATTGAAGGGGAAGACCTTGTCGATGCTTGGCACGATCCGGTTGACGTCGACGAAGCGCACCAGGTCTTCGAGCATGGCTCGGCTACCCGCCGTCACCCCCACCAGTCGTTTGGCGCCGCCGATCAGCATGCCCGGTTCGATCGACACGCCACCGCCACCACTGACCCGACCAATGACCACGACGGTTGCGCCGGGACCGGCGGCTTTGAGCGAGCGGGCCAAGGTATCTTCGCCACCGACTTCGACCACCAGGTCGACGCCGCTGCCGGCGGTCAGCCGCAGGACTTCGTCCTGCCATTGCGGCGTGGTGCGATAGTTGATCGTGGCGTCGGCACCGAGGGCTTTTACCCGTTCGAGTTTTTCGTCCGAAGACGAGGTCACGAGGGTGAAGAGCCCCGCGGCCTTGGCCAGTTGCAGCGCCCACAGCGATACGCCGCCGGTGCCGAGGATCAGCACGCTTGCGCCCGGCTTGGCGGCTCCGGCAACAAACAGTGCGTTCCAGGCGGTCACGCCCGCGCAGGACAAGGTCGCCGCCTGCGCGGCGCTCAGGCTGACGGGGGCTCGCGCGAAAAACGTCTCGCTGGCGACGATTTCCTCGGCGAGGGTGCCGTCGAATTGGGCGCCGAACGAAACAGCGGTCTTGTCCAGTGACAGCGCACCGTCAATCCAGCGCGGGTAATAACTGGTGATGACGCGATCACCGACTTTGAAACGGGTGACCGACTCGCCCATCGCGATGATTTCCCCGCAGCCATCCACCAGCGGGATGATCGGCTCGCTCGGCGGGTTATAGAACTGACCCCGGGCGAAGCTGAGGTCGCGGTGATTGAGTGAGGTGGCGTCGATACGCACTTTGATTTCGTGAGCGTCGGGCGTGCGAGCGCTACGTTCGACGGGTTCGAGCCCGACAATGCCGCTACCGGCGAGGATTTGATAAGCCTTCATTTTCTGCCTCAAGGTTGGGTCATCGGCTAGGGCTCAGCGCTTGGAGGACTCCGTTCTCCAGCAGGATGACGCCGTTGCCCGACACTCTATCTATTCACTCTAGGGGTGATAATGTGCTGATCTGGCGATTCAGTTTTTAATCAGAGTGAGGAATTGAAATGCTTGATCGGATTACCGGCATGCAGATTTTTTCCCATGCTGCCCATCTCGGCAGCCTGTCGGCCGGCGCCCGACAGATGGGCGTGTCGCCGGCGATGGCGACCAAGCATGTGGATGCGCTGGAGTTGCGCCTGGGCGTGCGGCTGTTTCATCGAAGTACGCGCAAACTCACCCTGACGGAAGCAGGCCAGCAGTATCTGGAGGCGTGCAGCCGGATCCTGCCCGACCTTGAGGATGTGGAAGCCATGATTGCCTCGCAGCGTGTGGAGGCTACCGGGCTGTTGCGGCTCAATGTCCCGTTGTCTTTCGGGGTGCGCTTCGTCGCGCCGTTGTTGCCGGAGTTCAAGCGCCAACACCCTGGGGTCACGGTTGACCTGGGGCTCAATGATCGCGTGGTGGACCTGATGGAAGAGGGCTGGGACCTGACGATCCGCGTCGGGGTGTTGAAAGACAGTCGCCTGGTGTCGCGCAAGCTGGCCGACAGCGCCATGGTCGTCTGTGCCGCTCCCGACTACTGGAAACGGCAAGGGCGACCTGAGCGTTGGGCCGATTTGCCCAGGTACAATTGCCTGAGCTTTACCTTGTCGAACCTGTCGCGTCCTGATGAGTGGCGCTTTGGCAAGGATGGCGACCAGCGGGTAGCGGTCAAGGGCAGTCTGCGTACCAACAACGGCGACGCTCTGGTCGCCGCCGCTGTAGCCGGGTTGGGGGTGCTTTACGAGCCGGAGTTCATCGTCACGGACGCGATCCGTCGGGGTGAACTGGAACCGGTCAGCCTGGACGCGCCGTCGGCCGACATGGGTGGGATTCACCTGTTGCGCTCATCCGACCGAACGCCGCCGGCGAAGGTCCGGGTGATGGTCGACTTCCTTGTCAATGCGTTCAGTCCGCGCGCGCCCTGGTCGTTGCCTTGATCCCCGGCATCCGGCTCTCAGTCGGGTTTGCTGTCGGCCAGCCCGGGGGCCGGGAACGCCTGGGCTGTCGCTGCTTTGCGCTTGCTCGACAGGGTTTCCTGGAGGAACAGGCTCACCACCAGGCCGATTCCCAAGCTGCCCAGCGCCAGCAACAGGGTTTTCTCAATGCCGTAATGCTGCGCGATAAAGCCCGCCAGTGCCGGCGCGACAGCCCCGCCGAACAATTCCGCGGCGCCGACCACCAGCCCGGTCGCGCTGGCGATTTGTGCTGGCGATACCGACTCGCTGGTCAGTGGCCCGTTGATCAGGCAAATCATGCTGAAGTTGAAGAAGGTGGTCATGAACAGCAGGGCGAACAACTTCAATGGTTCGGCCCCGGTATTGATCAGCAGCCACAGGGACACCGCCGTGGCCACGAATGACAACAACAGTACCGGCTTGCGTCCGAGGCGGTCGGACAGGCTGGGCATGCTCATGTCCCCAGCGAAGCCACCGAAGCCGATGGCCGACATCACGAAGCCCATCTGCGCGATGCTCAGGTGCAGGTAGTCGGTCAGGTAGTTGGCGGTCATCACACTGACAACGAACAGGCAGGTCAGCGCGCAGCACATGGCAATGATGTTCAGCGGCATGTTGCGATGGCGCAGGATGCTCAGCCAGCTGTGCTTTTCGACCGTTTCAGCGGCGACTGTCGCGGTCCGGGCGGCCTGCGGGCGGGTTTCCTTCAGGTTGCGGTAGATCAACCAGGCCAGCACGAAGCCCGGCAGCGCGACCAGGGCAAAGACCCAGCGCCAGGACGGCACCACGGCGAGCAATTGGGTCGCGATGATCGGTGCCAGCCCCAGCCCGAGCAGCGGAAAGAAGCTCAACTGGATACCCATGTTTCGCCCCCGGCGCAACGGATGGGAGACTTCGGCATTGGTGGCGATCGAGGTGGTGGTGAACGCGCCTTCGGCAATCCCCATGATCGCGCGGATCATCAGCAGCGAGGCGATGCCCGTCGCCAACCCGGACACGCCGGCCAACAGCGAAAAGACGATCAGCGAGGGGATCAGCACCTTGCGTCGACCGAAGGTGTCCGAGATCCGCCCGATCAGGATCGAGGAAAGCGCCCAGGCCAGGGCCAGTACCGCGGAAATGTTGCCCAGGTCCTGATAGTCCAGGGCCAGGTCCTTCATGATCGCGGGGAACAGCGGCAGGATGATGAAACGGTCCAGGCCGACCAGGCCGAAACCGAAAGCCAGGAGCAGGATGGCTTTCCATTCGTAACGCGAGTCCCATGCAGTCTTGTTGTCATTCATGGTTCGGGTTTCCAGATTTGAGGATGAGGCGTGCCCATGGCCCGGGGTTTCCCAGGGCCAGGTGCGGCTAGGGAACAGCGGTTTAGAAGTAGAACAACGCATCCATGCTGGCGGTCAGCTGATCGCGGTCGCGGCCGTTGCCAAAGGGGTGGTCCTGGCGGTTGCCGTCGAACCAGTCGTAACGCAGTTCCGGACGTAACGAGAGGTAGCGGTTGACGTCATAGCGAAAACCGGCGGTGACGGCGTTGAAGTCGCCGCGGGCACTGCTGACCGGGAACAGGGCGAAGCCATCCGGGTCGCTGAAGTGCTCGCCACGTACCGAGAACGCCAGGTTCTTGCGATAGCGATAGGTCAGCACCGCGTTCGCGTCCCACCAACGGGCCCCGTCGAAGCCCGGGCCATTGACGATATCGATGGTGCTGGGTTTGCCGTCGCCGGCCTGATGGCCGTAGAGCACTTCGGCGCCCATCGACCAGTGCTCGTCGAAGGCATGCCAGCCATTCAGCGAGTGCTGCTGCTTGAGTTGGCCGTTCGGTGAGATCAGCCGCTCGATCGGCGCCTGGACATCGTTGGCGCTGGAGTTCTCCTCGTTACCGACGACGAACTCATAGTCGACCCAGGTTTTCATGTCCGGCGTGCGCCAGCGCAGCGCGCCGGTCAGGGTCTTGCTGTCGTTGTTGTCACTCAGGTTGTTCCAGCCTTGCACCACGCCCAGCTCGACCCCCAGTACGCCGCTGTCGTTGCTCATCAGGCGCGTACCCAGCAGCACGCCGGAAAAGGTTCCCGGTTCCGAGACCAGGGCGTAGGTCTTGGTGGCGAAGGCATTGCGCGCCTCGCGGATATCCGGTGGGATTTCATAGCCGATACCCGGGCCGAAGATCCCGGCCATGACGGTCAGGCCGGTGCCGATCGGCAGGTAGGCGGTGGCGGCCAGGTTGGGTACGGCGAGGAAGCGTTGTTTGTCGCGCTGGGCCTTGGCCGGGTCATTGTCGCCAGGGGCATTCGCCGCCCAATGCATGTCCCAGCCGAAGGTCCGGGCGAACTGGGCGTTGCGCCCGTAGTTGCCCTCGAAAGTGAAGCCGAACGAGAACTTGTCGGGTGTCGGCCCGGGCAGCGGGGTGACCCGCGGGATCATGTTCGAGTCCAGTGGTTTGTCGACGAACAAGTGCAACGAGCCGAATTCCAGACCTTCGTCGCCGGCACCGATCACCGGGAAGTTGCTCATGCCAGCCTGGCGTTCGTTCGCGGTGGAGCGGTTGTTCCTGGAGTAGGTGGTTTCCGAAAGCCCCGATACTATGATCCCGGTTTGCTTTTCCAGGCTGTCGCCAAAAAGCGAGGTAAACAGGGCGCCTTCGCCGCGGTCTTCGGACGGTGCGGCATGGGCGGTGAGCGTTACGCAGGCGGCCAGAACCGCACCAAGCCTAGAGATCTTGATGGTATGCATTGCCTTTCTCTTGTTTTTATAGGTAGGCGAATCCGCTGCCCGCCCGTATCCGACGGGCAGCGCGTTGTTTGCGCGGGGTTCAACCCATACGCAAAATCGGTTTGACGGTCAGGCCGCTCTGGGCGTCGGCAACGGCCTGGTTGATGTCATCGAAGTCGTAGAAGCGCACCAGCTTGTCGAAGGGGAAGCGACCCTGGCGATACAGCTCGAGCAAGCGCGGAATGAACACCGAGGGAATACTTTCGCCCTCGATGACGCCGCGAATGGTCCGGCCCTGGGTCATCACCTCGTTGACGTCGAAACTGGCTTCGGTGCCGGCTGGCGGCGCGCCGACAATGGCGCAGGTGCCGCGTGCCCGCAGCGCATCGATGGCCTGGCGTAACACCGCGGGGCGGCCGCTGGTTTCCAGGGTGCAATGCGCACCGCCAGCGGTGATGCGTCGTACCTCTGCCACGGGGTCGACTTCCAGGCTATTGACCACATGGGTGGCCCCCAGCGACCTGGCCAGTTCCAGCCGGCCGGGGGTGATGTCCACGGCAATCAGCGTGGTCGCCCCGGCAATGCGCGCCGCCATCAGCGCGCTCAAGCCCACGGCACCGGCGCCGAAGACCGCAAATGAGCTGCCGGCCTTCGGCTGCAGGACATTGAGCACCGCGCCGGCACCGGTCTGCACGCCACACCCCAAGGGCCCCAGCAACTCCAGTGGCAGGTCCTTGTCGACCTTGACCAGGTTGCGGCGGTTGGCAATCGAGTAGGTGGCAAACGATGACTGACCGAAGAAGTGGTCGTGGATCGCCTGCCCGTGGCTATCCTGGGTCGAGCCGCTGCCGTCGAGTCGGCTGCCACCGAAATTCAACGCGAAGGTGTGGGTGCAATAGGTCGCCTCGCCGGTACTGCAGGGTTCGCAGTGGCCGCAGGAGAGGTAGCTCATCACCACGTGGTCGCCGACGCTGAAGTCCTTCACATCGGCACCGAGCGCCTCGATCACCCCCGAGCCTTCGTGGCCGAGGACCATCGGCAGTGGGCAGGGGAAATACTGGTCACGCACGATCAGGTCGGTGTGGCACACCCCGCAGGCGACCACCCGCACCAGCACCTCATCGGCACGCGGGGCTTGCAGTTGAATCTCTTCCATCAGGAAGCGACCGCCTTTTTCCCGGATCACCGCGGCTTTGGCGCGGTGCGGGTTTGACTGTGGCTGTTGCATGAGCAGGCACTCCTCGGCTCAGAACGGATAGGGACGCGGTGCGTGTTGCACGCTGATCCAGTGGTCGGTGGTGAAGGCGTCGATGATCCAGTCACCGTTGAAGCGCCCCAGCCCGCTGTTTTTCACCCCGCCGAACATGCTGTTGGGGCTGTCGTTGGCCGGGATGTCATTGATATGCGCCATCCCGGCCTGAAGCTGCTGGGCAAAGCGCAGGCCACGGCCTTCGTCACGGGTGAAGACCGCGCTGCTCAAGCCATATTCGGTGTCGTTGGCCATGCTCAAGGCATGCGCTTCGCTGTCGGCGCGGATCAGTTGCGCAATCGGGCTGAACAGCTCGGCCTGGGCCAGTGCCGAGTGATTGTCGACCGGACCGAACACATGGGGTGGCAACACCAGCCCCTGCGGACCAGCGCCGAGCAGTTGTGCCAGGCCATCGGCCCGGGCCCGCTCGATATGCCCCAGGGCGCCGTCCAGTTGACGACGATTGATCAATGGGCCGATCACCGTGTCGGCGGCGTCCGGATCACCGAACTTCAGGCGTGCTACCCGCTCGACGAACAATGCGGCAAAGTCGTTGTAGAGCGAGTGATCGACGATGATCCGGTTGGTGCTCATGCAGATCTGGCCCTGGTGCAGGAAGCGCCCGACGACCGCGGCATGCACCGCATGCTCCAGGTCGGCATCGTCGAGGACCACCAGTGGCGCGTTGCCGCCCAGTTCCAGCGCGACATGCTTGAGGGTGCTGGCGGCGGCGATCTGCGCATTGATATGGCGCCCGACATTGTTCGAGCCGGTAAAGGAGATGAAGCGCAATGTCGGGTGCTGGACGAAGGCATCGCCGATCTCGCTGTTCTGGCCGACCAGCACATTCAACAGCCCGGCCGGCAGCCCGGCTTCTTCATAGATGCGCGCCAGCAGCAGGCCGCCGGTGATCGGGGTTTCCTGCGACGGCTTCACCACCACGGCGTTGCCCAGGGCCAGCGCCGGGGCGATCGAGCGGTGCGACAGGTGCATCGGCCAGTTCCAGGGGCTGATGACCCCGATCACCCCGAGCGGCTTGCGGTAGACGCGGCTTTCCTTGTCGGCGATATCGATCGGCAGGATCTGCCCGACGACGCGGTTGGGGAAGGTCGCGGCTTCGAGCATGCCAGCGTGTACGGCGGCCCATTCCATATTGGCCTTGGTGCGGGTGCTGCCGCTTTCGCGGATCAGCCAACTGACGATTTCCTCGCGGCGTGCCTGCATGACCTGCACCGCCCGGTGGAACACGGCGCTGCGTTCGGCGGGCAGTGCCCGCGCCCAGTCCAGCTGCGCGGCCTGGGCTGCCTGGCAGGCGTGTTCAAGGTCCGCGAGGTCGGCCAGTTGCAGTTCGGCGAGCACTTCGCCGTTGTATGGGTTGCTGTCCAGCAACAGATGACCGCTGCCGCCGTGGAGTTGCCGACCGTCGATGTATTGACCGGCAAAGCCGGTGTAATGACTGGAACTCATGATCTTCGCTCTCTTGAAGGGGATGAGCGCCGGGCGCTCGTTGGCGTTCTCAGCGGCGCAAACGCGGGAACAGGCGCAGTGCATTGCCTCGGGCAATGGCTTCGTGCTCGTCGGCGCTCAAGCCTTCGAGGGCGCGAAAGTGGTTTACGTTGGCCTGGACGTTGGCGGCCGGCTGGAATGGAAAGTCCGTGCCGAACAGGATCTGCGACAGCGGCGCCAGCGTGCGCAGGCCATCGAAGGTCGGCTGGTTGGCCGACATCGCCACGTCGTAGTACAGCCGTTGCAGCTCCTCGATCACTTCGCTCCCCGGCTTGGGCGCTGGCTTCATCGCCGGCATGCCGGAGAGCAGCGCGATACGCCGGGCAATCGACGGCAACACACCGCCGGCGTGGGGCAGGATCAGGTTCAGCTCCGGGCAGCGCTTGAAGGTGTTGGAAAACACCAGGTCGATCACCGTGCGCGCGGTGTCCACCGGGAATTCGAACAGCGGTGCCGGGCGGCCCAGGCCGACCGCGTCGAAGCACTGCGGCGAGGTCGGGTGCAGGAATATCGTGGCCTGGCGGCGGTTCAGTTCATCGAAAACCGGTGCCAGGTCGTCGCTGCCCAGGTACTTGCCGTCGGCGTTGGTTTCGATCACCACACCGTCGAATTTCAAGGTGTCGAAGGCATAGGCGATTTCTGCCAGGGATTCCTCGACGTGGGGCAGCGGCAATGTCGCGAAGCCGCCGAAACGGCCGGGGTGCTGCTCGATCACCGCGGCGGTGTCTTCGTTGACCGCACGGGCCAGGGCCACGCGCTCGCGCTTTTCCTTGAGAAAGCCGACGCTGGGCGAAGACACCGAAAGGATCATGGTGTCGATATTGCCGGCGTCCATGACGGCGAGTGCTTTCTCCGGCGACCATTCGGGCACTGGGTAACCGCCGTCCAGGGTCAGCAGGCCGGCCCGGGTCAGCGCCGTCTTGTAGGTAGGCGACAGGCAATGGGCATGAACATCGATCAGGCCGCAGTGGCAGCGGGCTGTCGAATCGGTTGGCAGGGACATGGGCATTCCTCGACTCAATACAGTTGCAATTCGATCGGCAACCAGCGGTAGCCGCCATCGCGGGCGACCAGGTGGCCGTGCCCCGGGAACGGAAAGTGATAGGACAGGACGGCGTAGCGTTTGCGCGCGACTTCTTCGAGGATCCGCACGCGGGTGTGGGCGGCGGCCGCATTGTCGAAGTCGAACAGGAAACCCCATTCCGGGCGCTGCAACAGCAGCACCTGGTGGTGACACAGGTCGCCCCAGAGCACCAGCGTCTGCTCCTGGCTCTCGATCTTGTACAGGGTGTGGCCAGGACTATGGCCTGGGGTGCTGACCGCGGTGATGCCGGGCAGCAGTTGGAAACCGTCACCGATCAGGATGATGCGTTCCCGTTCGACATAGGGGGTGAGGTTCTTGTGCGCGCCGAGGAAGTGATCGCGCATGTGCGGGTTCATCGCTTCGCCCTTGGGCGTCGAGAGAATGCTCAGGTCGGTCCAGTAATCCAGCTCGCGCGGGTCGATGGCGATCCGCGCATTGGGGTAGAGCAATTGACCGTCATCGTCCACCAGGCCCCAGCAATGATCGGGGTGGGCGTGGGTGAGGGCGACGATATCGATGTCCGCCGGATCAATGCCCGCCGCGCGCAGGTTGATCAGGGCCTGGCCGGTTTGCGCGCCAAAGGTCTTGACGCCGAATTCGGCATTGATCCCGGCGCCGGTATCGAACAGCACCAGCTGGCTGCCGGTGTTGACGATCAGGATATTCTGGTTCAGTGACATCCGGTCCTTGGGCAGGAAGTTGTCTTCCAGCAACTGATCGATTTCCTTCGGATCAGCTCCGATGAAGGTCGGATGCGGCGCGCCCATGTGCAGGGGGCCGTCGGTAATGACCGTGCATTCGAATTCGCCGTGCATGAAACGAGTCCAGCCACCTTGCAGTTGCTGAGTGAATGAAGCGCTCATAGGTCACCTGTCTGTTGTTTTTGTCGTGTGGATTGAGGGCGTTGCGCTTCAGCTCCTGATCCAGGCCTTGCCCCAGGAGTTGAGCGAGTATTCACAGTGCGGCCAGACCCCGGCCTGGCGTTCCGGACCGGTGATTTCCAGCTCGGAGGAAATCTCCAGGCGGTTGCGGTCGGCATCCACCACCATGAAGAACAGGTTGTTGCCGGGGCCGTGGCGGCCGGGGCCGAAGAAGATGCTGATGCGCTCGGCGGCGAAG
Organism: Pseudomonas sp. GW821-FHT04D07; assembly: GCF_059420225.1. Lineage (NCBI taxonomy): Bacteria > Pseudomonadati > Pseudomonadota > Gammaproteobacteria > Pseudomonadales > Pseudomonadaceae > Pseudomonas > Pseudomonas sp. GW821-FHT04D07. Next base: position 38,231 of record NZ_JBWKTH010000010.1, read on the forward strand.
CGATCACCCCAGTCGCGAATGTCGTTCCATTCGTTGGTTTCGTAGCAGTGGTGATCCAGTTCGTTTCTTGAGCCGCGGAAGAACGCCAGGGAATGGTGTTCGTTGTCCGAGCGCATGAAGCGGGTCATCAGCGCGCCGTTGGCTTCATCGACCACATCGTCGGAAACAGTGAAGCCGACCTTGTTGACGTAGAAGTCCAGCACCGCTTCCAGCTCGGTGGTCTGGAACACCACATGCTGCAGGCGGCCCGGCATGCCGGGGTGGCTGGCGTCGGGGATATCGCGGCCGACGCCGAACAGCAGTTGCCGGCCCTGGGGGTCACGAATGCTGAAGGCGTTGTCTTCCAGCAGCGGCGAGCGGGCGTCTTCGGTCTGGCAGTCGCGGGCCTGCAGGTTGACCCGCAGCCGGCTGAGGCTGGCCTGGTCGGCGACGCCATAGGCGGCGGCGAGAAAGCCATTGTGGTCGGCCGGGCTGATCAGCACGGCGCGTTGCGGTCCGGTCAGCACCCAGGTGCCATCGGCCTGCCGGTAGCCCTGTAAATCAAGCATGCGTTGGTAAAAGTCGACCTGGCGCTGCGGCTCCTTGCTGGAGAGGTGCAGGTACAGCAGGTGCGCAGGGGTCTGGGTCTGCAAAGTGTGCATGACGGTCTCCTTAGCGTGAATTTCGCAGTAACGGTTCGTCGAGCGGGAGCCGATCGATCAGGCTACTGGCAGGGAGCTGTTGAATGCCCAGCAGGGCGGCGAAACCCTCGGCGATCGCCAGCTCTTCGGCGAGCGGGAAAATCGCCGCGACATAGCGGTCGGGCCGCAACAGCAGCAGTTGGCCCGCGGGTTCGCCGAGTAGCGTTGCCAGGGCACCGTGGCTGTCGACCCATGCGTCCGTGTGCGCCGGATCGAGCGGGCTGCCCTTGGGCAGGATCAGGATTCGCCGGGCTTCCAGGCGATCCCACAGGGGGTGTTGCAACGCGCCCAAGCGACTCTCGGCCAGGCTGGCGTATTGCAGCAGGGCGAAGCCGGTACCGAGGACTTTATCCAGCAGTACGCCATTGCCCTTTGCATCCTCGACCCGGGGCTGCGGGAACATCTGTCCGCAACTCAACTGTCCGCTGCTACCGTTGCCGATCACCAGGCCCTGGGTGAAGCGTGGCTTGGGCTTGAAGCGCATCTGCAAGAAGTAGTCGCGCAGCGGTGGCAGCAGGCCGATCAGGCGGAACGCGCCACTGATCAGGTTGGCCCGCCAGACGCTGGACGGCGCCATGACCACCCCGAGGCCCAGGGCCAGTTTGATCAGGGCCCAGGCGTGATCGCGGCGCTCGGTTTCATAGCTGTCCAGTGCATCGCTGCCGAGCTGCCCCTTGAATACGCCGGCCAGCTTCCAGCCCAGGTTGTGGGCATCGCGAACACCGCTGTTCATACCTTGCCCGGCATAGGGCGGGGTCAGGTGCGCGGCGTCGCCGGCCAGGAAGATCCGCCCTTCGCGCCAGCGCTCGGCCACCCGGGCGTGGAAGGTGTAGACGGTCTTGCGCACAATCGAGGTCGGCTTGTCGCCGCGAAACGGCTTGAGCAACGCCTTGAGCTGCTCTTCGCCGAGCATCTGCTCGTCGCTTTCATCGGCCTTGAGCATGAATTCGAAGCGCCGGGTACGATGCGGCCCCGGTACATCCACGGTCGGTCGGCGGGCGTCGCAATACATCCGGCATTGCCAGAACGGATCGTCATCCTGCTCGGTGTCCACTACCAGCCAGCGCGACTGGAAGCTCGAACCCACCAGATCGATGCCCAGCTGTTTACGCACCGGGCTGCGGCCGCCGTCACAGGCCACCAGATAGCGGGCGTGGACAGTGAGGATTTCGCCGGCGGCGTTACGCACGCTGGCGGTCACCCCGTGGGCATCCTGTTCGACATTCAGCAGTTCATGAGCGAAACCGACCCGCAGGTTTTCGAAGCGCCGCATGCCTTCATGCAGGGTTGCCTCGAACAGTGGCTGGCGGAACGCATTGCGTTTGGGAAAGCCATACAGGGTCGAGGTCGGTTCGACCTTGCCGAAGCAGCGGCCGCCCGGACGGGTGTAGTAGTGCACGCCATAGCCCGGCACCACGTCCTTGAGCACGGCTTGATCCATGCCCACGGCTTGCATGGTGCGCAGGGATTCGTCGTCGATCGAGACAGCCCGCGGTTCGCCAACCGTGCTCTGCTTGCGATCGATAATGAAGGTCTCCACGCCGGCCTGACCCAGATAATTGGCCAAGGTCAGGCCCGTGGGACCGGCGCCGCTGATCAGCACGCCGGTCTTGATGATATTGGAAGTGGTCATGATCGATACCGAGGTTGTTCAGTCCAACGGCCGGGGACGCCCGGAAAAAGCCTGCATGAGTTGCGAAAGCTTCTGTGCCAATTGCGCGACTTGCTGTCCGTACTCGTCATCGCGCGCGGCATCGCATTCGCTGTCCAGCCGCACGCAACTGATGCTGCCGATGGCCTTGCCGTCGCTGTCGAAGATCGGCGCCGCGACCCCGCAGATGCCGCTGTCGACTTCAGCCCGCGAGACGACATAGCCTTTCTTGCGCAGGCGCTGCATCGCGCGACGAAACTCTTCCCAGTTCTGCCCCAGGTTGCTGAGCCGGACTTCTTCGTGCTTTTCCAGGTACAGGCGGTTGTGCTGGCGTGAACCCAGGTTGGCGAGAATGGCCTTGGACGTCGCGCCGAGGAACAGCGGGCGTGGCGTGCCACGGGTGTAGCTGACTTCACTGGTGATACTGCCGCTCTGGTGCACGCAGACCACCTGGTCCTTGAACAACCGGCAGGTCAGCCAGACCTGTGATGGGCTCCACTGCGGGAATTCGCTCGACAGCTGGTTGGCCGCGCGTACCAGCGGATCGCTGACCCGCAGTTGCCGATCCCAGGTAATGATCCGGGCGCCGAGTGCATAACGACCGGCTTCGACCTGGAACAACAGATCCACTTCGGCCAGTTCACGCACATAGCGGTAGATCGTCGAGCGGGTGAAGCCCATGGCAGCGCCCAAGTCGTCGACGGTCCACACCGGTTGGTGCTCGGTGAACAGGTCCAGCACTTTGAGCATGCGCTCCAGGCTGGAGCCCTTGGCGTCGGCGGCGCTTTCCGGGGCCTCGGTCAATGTCTCGGCAACGGCGGGTTGATTGGTGTCAGTCATGATTCAGATCTCGTCCGCGATGGTGTTGCGTAAAATGCCCAGGCCGGAAATTTCCACCTCGACCACATCGCCCGGTTTCATCCACACCGGTGGTTCACGGAACGCACCGACGCCGCCGGTGGTGCCGCTGACGATCACATCACCGGGCGCCAGCTCAGTGAATGTGCTGCAGTACTCGATGAGTTTGCGCACGTCGAAAATCATGTCGCCGGTAGGGGTGTGCTGCATGACTTCGCCGTTGAGCCGGGTGGTCAGCTCCAGCGCCTGTGGATCGGGGATTTCATCGGCGGTCACCAGCCAGGGCCCGAAACCACCGGTCTGTGGGAAGTTCTTGCCGGGCACGAACTGGATCGTGTGTTTCTGCCAGTCGCGCACGCTGCCATCGTTGTAGCAGGCATAACCGGCCACATGGTCGAGGGCGTTTTCGGCTTTGACATGGCGCGCCTTCTTGCCGATGACAATCGCCAGTTCACCTTCGAAGTCCAGCTTGTGCGAGGCCTTGGGACGCAGGATGGCTTGCTGGTGGGCGACCTGGCTGTCGGCGAAGCGGGTGAAGATCATCGGATAGGTCGGCATGTCCCGGCCGGTTTCGCGGACATGGGTGGCGTAGTTGATGCCGATGCACAGGACCTTGCCGGGATTGGGGATCACAGGCATGAAGGTGACTTCGCCGAGGGCCAGTCGTGGCAACGCGGCGAGGCGCTCGGGTGTCAGGCTGCTGAACAGGCCGTGGGTGATCGCGGCTTTCAGGTCATAGCCCAGTTCGGCTTTCAACGATTGCAGGTCGAGCACCTGATCGCCGTCGACAATGCCGTAGCTCGGGATTCCCTGGTTGAGGAAGCTGGCAATTTTCATGGTGTGTCTCCTGGAAGGATCAAAAAGTCGGGGTAGGGTGAGAGGCGTGGTCGCGGCGCTGGCTGAAATGAATCGCCAGCAGCGCACCCAGGGCAATCAGGCTGGGAATCAGGGCCGCCATGAACACTTGCTGGACCTGCCAGCCGAGGCCGAGCATCAGGCCGCCGAGCAAGGGGCCGAGGATCGAACCGATCCGGCCGATGCCCAGGGCCCAGCCAATGCCGGTGGAGCGGATTTCCTGGGGATAGAGTTCGGCGGCCAGGGCGTTCAGCCCGGCTTGGGCGCCCTGGATCAGCAGGCCCATCAGCAACAGCAGGGTCAGGAAGCTCGGCGCCGTGAGCGGCAGCATCACCAGCAGCAGAACCAGCACTTGATAGGCCAGGAACTGCCCGATCAACACCCGGTGGGCGCCCAGGGCATCCATCAACCGGCCCTGTACCAGCGAGCCGACGACGCCACCCAGGCTGAACAGGACGATCGCCTGGACGCCGGTCTGGGCGGGCAGTTGGGCACTGCTCAATACCGTCGGCACCCAGCTCATGATCGAGTACAGGATCAGCAGGTTCATGGCGTAGGGCAACCACAGCAGCAGCGTCCGGCGCCACATGCCCTGTTCGAACAGGCGGCGTGGGGAAATACGTGGGGTCTTCGCCAGGGGGCGGTTGAACAGCGAGTCCGGCAGGGTTTTCAGGCTCGGCACCAGCCGTGAAACGATCCTGAGCACTTGCTCGCGGTTGGCCGCTGTCCGCGAGAGGAACTCCACCGACTCCGGCAGGCTGCGCCACAACAGGTCGGCGAAGATCAGCGGCAGCACTGCACCGCAGATGAAGACCGCGCGCCAACCCAAGGCCGGCAACACTTGCTCGGCAATCAGACCCGCCGCCATGGCTCCCAATGGCATGCCGCAAAACACCAGGGTGACGGCGCTGCGGGCGTGGCGTTTGGGGGTGTACTCGCAGACCAGAGCAATCAGGTTGGGAATCGCGCCGCCCAGCCCCAGACCTGTGAGAAAGCGCGCCAGCAGCAGTTGTTCGTAGCCGTGGCTCATGGCGGTGAGGAGTGAAAACAGGCTGAAGGTGGCGACGCAGCCGAGCAGGACTTTCTTGCGCCCGATACGGTCCGCCAGGGGCGCCAGGCTCAATGCACCGATCATCAGCCCGAGCAGGGTACTGGCGAACACCGGGCCGAAACTGGCCGCCGGCAAACCAAGGGATTCAGCCATCGGGCCGACCAGAAAGCCCATGACTTGGGTGTCGAAACCGTCGATAGCGGCGAGGATCACGCACAGGCCGATCAATTCGAACTGTAGACGCCCCATGGGGCGTTGGTCGATCACGTCGCTCAGGACGTTTTCTGTTGCAGGCACGGTTTGCATGGCATGGACTCTTTTTTTTGTTTTGCGGCCCGTGTTTCGGCAGGTGGGCCATGGAGTCCAATTTATGCTCAATCAAAAATTCTGTAAATAGGGATTTATCAAATATTTCATATTATGAGATTTAAGTGATTTTTTGTTGAGGCGCCGAGGAGATGAAGGGATCAGTCCCCCAGCGCCAAGCCCGCCGTGCTCACCTTCGGCTGTAGCGACAGCCGGGCTTCCTGCGACCAGATCAAGAGCAGGCCGAACACCGGGACTATGGCCGCCGCGAACGGGATCGCGGCGGCACCGAGATGGCTGTCGATCACCGCGCCCCCGATGAATCCGCCCAGGGCATTGGCGATATTGAAGGCCGAGATGTTCGCGGTCGCCGCCAGTTCAGGTGCCTTGGCGCCGTACTTCATGACCCGCATTTGCATGGAGGGCAGATTGGCGAACGTCGTCACGCCGTAGATGAAGGCCGCCGCCAGGAACAGCCATTTGTAAGGGGCCAGGAAGCCGACCAGGATCAGTGCGGCGATCATTGCCAGCGGCCAGACACTCAGCGAGCGGCGCAGGTTGGCATCCGCGGTACGGCCACCAATGCTGTTACCGACCACCAGGCCGGCACCCACCACAACCAGGACCCAGGTGATCGCGCTGCGGTCGAACCCGGCGATCTGTTCGGCAACCGGAGCGATATAGCCATACAGCGTCATGAAGCCGACCCAGCCGAGGGTGGTGAAGGCCAGGCTGGCGAGGAGGTTGCGGTCACGGAAAACCGACAGTTGGGTCAGTATCGAAGCGGGTTTGTTTTCGGGGCTGCGGGCAATGGTGGCGGCAATCATCAGCAGGGCGATGACCCCCATGACGGCCACGACGAGAAAGGTGCTGTGCCAGTCGAAGGCATTGCCGATCCAGGCGCCGGCCGGTACGCCGAGGACGTTGGCGAGTGTCAGGCCGCCGAACATCTGGCCCACCGCCCGGCCGGCCATATTATCGGCCACCATGCGGGTCGCCACGACCGCGCCGATGCCGTAGAACGGGCCTTGCGTCAGACCGGCGACCACGCGGCTGATCAGCAGTGTCGTGTAGTCGGTGCTGAAGGCCGCAATCAGGTTGCCAGCGACAAACAACCCCATGAGGGCAATCAGTACGTTGCGTTTTTCGAAGCGCGCCAGCCACAACGTCAGGAGGGGGCCGCCGATTACGATGGCGAGGGCATAGGCGGTAATCAGGTTGCCGGCTTGGCCGGTGCTGATCTTCAGGCTGTCGGCGACCTGGGGCAGGATGCCGGCGATCAGAAATTCGGCGGTGCCGATGGCAAAGGCGGAAAGGGTCAGGATCCAGATCTGGATCGGCATTCTTGAGGTCAGTGTCATGGGAGTTCTCCTTGCGCAAAAAACAGTGGATCAGTCGGTTGATGTGGCGAAGATAGACATTGCGGATTGGTTTGATAATTGCTTAGGATTCGAAATTATATTTCGGAGATTCCGAATAATGACCCTGGATAACCTGGCGCTGTTCCTGATGATCGTCGAGAAGGGCGGCCTGTCCGCCGCCGGGCGGGAGTTGGGGTTGTCCCCGGCGTCGATGTCCGAGCGCCTGGCGCTGCTGGAGGGCTATTACGGCGCGAGCCTGCTGACTCGCACCACCCGCTCGATCAGCCTGACCGACGAGGGCCGTTTGCTGGCCGAGGGTGCCCGCCGCCTGCTGGCGGAAGCCGATGAGCTGGAAAGCAGCATCCGACTGGGGACGCAGAAGGTCTCGGGGCTGATCCGTCTCAGTGCCCCGGTCGATCTCGGGCAAGCGCGGATCGTGCCGATTCTTGATCGTTTCCTGGCCGAGCATCCCGCCGTGACCATCGATCTCAATCTCACCGATGGCTTTGTCGATCTGGTCAGCCAGGGGATCGACTTCGCCATCCGCTACGGGATCCTCGCCGACAGCACCTTACGTTCCAAGCCGATTGGCGAGAACCGCCGGGTTGTCTGTGCCGCTCCCAGTTACCTTGAACGCCATGGCGTCCCCGGGCATCCGGACGATCTTTCGCGGCACGATTGCCTGGTCATGCGCTTTGGCAGCAACATCGATCGGGTCTGGACGTTCCGGGTGGCGGACGAGGCCTACCGTGTTGTAGTCCGGGGGCGCCGGGTGGCGAACAACGGTGGGCTGGTCAGGCAGTGGTGCCTGGACGGGCACGGTATCTGCAACAAGTCCATCTGGGATGTCCAGGCCGATATCGCCACCGGGCGCCTGGTGGAGGTGCTCCCGGATTATTCGCCCGGCCAGACGGCGCTGCAGATCGTGTATCCGCCAGTTAACGTCGTGCCGCGCCGTGTCCGGGCATTGATTGACACCATCAGCTCGGAACTGGCGTTGTAAATCAGGCGAAATCGGTACTTTGCGAAAGCGTTTCCCATTGCTGGATTTCAGCCTGCAGCGCCGTGAGTTTTTCCTTCAGCAATTGCACCGCATCGCACCCCAGCAGCAGGTGAGCCGGTGGCGTCGGCGAGTCCACGATCTGCATGATTGCCAGGGCCTATTGTTCGTGCCCGCTGCTCAGACTGATCCGGCATGGGGATCGAAAGCTGTCATGCCCGCCTGCGCCTGTTGGCTGCGCAGGGCTATCGCGCCGGGTACCCAGGCATGGGGAAAGAGGTAGAAGCGGTTCTCCTCCACGCCCTTCAGGGTTATTTCGGCGATTTCCCAGGCGGAAATCTTGCCGGCTTCCACCGCGCGTCTCACCCGTTCCTCGTACTGACGCTTCATCTCGCTGTCGGCCGCAGCGTCGGCGAATTCCGCCGGACGATTGCGCTCGGCCTCGATGATGCCGGTGGGGAAAAAGGCCGGTGAGAGCACGCTGACACCGACCGTGCTGTGGGCCATTTTCAGGTCATTGGCCAAGCTCTCCGAGAGCGCCACCACCGCCGCTTTAGTGGCGTTGTAAATGCCACTGCCGGCCGAGTACATCCAACCCGCCGCCGAGGCGATATTGACGATGTGTCCCTCGCCCTGGTCGAGCATGATCGGCGTGAAGGCTTTCACGCCCCAGGCGACGCCATACAGATTGACATTGGTGACCCATTGCCAATCGGAGACGGTGTTTTCCCAGATAGGGGCAGTGACGCCCACGCCGGCGTTGTTGAACAGTAGATGGACGCCACCGAAACGCTGCATGGCCAGTTGCGCCAGCGCGGCAACTTGCTCGAATTTGGAAACGTCTACTTGCTGGGTGGCGATGTCGGTGCCAGGGAGTTCCTGCTGGATCAAGGTGCGGGTGGTCTCCAGGTTGCCGGCTTCGACATCGGCCAGTACCAGCTTCATTCGCCGTCGCGCGCAAGCCATCGCCAGCTCGCGGCCCAGGCCTCCGCCAGCGCCGGTGATCACGCTGACCTTACCGTTCAAGTCTTTCATCTGTTACCTCCTGATGGGCGGTGTCGACACGCTGTTTCAGCGCCTCGTTCATACGTTGATAGAGTCGTTTCGATTGGCTCAGGCGCTGCCAGAGTGCCGGTAGCAAGAGGCCGGAAAAACGCTCTCCGTGGATGAAACGGGTGGAGCCATCGGCGTTCTCCATCAGCTGGAAGAAGTGTTCGCCGGCCACCGTGAAAGGGTTGCCGCCACGCCAGGCGAAACGGTGTGGTGCTTCGTCGCTGCTGATGCGGGCCTGAAAGGAGGCCTTGCGTTCCTTGCCCAGCTTGACCGCGAAGCGCACCTGGCCGCCGGGGCGGTGATCGATCTGCTGGATTTCCAGCATGGGGTTCCACTGCGCGTAGCGCTCGAAGTCGACGAGGCAGTTCCACACCACGCCGGGTGCTGCATCAATCTCGATTTCGGTCCTGATCTGCCGCGAGAAGAGACTGTCGCGGCGAGTGCCCAGCGCTTTGTAGGCCTGCCTCTCGCGTTGGCGGTTGAACAACCGGGCTTTCCAGTCCGGCTTGCTGAAGCCGACCAGGGCGTACAGTCGCGGCGAGCAGTACAGCATCTCCACGGAAAACCCCTGCGGGTCGTTGACGTAGACGCACTGCACCAGTCCCGCCTGACCCAGCGGTTTGTAGTTGGGCACGAAGCCGGCCATGAGCGCCCGTTCGAACAGTGCGCTGAACCCCTCCTGGCTGTCGAAGCCGACGGCCAGGTTCATGATGCCGATGTCGCTCAGTCGGTAACGCGGCGGCCAGGGCTTGGGGGCTGCTGCTTGGCGGATGTCCAGCCACATGTCGCCTTTGCTCAGGCGGGCGTGGGCGACGCTAGCGTTATCCGGATCAACAGCCGCGTCGCCACGCTGGAAAGCCAACCCGTCGACAAAGGCCGCTACGGTGTGTGCGCAATCGGCGACAATCAGACCCAGGCCTGTCAGCTTGCACTGGTAGGGCGACCCTTGCAGCGAGCGGTCCTCGATCAGTTCGATGAGAATGCCGTCCGGATCCCGGATGAAACGGCGATTGGCAACCTGGCGGGTTTCCAGGGCCATGCCCAGGGACTGGGCGAGCGCCTCGAAACGTGCCAGCGAATCGACCCGTGCAAGGATGCGTCGATAACCGACGCGCTCGTCGTCCTCGGGGGAGAGGGCGGCGGCGACCGGCGACTCGAATTCGAACAGTTCCAGCTGGAAGAACGCCCGGTCGTCGATCAGCCAACTGACCCGCGATGCCACACCGGCCAGACCTTGTATCCGCTCGGCCTGCTTGCCGCGAAAGGACAGGGTGCCGAAGACATGCTTGAGGCCGAACAGTTTCTGGTAGAAATGCAGGGATGCGGTGGTGTCGCGCACGCTCAGCGCGATCTGGCAGATATTGGCGGTCATGGTCGTGTGCTCAGAAGAGTTTGCCGATCAGCGCGGTCGGCAGCAGTTTCAGCAGGGGGCGCAGCAGCAGCCAGGGATAGCCGGGAATCACTGCACGCTTGCGCCGTTGCACAATGGCATCGGTGATCCGTTTGCCACCGTCCTCCAGCGACAGCAGGAAGGGCCGGTGCTTGAGCTTGTTGTTCATCGGCGTATCGATAAAGCCCGGATAGATGACGGTCACGGTGAGGTTCTTGCCCAGCGATTCGGCACGCAGGGCCTCCATGTAGACGCTGACGGCGGCCTTGCTGGCGCTGTAGGTGCCACTGCCGGGCAGGCCGCGCCAACTGGCGACCGAACTCATCGCGACAATCTGGCCATGACCCTGGTTCTTGAACAGGGTGATGGCGGCGTCGATGGTGGCGCAGGCGCCGATGACGTTGACTTCGAACATCTGACGGGAATTGGCGAAATCGATGCGGCCTATGCGTCCGTCGCTACCCAACCCGGCGTTGGCCACCACGATATCGAGCTGGCCCAGTTCGGCGCTGGCGGTATTCAGTGTGTCGCGTACCTGTTCGGTATCACTGACATCCAGCGGATAGACCCGCACCCGCACGCCATGGTGTTCCTCCAGTTCGGACTTGATGATTTGCAGGACGTCGAGTTGACGGGCTGCCAACGCCAGGTCATAGCCGCGTTTGGCGAATTCACCCGCCAGCTGGCGCCCCAGGCCAGAAGATGCGCCGGTGATGAAGACCGATTTGCTCATGAACGCTGCCTCATTATTGTTTTTCTCCAGGCGCATTAAGCCAAGCCGGTCCCATTGAGGCGATGTTCGAACGTGTCAGATGATTGATTATTCCGGCCAAAAAGACATTAAATAGCCCTTTGTGCGAAGCATGAGCTGCCATGAGCCTTTCCCTGTTTCCCCGTGCCAGCCAGGCACCGCTGTGCTTCTGCATCGCGCAGATGGACGCTTGGGGCTATGCGTTGCATGAGGTGCTGGCGGGGAGTGGTCTGGATGTCGACAGTTTTGCGCTACCGGAATCGGTTCCCAACAGCCGTCAGGAGCAGAGGGTCTACGAGAACATCCTGCGTCTTTACCGCGGCACGGCGGCCGGGCTGGACCTCGGTCGACTGACCAATGTGAATAGCGTGGGTGTGCTGGGCGCGCTGCTGGCAAACGCGATCGACCTGGGCCATGCCGGCTATCTGTCGCGGCGGTTCTATTCGCTGTCCAATCCCTGGATCGTGCCCGAACTGATCGGTAGTCTGGCGACAGGCCAATCGACTGTCCGATACCGTCAGGCCGGCGGATTGCCCTCTCTGTACCGGTTTCTTATCGACCGCGATATCCTCGGCACGCGCCAGTTGTTACGTGACATCTTTGGCGTGGCGGCAGAGGGTTATGTCCGCGCAGTGGCATTTGGTTATCCCGAGCCCGAAGATGCGGAGCGCTATCCGCTCGAGTTCGATTGCCCGGTGAGTTTTGGTCATGACTACACCTATGTCACCTACGACAATGAACTGGGCTGCCTGCGCAATGCCCGGCGAAATCCGCACGCTTATCACCTGTATCTACGACTGTGCCGCGAAGCCCAGGCCGAGCGTGCATCGTTGTCCTGGCAAAGCCGGGTGAGCAGCATCCTGGCCTGCATCGACTTCTATCCGAACGCCGCCGCCATGGCCACCAAGCTCAACTGCTCGGAGCGCAGTCTGCGGCGGCATCTGGAGGAGGAGGGGGTGCAGTATTCCGCGTTGCTGGACAAGCTACGGTTCGAGCGGGCGATCTACCTGCTGCGTCACTCCGAGGACTCGATCAAAACCATCAGTTTCAAGCTCTTCTACAGCGAGCCGCCGGCGTTCGTTCGGGCGTTTTCACGCTGGAGTGGAACGACGCCGGGGGAGTTCAGGTCCGCAATGGGCCAATAAATTACTCGGTTTTCGCCGCCATCAAGGCATTCAGCTCAGCGTAGGTGTGGGTTTTCAAGGCGTGGGTGTCGAGCTGGCCGTGGTCCAGGAAGCTGCGGACCCATGTGTCCATGGCGCCGTGCAGGAACTCGGCGATGCTCACAGCATTGATCACCTGGCCGACCTGCTCCTGGTCATTCGAGTAACCCGCCTCGATATCCACCGTGAGCGGGACGCTGAGTACCCGTGCCATCGACTTGACGGTGGTGCTCAGCAGGTCGAGCGGCAGCTGGTTGCCATCCTGGTAGCCATGGGACCAGGCCATGGCCGCGCTACTGGTCGCCACTGCCTTGCCACCCAGGCGTTCGACGATGCGCGCCCCGCCGGCATCGGCCACGTTGGCCAGGACCAGAAGTCCATGCTGATGCAGGCTGTGAAAAACGTTATCCAGTGTGGTCATGACAATTCAATTCCTTTGAAAAATCCATTGGGTCGACAGTGTGACACCTGTTGCTCCGTTCGCTACGTTGGAAAATTCTATTAGCCGGTGGTTGCGACATACGTCATCGCTTCAGGCTGATGGTTGTTCATTAAGAGCCGCCAACCGAGCACCGAGCGCATCAAGAAACACCTTCGTCTTGCTCGGGGTAAAACGTCTGGAAGGCAGCAGGGCGTAGATCGGTGCCGGGGCACTGTGCCAGTCACGCAGGATATGCACCAGGCGGCCGGCAGTCAGGTCGTCGGCAACGTCGACACTGGATTTGAGCATGATCCCGTGGCCGCCAATCGCCCAGTCGCGCACCGCATCACCACTGTTGGCCTGGAGCCGCGAGCGCGGTTGGACATCGATCACTTCGTTGTCTGGACCTTCCAGGCGCCAGGGTAGGGAAGGGTCGTCGTAGCGCAGGCACCCATGCCGCTCCAGATCCTGGGCACAGCCGGGCTCCCCATGGCGTTCGAGATACGTGGGCGCGGCTACCAGAATCCGCCGGTTGTCAGCCAGCTTGCGCAGGATCGCGCTGCTGTCTCGAGGTTGGCCAATACGCACCGCGACATCGATCCGTTCATAGGTCAGATCAACCAGGCGGTCGTCGAGCCTGAGCTCGATATCCAGCTTCGGATAACGCTCAATCAGTTCCGCCACCAAGGGCACCAGATGAATCCGCCCGAAAGAAATGGGCGAGCTGACCCGGAGCCTGCCGAACGGCTCTTCACCTCCTTGCGTCATGCGCGACTCCGCCGCCTCCAGCTCCTCGAGGATTCGATCGACATGGGCAATCAGGGCCAGCCCCTCATTGGTCGCGGACAGTGTGCGGGTGGTCCGGTTGATCAGCCGCTGTCCCGCGCGGCGCTCCAGTGTCATAAGCCGTTTGCTGACCACCGCCAGCCCTACGCCCAGGTCGCGGGCTGCCGCTGACAGGCTGCCGCAGACCAGGATCCGCTGGAAGGTACGAAGCTCATTGAGGTCGTCCAACATATTCTCAACCCCTATTCAATAATCCATCTACCAATAGCCATATTCTCATCATTGAGGCAAGGAGCAACACTCTCCATAGCGGATCGCCACGGTCTCGCGTGTTTGCCCTTCATCAAGGAATCCTGACCATGCAACAACATTCCAACCTGCCCCGTTTCCGCGTCGCGGCAGTGTTCTTCGCCCTGACACTTGCAGGCGCTGCATCTGCCGCAACCGTCGATCTGGTGAAGCCTGGCGTATTAGTGATCGACAAGAGTCTGGCGCCCGCACAACTGGAAATCATGGAAACCGCCGCCCGACGTTACGACACGTTCTGGAACAGCGGCGACGAAAGCTTCGCCCTTGAAGCTCTGGCGAACAACTTCATCGACAAGACCCCGCCAGCGGGTCGCAAGCAGGGGCCGGAGGGACCCTTGCTGGCTTCCCGGGCGTTTCGTGGTGCGGTGCCCGACCTCCGTTGCGAGGTCGAGCAGATGATCATCGCCGCCGATCGGGTGGTGGCGCACCTGCACTTTCGCGGGCACTTCAGCGGCACCTTTGGCGAGATCAAAGGTCGTGGTCAAACCGTGGATTTCATTGCTACCGATATCTACCAGATTGAAAACGGCAAGATTGCCGCGAACTGGCACCTCGAAGACAACCTGACCTTGATGAAGCAGCTTGGTGCGTTATGAGCGACGGCATCTGAAGTCGACGGTAAGCGCAGCAATGAACGGGGTTCTTATCAATCAATCGACAGGAGATCAAGCATGACCATTCAACATCTCGATCACTTCACATTGCGCACGGCCAAAGTCGATGAGACGGTGGCGTTCTTTCGTGATGCCATCGGGCTCGAAGAGGGCTGGCGCCCTGCGTTCCCATTCCCGGGTAGTTGGCTCTACTCGGCGGGTCGCGCGCTTTTGCATATCGCCAACCTGGACAACAGCAGTGCGCAGCTTGACGCCTATCTTGGAACCCGTGTCCTGGCAGAGGGCTCGGGCGCGCTTGATCACGTCGCGTTCCGTGGCAGCGATCTGGAGAGTCATCGGCAACGTCTGCTCAACCAGGGATTGCCGTTCAACGAGCGCGTGGTGCCTGACCTGTTGGAACATCAGCTGTTCGTGGAGGATCCGAATGGCATACAAGTGGAGCTGATATTTGCCTATTCGCCGCCATCACGGTGATGCTGGCTTGCGCCCAGCCAGCTCTTCCAGCAGATCGGCGGAAGGCACGAAGAACAGGCCGCCGGTGACCGCGGTGCTGAAATCGAGCAAGCGATCGTAGTTGCCCGCTGGCCGGCCGATAAACATGTTCTCGAGCATCTGCTCGACAGGGGCGGGCGAGCGCGCATAGCCGATGAAGTAGGTGCCGAACTCGCCGGCACCAGGCCGGCCGAAGGGCATATTGTCGCGCAGGATCTTCACTTCCCGGCCGTCCTCCTCGAGGGTGGTCAGGGAACTGTGGGAACAGCTCGGCTTGACCGATTCGTCGAGTTCGATATCGGACAGCTTGGTGCGGCCGATAATGCGCTCCTGTGCTTCGACGGACAGCTTGTTCCACGCCGCCATGTTGTGCAGGTACTTTTGTACCAACACATAACTGCCGTTGATAAACGCCGGGTCTTCATCCCCGACCATGGTGAAGTCGACCGCTGCGTGACCGACCGGATTTTCCGTGCCATCGACAAAACCGACCATGCTGCGCATGTCGAAATAACGAAAGCCCTGGACTTCATCGACCACCGCGATGGCATCGCCCAACGGCGCGAGCAATTGCGTGGCCAATTCGAAACACAGGTCCATCTGATCGGCGCGGATGTGCAGCAGGATATCGCCTGGCGTCGCCACCGCGCGCCGGCCCTCTACACCGACTTCACGAAACCCGTGCAGCGAGGCCGGGCGCGGGCCACCGAACAGGCGGTCCCAGGCACTGGAGCCAAAACCGCAGACACAGGACAAATTGCCGGAAGGCACACGCTTGCCCACGGATCGTGTCAGGGCGGCGACATCTTCGCACCAGCCGCGTACTTTCTCGGCAGCCTCGCCACCGGGGGCCAAGGTGGCGACGATGAAAATCGCGCTGCTGGTGATGGGGCTATAGACCGCTTGCGGGTCCGGTTTGCGCTCGGCGGATGGCGAAAGGGTTGTCATTAGGAGCTCCACAAGCTGCAGGACAGATTTGAAAGACTGGAAAATAGCAGATTGCGACTCTGAGGCTACAATCGATCGAAGAGCGCGCAGATGCAGTGGAGAAAACCCAGGCGCAGCCGATACACTGCTGTCCTGATTGCTCGAGTGCGTTTTCGATGACCCTCACCGACGCTGTTCTGATTCTGCTGCTGGCAGCCCGTATCCATGGCACGGATGACGCCGTGCGGGCATCGGCCAGGAGCTGTGTAAAAAAATTGCCCCGTGGTAAACGCGAGCTGATCTACAACGTGATCAACAGTCGCAGCCCGATGGACATGGTGGCATTGATGGCCGAGAACCTGCAGTTGGACGACTAGGTATTCAGGTCGCCACCGGGTCAGTCCTCGAAGCCGACCTGCTCGTGAATCCCATCCACCTTCAATTCCAGGCGATAGGCCACGGCGATAAACAGCGCCTGGCACAGGCACAGGCTCGCACTCAACGAGCGAAAGGCGAACGAGCTGCCCTCATTCACCAGCAGCGCCGTACTGGCGCGCTTGACCAGCGGCGACAGGTTGCTGTCGGTGATGGTCAGGGTTTTCGCCTGGTGCAATTGGGCGATCCGCAGGCACTGCTGGGTTTCCTTGGCGTACGGCGAGAAGCTGATGGCAATCACCAGGTCGTTGGCGCGCACGCTGCGCATCTGCTCGCGATAGCTGCCGCCCAGGCCCGAGACCAGGTGAATGCGCTTGTGGGTGTGCTGCAGGTTGTAGACCAGGTAATCGGCCACCGCGAATGAGCGGCGCACCCCCACCACATAAATGTTATCGGCATTGACCACCAGGTCCACGGCGTCGTCGAATGCCTGATCGTCCAGTTCCAACCCCAGGCGTTCAATACCCGACAGCGTGGCATTGATACATTCGCGCGCCAGGTCGGCGGCGCTGGCTTTCTGCGTCTTGTTGTCGATCAGGCTGCGAATGCGCTGTTGGTAGTTCTGTGCCGGCGTGGTCTTGTGGGTATAGGCCTGGCGAAACAACGCCTGCATTTCACTGAAACCGCTGAAACCGAAGCGCTGGGAAAAGCGCACGATGGCCGAGGGGTGGACTTCGCATTCCTGGGCGATATCGCTGATGCGGTCGACCATGATCCGGTCGCTTTGTTGGCTCATATAGGTGGCGATGCGTTTGAGCTGGCGCGGCAGGCTTTCGTATTCCTCGGTGATCAGTTGCAGCAGACGCTCGGCATTGATCGGAGGGCTGGCGATATCGCCCTCGGGTGCACTGTCGGTCATGGCCGGCTGATCGGTGCGGGACATAGAAAATCCTTCTGGTGTGTGCTTGTGGCTGGGTAGCTGCGCCTAGTCTACAGGGGCGATGCCAATAAAATCTTGAGTGTGGAGTCAGGTAGGGCGATGCTGAATCGATCCACCTCGGAAGTTCTGTCACATTCAAGTATAATGGAAAATATATTCCATATAAAAAATAATAGAAAATATATTGAATGTCTCTGGCGGACGTTCTAGTCTGGCCTCACACCAAAAGTGTTCGCGGCTACCTC
This sequence comes from Pseudomonas sp. GW821-FHT04D07, assembly GCF_059420225.1. Taxonomy (NCBI): domain Bacteria; kingdom Pseudomonadati; phylum Pseudomonadota; class Gammaproteobacteria; order Pseudomonadales; family Pseudomonadaceae; genus Pseudomonas; species Pseudomonas sp. GW821-FHT04D07. Next base: position 55,459 of record NZ_JBWKTH010000010.1, read on the forward strand.
GCGGCGAACGCAGGCTGATAAAAATAACAGGAGCCAGCATGGGCCAGACTCGTTTTGCCAGTGGGCGTCAATTGGATCTGATCTGCCTCGGGCGCCTTGGCGTCGACCTCTATGCGCAGCAAGTCGGGGCGCGGCTGGAGGATGTCTCAAGCTTTGCCAAATACCTTGGCGGGTCCTCCGCCAACATTGCCTTCGGCACGGCCCGCCTGGGGCTGAAGTCGGCGATGTTGAGTCGGGTGGGAGACGACCATATGGGGCGTTTCCTGGTCGAATCCCTGGCCCGCGAAGGTTGCGACACCCGCGGTATCACGGTCGATCCGGAACGCCTCACCGCCATGGTGCTGCTCGGTCTCAAGGACCGCGAAACCTTTCCGTTGGTGTTCTACCGCGAGAACTGCGCCGACATGGCCCTGCGCGCCGAAGACATCCGCGAGGACTTCGTCGCCTCCAGCAAGGCCTTGTTGATCACCGGCACTCATTTTTCCACCGCCAGCGTCTACAACGCCAGTATCCAGGCCCTGGACTACGCGGAAAAACACAATGTCCGCCGCGTGCTCGATATCGACTACCGCCCGGTGCTCTGGGGGCTGGCCGGCAAGGCCGATGGCGCAACCCGGTTTGTCGCCGACCAGCAGGTCAGCCAGCATGTGCAAAGCATCCTTCCACGCTTCGACCTGATCGTGGGCACTGAAGAAGAGTTCCTGATCGCCGGCGGCAGCCAGGACTTGCTCACCGCGCTGCGCACCGTGCGTGGGCTGAGCGCCGCGACCCTGGTGGTCAAGCTCGGCGCACAAGGCTGCACGGTGATTCATGGAGCGATTCCGGCACGCCTCGAAGACGGCGCCATTTATCCGGGGGTGCGGGTCGAAGTGCTCAATGTGCTGGGCGCCGGCGATGCCTTTATGTCGGGCTTCCTCTGCGGTTGGCTGGAGCAGGCCAGCGATGAACGCTGCTGCCAACTGGCCAATGCCTGTGGTGGCCTGGTGGTGTCGCGGCACGCCTGCGCCCCGGCGATGCCGACCCGCGCCGAACTCGATTACCTGTTCAACAGCCCGGTGCCGATCACCCGGCCTGACCAGGACATGACGCTGCAACGCCTGCATCAGGTCAGCGTGCCGCGCAAAGCCTGGCGGCAGCTGTTTATCTTTGCCTTCGACCATCGCGGGCAACTGGTGGAGCTGGCCCACAAGGGCGGTCGCGACCTCAACAGCATCGGTGAACTCAAGCTGCTGTTCATCAAGGCCGTGGAGCGGGTCGAGGCTGATCTGCGCAAGCAGGGCATCGAGGCGGATGTCGGTTTGCTGGCCGATCAGCGTTTTGGCCAGGATGCGTTGAACGCTGCCACCGGTCGCGGCTGGTGGGTCGCGCGTCCGGTGGAAGTCCAGGGTTCGCGGCCGCTGGCCTTCGAACAGGGCCGTTCCATCGGCAGCAACCTGATTGCCTGGCCCCAGGAGCAGATCATCAAGTGCCTGGTGCAATTCCATCCGGATGACGAGCCCATGTTGCGTCTGGAACAGGAAGCGCAGATCAAGGCCCTGTACCAGGCGTCGCAGGTCAGCGGTCATGAATTGCTGCTGGAAATCATCCCGCCCAAGGATCACCCCTCGACTTACCCCGATGTGCTCTATCGTGCCCTCAAGCGCCTCTACAACCTGGATATCTACCCGGCCTGGTGGAAGATCGAAGCGCAAAGTGCCGCCGAATGGGAACAGCTCGATGCGCTGATTCAAGAGCGCGATCCCTATTGCCGAGGCGTGGTGCTGTTGGGCCTGAACGCGCCGGCCGCGACCTTGGCGCAGGGTTTTCAGCAGGCCAGCCAGAGCCGGACCTGCCGCGGCTTTGCCGTCGGCCGGACGATTTTCCAGGAGCCCAGTCGGGCCTGGATGGCCGGCGAAATTGATGACGAAGCGTTGATCCGGCAGGTGCAGGCGACGTTTGTCGGCCTGATTGACGCCTGGCGTGCGGCACGCGGCTGAGCAGAACATCTGATTGATGCACTTAAGCCTGAACACCTACCTTGTGGGAGCCGGATTTATCCGCGAAGAGGCCCCTGAGGTCGCCAAAAGCTTCGCGGGCAAGCACCGCTCCCACAGGTGATCAGTTGAATATTTTAGAGAAAACAATAAAAGGTGCAGCCATGCCCGCTATCCGAATTGGCATCAACCCGATCTCCTGGAGTAACGACGACCTGCCTTCCCTGGGCGGCGAGACACCGCTGAGCACCGCCCTGAGCGAAGGCAAGGCCATCGGCTACGAAGGGTTCGAGCTTAACGGCAAATTTCCCAAGGACGCCAAGGGCGTCGGCGATGTGCTGCGGCCTTACGACCTGGCCCTGGTTTCCGGCTGGTATTCCAGTCGCCTGGCCAGGCGCTCGGCGGCCGAGGAAATCGATGCGATTGCCAGCCATGTCCAATTGCTGGCGCAGAACGGCGCCAAGGTACTGGTCTACGGCGAAGTCGCCGACTCCATTCAAGGCCAGCGCATTGCACTGGTGGAGCGCCCGCGTTTTCACAGTGAACAGGCCTGGCGGGAATACGCCGACAAACTCACCGAGCTGGCACGTTTTACCCTGTCCCAGGGGGTACGCCTGGCTTATCACCATCATATGGGGGCCTATGTCGAATCGCCGGCCGACATCGATAAGTTGATGGCGCTGACCGGCCACGAAGTCGGCCTGCTGTTCGATTCGGGCCATTGCTACATGGGTGGCGGCGAGCCGCTCGAGGTGCTGCGCAAACATATCGGGCGTATCTGCCACGTGCACTTCAAGGATGTGCGCAAACCGGTGGTGCAACTGGCGCGCAACAACCTCTGGAGCTTCCCGGACTGCATCGTCAACGGCACCTTTACCGTGCCCGGCGATGGCGATATCGACTTTGCCGCGCTGCTGGATGTGTTGCTGGCCGCCGATTATCACGGCTGGCTGGTGGTCGAGGCCGAGCAGGATCCGGCTGTCGCACCGAGTTATATCTACGCCAAGAAGGGCTTCGACACCTTGCGTGGGTTGCTCGACCGGAGGACCGGACAATGAGCCTGCTGGTCAAAAGTCACGCCAAGGGCCGGAGCCTGGTTGAGTTGGCACCCGGTACCCTGGAGTATGTCGGCTTCGCCGCCTATCGCCTGAGCCTCGGCGAAAACTTGCCGGTCAGCGCCGGCGACCAGGAGCTATGCCTGGTGCTGCTCGGCGGTCGGGTCAGCATCAAGGGTGAGGCACCGGAGCAGGGCGCCTTCGACTGGGACAATATCGGCGATCGCCAGTCGGTGTTCGAAGACAAATCACCCTATGCCGTCTATCTGCCGCCTGGCAGCCAGGCCCAGGTGGTTGCCTTGAGCGATGTGCAGATTGCCGTGTGTGCCGCCCCCGGTTCGCCAACCGCCGGCCACGGCCCACGGCTGATCACCCCGCAAAGCATGAAGCGCAGCGTGCGTGGCAAGGGCGCCAACACCCGCTATGTCTGCGACATCCTGCCTGACACCGAGCCGGCGCACTCGCTGCTGGTGGTGGAGGTGCGTACGCCGTCCGGGCATTCGTCGAGCTACCCGCCGCACAAGCACGACACCGACGACGTGCCGCGCCAGAGTTTTCTCGAAGAGGTCTATTACCACCAGGTCAACCCGCCCCAGGGCTTCGTCTTCCAGCGTGTCTACACCGATGACCGTTCCATCGACCAGGCCATGGCCGTGGAAAACAGCGACCTGGTGGTGGTGCCCAAGGGTTATCACCCGGTCAGCGTGCCTTACGGCTACGAGTCGTATTACCTGAACGTGATGGCCGGGCCCAAGCGCGTCTGGCACTTCCATAACGATCCACAACACAGCTGGCTGCTGGATTTGTAGTTCCTGCGCGATTTCAACCTTCGGATGGAGAACAAGAATAATGAACCAGCCCCTGCGTTTCGCCCTGAACCGTATGGTTGCCCCACGTCTGTCACTGCCGCAATTCATTGAGCTGGCGGTGGCCCTGAAGGCCGATGCCATCGAGATCCGCAACGACCTCATGGGCGTTGAAATCGAAGACGGCACACCGGCCATACGGGTCCGCGAACTGTGTGCGGCCCACGGCATCAAGGTGCTGTCGATCAACGCCCTGTACCCCTTTGATGTCTGGAATGCCGAGCGCCGTGGGCAAACCCTGGCGTTGGCGGCCTATGCCCGCGATTGTGGGGCGCAGGGGCTGGTGATGTGCCCGTTCAACGACCGCGACGATCCGCGTTCTGAAGCGCAACGCAACGCCGGGTTGCGCACCGCCTTGAGCGAACTGGCGCCGATTCTGCGCGAGTATGGGATTCTCGGCTTTATCGAACCGCTGGGTTTCGCGGAGTGCGCGCTGCGACGCAAGCGCACGGCGGTGGACGCGATCAAAGCGATTGGCGGGCTGGATGTATTCCGCCTGGTGCATGACACCTTTCATCATCACCTGGCTGGCGAACAGGAATACTTCCCCGAACTGACCGGCCTGGTGCACATCTCCGGGGTCGAAGACGCGCAAGCGCCGCTGGCGAGCATCCGCGACGGCCACCGGGTGCTGGTGGGCGAGGCCGATATCCTCGGCAATGCGGCACAGATCGAGGCCTTGCGCAGCAGCGGCTACAGCGGCTATCTGTCGTTCGAGCCCTTTGCCGAAAGCATCCATGGGCGGGTGGATATCCAGCAGGCGCTGGGCGCGAGCATGGCCCATCTGCAACAGGCATTGGCGGTGCAAGCATGACCACGACACGATTGACCATGGCCCAGGCGCTGGTGAAGTTCCTCGACAACCAGTATGTCGAGGTCGATGGGGTGCAAAGCAAGTTCGTCGCCGGGGTCTTCACCATCTTCGGCCACGGCAATGTGCTCGGTCTTGGCCAGGCACTGGAGCAGGACAGCGGCGACCTGGTGGTCCATCAGGGGCGCAATGAACAGGGCATGGCCCACGCGGCCATCGGCTTTGCCAAGCAGCACCTGCGGCGGAAAATCTACGCCTGCACTTCATCGGTCGGCCCCGGCGCGGCGAATATGCTGACCGCCGCCGCGACGGCGACCGCCAACCGTATTCCCTTGCTGCTGCTGCCCGGCGATGTCTACGCCAGCCGCCAGCCGGACCCGGTGCTGCAACAGATCGAGCAGTTCCACGACCTGAGCATCAGCACCAACGATGCCTTCAAGGCGGTCAGCAAGTATTGGGACCGCATCAACCGTCCGGAGCAGTTGATGAGCGCGGCGATCCACGCCATGCGGGTGCTCACCGATCCGGCGGAAACCGGCGCGGTGACCCTGGCGCTGCCGCAGGATGTCCAGGCCGAAGCCTATGACTATCCCGATTATTTCCTGCAAAAGCGCGTGCACCGCATCGACCGCCGTCCGGCCACCGAGGCCATGCTCGGTGATGCCGTGGCGCTGCTCAAGGGCAAGCGCAAACCTTTGATCATCTGTGGCGGCGGGGTCCGTTACTCCGGGGCTAATGCGGCGTTGCAGGCCTTTGCCGAACGTTTCGAGATTCCTTTCGCCGAGACTCAGGCCGGCAAGAGCGCGGTGGTCTCCAGCCATCCGCTGAACGTCGGTGGCATTGGTGAAACCGGCTGCCTGGCAGCCAACCTGCTGGCCAAGGAAGCCGACCTGATCATCGGCATCGGTACCCGCTATTCGGATTTCACCACCGCATCGAAATGGCTGTTCCAGCATCCCGAGGTGCAGTTCCTCAATCTCAATATCAGCCCCTGCGATGCCCTGAAGCTCGATGGCGTGCAGGTGCTGGCCGATGCCCGCTGCGCTTTGCAGGCGTTGTCCGCGGCGCTGGGCGAGTATCGCGCCGGTTGGGGCGAGCAAACACGCCAGGCCAAGGCCCAGTTGGACGAGGAGGTCGACCGGGTCTATCAGGTCGAGTACCAGGCCAAGGATTTTGTCCCGGAAATCAACGACCACATGGACCCGGCGGTGCTGCGCGAATTTATCGAGCTGACCGGTTCCTGCCTGACCCAGAGCCGAGTGCTTGGCGTGTTGAACGAAACCCTGGCCGATGACGCGGTGATCGTCGCGGCGGCCGGCAGCCTGCCCGGTGACCTGCAACGCAGCTGGCGGAGCAAGGGCGTGAACACCTACCACGTCGAGTACGGCTATTCCTGCATGGGCTACGAGGTCAATGCCGCCCTCGGGGTGAAACTCGCGGAACCGGCGCGGGAAGTCTATGCGCTGGTCGGCGACGGCTCCTACATGATGCTGCATTCGGAGCTGGTCACCTCGATCCAGGAGCGGCGCAAGATCAATGTGATCCTGCTCGACAACATGACCTTCGGCTGCATCAACAACCTGCAGATGGGAAACGGCATGGACAGCTTCGGCACTGAGTTCCGTTTCCGCGATCCGGCCACCGGCAAGCTCGATGGTGACTTTGTCCCGGTGGATTTTGCCATGAGCGCGGCGGCCTATGGCTGCAAGACCTACAAGGTCAATAGTGTCGAGCAGTTGCAGGCGGCCTTGGCCGATGCACGGTTGCAGACGGTGTCGACGCTGATCGACATCAAGGTCCTGCCCAAGACCATGATCCACGGCTACCTGTCCTGGTGGCGGGTCGGTGTGGCGCAAGTCTCCACCAGTGCGCGCACCGATGCCGTGGCCAAAACCCTTAATGAGCAACTGGCCAAGGCGCGTCAGTACTGACCCCTTGCACCGAACAACACGCACGCCAACAGGAGTTTTTCCATGTCTTTAAAGCTAGGTGTCATCGGCACCGGTGCCATCGGTCAGGATCACATTCGTCGTTGCAGCCAGACCCTGCTCAACAGCCAGGTGGTGGCGGTCACCGACATCAACCTGCAACAGGCGGCCAAGGTGGTCGCCGACCTGCAACTGAGCGCCGAGGTCTACCCGGACGGTCATGCGCTGATCAAGGCGGCGGAAGTCGAAGCCATCCTGGTCACCTCCTGGGGCCCGAGCCACGAGGAGTTCGTGCTGGCGGCGATCGCGGCCGGCAAGCCGGTGTTCTGCGAGAAGCCGCTGGCGGTCACGGCCGAAGGCTGCCGCAAGATCGTCGCCGCCGAAGTGGCCCACGGCAAGCGCCTGGTCCAGGTCGGTTTCATGCGGCCCTACGATGAAGGTTATCGCGCCCTCAAGGCGGTGATCGACAGCGGCCAGATCGGCGAGCCGTTGATGCTGCATTGCGCCCATCGCAACCCGAGCGTGGGCGAGAACTACAAGACCGACATGGCCATCACCGACACCTTGATCCACGAGTTGGACGTGCTGCGCTGGCTGCTGGCCGACGACTACGTGTCGGTGCAGGTGGTGTTCCCGCGCAAGACCAGCAAGGCCCTCGCGCACCTGAAGGACCCGCAGATTGTCCTGCTGGAAACCGCTCGGGGGACGCGGATCGACGTCGAGGTCTTCGTCAACTGTCAGTACGGCTATGACATCCAGTGCGAAGTGGTCGGTGAAACCGGCATCGCCAAGCTGCCGGAACCTTCGCAAGTGCAACTGCGCAGCGGCGCCAAACTGTCCAACGCGATCCTGATGGATTGGAAAGACCGCTTTATCGCCGCCTATGACGTCGAGTTGCAGGCGTTTATCGATGGCGTGCGGGCCGGCCAGGTCGGTGGCCCGTCGGCCTGGGATGGCCTGGCGGCGGCGGTGGCAGCGGATGCCTGCATCGAAGCCCAGGGCAGTGGGGCGATTGTCCGCATCGCGTTGCCTGAGCGTCCGCATTTTTACGGCTGATGAAAAAGAAAATAAATTTCTAAAACAGATTGATATGGAAATTATTTTCCAATAAAGTCGATTTTAGATTGTCGAGGGTCAGTGGTCATTCGCTGGCCGGTTACTGAAAGAGTCACGTTTGATCCATAAAACCAACAAGAATGTGGAGAAAGACTTTTCATGAAAACCAAGATCCGTTTCACCTCCCTTGCCCTGTCCCTGATGCTCGCCAGCGGTGCTGCCTTCGCCGACATGAAGATCGGCGTGAGCATGTCGCAGTTCGATGACACCTGGCTGACCTACCTGCGCGAATCCATGGACCAGAAAGCCAAGTCCATGCCTGACGGCGTGAAACTGCAGTTCGAAGATGCCCGCGGCGACGTGGTCAAGCAACTGAGCCAGGTGGAAAGCTTCGTCAGCCAGAAAGTCGACGCCATCATCGTCAACCCGGTGGACACTGCCGCGACCAAGAAAATCACCGATGCGGCGGTCAAGGCGGGGATTCCGCTGGTCTACGTCAACCGCCGGCCGGATGACCTGAACCTGCCCAAGGGCGTGACCACCGTCGCCTCCAACGATCTCGAAGCCGGTCAGATGCAGATGAACTACCTCGCCGAGAAAATGAACGGCAAGGGCGACATCGTGATCCTCCTCGGCGACCTCGCCAACAACTCCACCGCCAACCGCACCAAGGGCGTCAAGTCGGTCCTGGCCAAGTATCCGAACATCAAGATCGAGCAGGAGCAGACCGGTACCTGGCAGCGCGACAAGGGCATGACCCTGGTCAACGATTGGCTGACCCAGGGCCGCAAATTCGATGCGGTGGTCGCCAACAACGACGAGATGGCCATCGGTGCCTCCATGGCGCTGGAGCAGGCCGGGGTGAAAAAGGGTAGTGTGCTGATTGCCGGGGTCGATGGCACCCCGGATGGCCTGCGTGCGGTGAAAAAAGGCGATATGGCGGTCTCGGTGTTCCAGGATGCCAAGGGCCAGGCGGTCGGCTCCATCGACTCGGCGGTGAAGATGGTCAAGCACGAGCCGGTCGAGCCGGCGGTGTGGGTACCGTATCGCCTGATCACCCCGGAAAACGTCGCTCAGTTCAAATAGTCAGTCCGTTCGATAAAAACAATAAGCAAGCAAGGTCGCACTGCCCACCTTGCTGATGGAGTATCTGATCATGTTCGCTTCAGCGACTGCTTCGAGCAACCCGCTGGTGGGTATCCAGCCAACCGCCATACCTGTCGATGAGCCGTACCTGCTGGAGATTGTCAACGTCAGCAAGGGTTTTCCCGGGGTAGTGGCGCTGTCCAACGTACAACTGCGGGTGCGCCCGGGGTCGGTGCTGGCCCTGATGGGCGAGAACGGTGCCGGCAAATCCACCCTGATGAAAATCATCGCCGGCATCTACCAGCCGGACGCCGGTGAGCTGCGCCTGCGCGGCAAACCGGTGATCTTCGACACGCCGCTGGCCGCCTTGCAGTCCGGGATCGCGATGATCCATCAGGAACTCAACCTGATGCCGCACATGAGCGTCGCCGAGAATATCTGGATCGGCCGCGAGCAGCTCAACGGCTTCCACATGATCGACCACCGGGAAATGCACCGCTGCACGGCGAAACTGTTGGAGCGGCTGCGCATTGACCTCGACCCGGAGGAACACGTCGGCAACCTGAGTATCGCCGAACGGCAGATGGTCGAAATCGCCAAGGCGGTGTCCTACGACTCCGACATCCTGATCATGGATGAGCCGACCTCGGCCATCACCGACAAGGAAGTCGCCCACCTGTTCTCGATCATTGCCGACCTCAAGTCCCAGGGTAAGGGCATCATCTATATCACCCACAAAATGAACGAAGTGTTCGCCATCGCCGATGAAGTGGCGGTGTTCCGTGACGGTGCCTACATCGGCCTGCAACGGGCCGACAGCATGGACGGCGACAGCCTGATCTCGATGATGGTCGGGCGTGAGCTGAGCCAGTTGTTCCCGGTGCGTGAAAAGCCGATCGGCGATTTGTTGCTGTCGGTACGCGACCTGCGCCTGGAGGGCATTTTCAAAGGGGTTTCGTTCGACCTGCATGCCGGCGAGATCCTCGGCATCGCCGGGTTGATGGGCTCAGGCAGGACCAACGTCGCCGAAGCGCTGTTCGGCATCACCCCGAGCGATGGCGGTGAAATTCGCCTCGATGGCCAACTGATACGGATCAGCGACCCGCACCTGGCCATCGACAAGGGCTTTGCCTTGCTCACCGAGGACCGCAAGCTCAGTGGCCTGTTCCCGTGCCTTTCGGTCATGGAAAACATGGAAATGGCCGTGCTGCCGCATTACGTCGGCGGCAACGGTTTCATCCAGCAGAAGGCCTTGCGCGCCCTGTGCGAGGAGATGTGCAAGAAGCTGCGGGTGAAAACCCCGTCCCTGGAGCAGTGCATCGACACCTTGTCCGGTGGCAACCAGCAGAAGGCCTTGCTCGCCCGGTGGTTGATGACCAACCCGCGCATTCTGATTCTCGACGAGCCGACCCGTGGCATCGACGTCGGCGCCAAGGCCGAGATCTACCGGCTGATCGCCTACCTCGCCAGCGAAGGCATGGCGGTGATCATGATTTCCTCGGAGCTGCCGGAAGTGCTCGGCATGAGCGACCGGGTGATGGTCATGCACGAGGGCGACCTGATGGGCACCCTCGACCGTGGCGAGGCGACCCAGGAGCGGGTCATGCAGTTGGCCTCCGGGATGACCGCGGTTCACTAGTTGTTCAACGAACAGAGGCCGGCAGCGGTGCTCCGCTGCGGCAACGCGATAGAAGGGTGAGTGGTTATGAACGTGATACTGGAAAACAAGCCTGCAACGGTGTCGGTCAAGAGTCGCCGGCGCCTTCCCACCGAATTGAGCATTTTTCTGGTACTGATCGGCATTGGTCTGGTCTTCGAGCTGTTCGGTTGGATCGTGCGTGACCAGAGTTTCCTGATGAACTCCCAGCGGCTGGTGCTGATGATCCTGCAGGTCTCGATCATTGGCTTGCTGGCGATTGGTGTCACCCAGGTCATTATCACCACTGGCATTGACCTGTCGTCGGGCTCGGTGCTGGCGCTCTCGGCGATGATCGCCGCGAGCCTGGCGCAAACCTCGGACTTCGCCCGGGCGGTGTTTCCGTCGCTGACCGACCTGCCGGTGTGGATCCCGGTGATCGTCGGGCTCGGCGTGGGACTGCTGGCGGGGGCGATCAATGGCAGCATCATTGCCATCACCGGCATCCCTCCGTTTATTGCCACCCTGGGCATGATGGTCTCGGCCCGTGGCCTGGCGCGTTACTACACCGAAGGCCAGCCGGTGAGCATGCTCTCGGATTCCTATACGGCCATCGGCCACGGCGCGATGCCGGTGATCATTTTCCTGGTGGTGGCGGTGATCTTTCATATCGCCCTGCGTTACACCAAGTACGGCAAGTACACCTATGCCATCGGCGGCAACATGCAGGCGGCGCGCACCTCCGGGATCAACGTCAAGCGCCATCTGGTGATCGTCTATAGCATCGCCGGGCTGTTGTCGGGGCTGGCCGGGGTGGTTGCGTCGGCACGGGCCGCCACCGGGCAGGCAGGCATGGGCATGTCCTACGAACTGGATGCGATTGCCGCCGCGGTGATCGGCGGTACCAGCCTGGCGGGCGGGGTGGGACGGATTACCGGCACGGTGATCGGCGCGCTGATCCTCGGGGTCATGGCCAGCGGCTTCACCTTTGTCGGCGTCGATGCCTATATCCAGGACATCATCAAGGGGCTGATCATCGTGGTCGCGGTGGTCATCGACCAATACCGCAACAAACGCAAGCTCAAGCGCTGAGTTTGCCGTAAACAAAAAGGGCCTGTTCAGGCCCTTTTTGCGTACTGATGTTTCTCTCTCGCGAAGGTCAGGCCACTGTGGACGGAATGGCGACTGAAGCCCGTTGTGTCGGCGCATCAGGCAGATAGCGCGCAACGGCCTGATAAACCTCATCCACCGAAATGTTATCCATTCCGTCTTTTCGAATGATGCTGTGATGGGTGTGTACGGGATACGGCCCTGTCTGCGCCGGATCGGTTTTCCCGCAGAGCAGGACCATCGGTCGCTCTACCGCGCAGGCGACGTGCATCGGGCCGGTATCGCCAGTCAGCAGTAGCTGACAACGCTGGAGTACCGCCGCGAGTTGGCCGACATTGGTTTTGCCAATGAGATTCAAGATATGCGGATGGGGGGGCAGCGCGTCGGCGGCAAAGGCCTCGCTGGATGAGCCCGTGAGCACAATATGGACAGCCGGGTGTTGCGTCACCAGGCGCTGTACCAACTGATCAAAACGCTTGAACGACCAGCTCCGCGTGTCTTTGGTCATCAGGAAAGGAAACAGCTTGTGCAAGAAGCGCTGGCCCTTTTTCGAAATCTGATGACAGCCCATGTGCAAGGCAATCACAAAAGGTTCAGGGGCCGCCGGGATACTCTTCAGTAATCGGTCGGCGTCTGCCTTGTCCTGTGCATTGACATTGAGTTCATAGGGGCCCGCTGGAAATTCAGCCGCCGATGGCAGTTGCTGAAGCACGAAGCGATAAAAATTTTCCGAGTAGTGAAAGGCGCCTTCATAGCGAGGAAGCATCAAGACCCGAGGAATGTCTTTTAGATACTCGGTGACTTTGTTGATGTTCTGTAAGGGCAATACGGCGTCATACTCGGCGGCCAGTTGGGCGATGGGGCGCTCTTTGGCGGAGTAGAGCGTGTTGATGCAACTGTTGTGGGCGAGCAATTCATGGGACAGCGCTGACAACGCCACGGCATCTATTTGAGCATGCGGTTTTGCCTGGCGCAGGGCACGGATACCGGGCGTTGCAAACAAGGTGTCGCCCAGGCGGTGCGGAGCAACCAAGAGAATTTTTTCTGCTGCCTGTAGCGGATTGGTTGTCATGCGCAAGGGATCCGGTTCGGGTTTCGAGGGCGACGGTTCGCGGGGTGACAGACTATCGTAAAAAAGGGGAGATTTTCCAATCGGCGGGTTTTTCCAGTGATTTCTCCGGATCGAGAAGCACCGTTGCCACGCGGCGCTGAAGAAAACCGCCGCCAGGTCGATAACCTTATGGCCGGGATCGCCTGCGATCCGGCCGTGGCCTGTTGTCTTCCGTCCCCGTTCAATGCGAGATCCCGCCCATGCTGTTGAGAAATATCCGGATTGCACCCCGAGCGTTCATTGGTTTTGCCGCTATCGCCTTGCTCAGTGTGTTCCTGGGCGTGTTCGCGCTGAAGCAGATTCGCGATGTCCAGGCCCAGGCCGCCGATATCCAGAACAACTGGTTGCAGCGGGTGCGGGTGCTGGCCTCGGCGAACGCATCGCTGGACCGTTACCGCCTGGGCTCCATGGCCCATATCCTGTCTTCCAGCGCCGCGGACATGAAGGTCTACGAAGACAAATCGGCCGGACGCCTGCAAAGCGTTCATGAACAGATGTCGATTTACGCGGGCTTGCTGACCAGCGGCGACGACAAAGGGCGGCTGGATGCCTTCAACCGCAGCCTGGAAGCGTATGCCAAGAATCACCTCGAGTTGCTCAGGCTCTCGCGGCAAGGGGACAAGGCCGGTGCCAACAGCTACCTCTCGACCATCCGCGAATCCTATGAGCAGATGACCAAGAACCTTGATGACCTGATCGAACATGCGAACCAGGGCGCGGAGCTGGCTGGCAAACAGTCGGCCAGCACCTATGACAGCGCGGTGGCGGGCATCGGCCTGGTGATTCTGCTGGTGGGTGTCGGCACCGTGCTGGTGGCCTGGTTGCTCACCCGCAGTATTACCGTACCGATCATCGAGGCGGTCCAGGTCGCGGAAACCATTGCCAAGGGCGACCTGACGCAACCGATCAATCCGGCCGGCAACGACGAAGCCAGCCGTTTGCTCGCGGCCCTGGCGGTGATGCAGGGCAGCTTGCTCACCACCCTCAAGCAAATCACCCATTCATCGACCCAACTGGCCTCGGCGGCCGAACAGTTGAATGCGGTGACGGCCGAGGGCAGCCGCGACCTGCAACAGCAGCACGGTGAAATCGAACAGGCCGCCACCGCCGTGACCGAAATGACCAGCGCCATTGAAGAGGTGGCCAGAAACGCTTCGTCCACCTCGGATCTGTCCCAGGAGTCCCGGACCATTGCCCTGAAGGGGCAGCAGCGGATGATCGAGGCGGTGACGGCGATTGCCGCGCTGACCCGTGGCGTCGAGGTCAGTTCCGAGCAGATCGGTGGCCTGGCGGAGCAGGCGCAGGGCATCGGCAAGGTGCTCGATGTGATTCGCACCATCGCCGAGCAGACCAACTTGCTGGCGCTCAATGCCGCGATTGAAGCGGCGCGCGCCGGTGACGCCGGTCGGGGGTTTGCGGTGGTCGCGGATGAAGTGCGGGCCTTGGCCCATCGGACCGCGCAGTCGACCCGGGAAATCGAAGAGATGATCGGCAGCATCCAGACCGGCACCGCCAATGCGGTGAGCGGCATGCACAACAGCAGCAACATGACCCGCCAGACCCTGGAACTTGCCGAGGCGGCCAAGACCGCGCTGGCGGAAATCGTCGAGGCGAACGACGAAATCAATAACCGCAACCTGGTCATCACCACGGCCGCCGACGAGCAGGCGCATGTGGCCCGTTCAGTGGATCGCAATCTGCTGAATATCCGCGAGTTGTCGATTCAGTCTTCCGAGGGCTCGCACCAGACCACTGCGGCGTCGCAGTCCCTGGCCCACCTGGCCAGCGAACTCAACACCTTGGTCAAGCACTTCCAGATCTAGGCTCTCAAGCCTGACCGACGCCGCTTCGGTCCGAGCCCCCGACGCCCTGCAACAGGCCAGCCTGCCTCCCGGTAGGCTGTGCCGGCACAGCGGTCCCTCAGTCAATGCTTGTACAGCGGCGCGTCATTCAATCTGCGGCGACGGGGACACGGCCGTTGTTGGCCGCACCGCTGAAGAACTGCACTTTTATCGCAATGACCAGTACGGCCAGTCCGGCAAACAGCAGACCGCTGTACAGGGTGCCCTGCAAGCCCAGGCGCGCGAGGAACCAGCCACCGGTCGTGGAACCGATGGTCACGCCCAGATTGATGAAGGAAATGTAGAGGCCAGTGGCGAACTCAGGTGCCTCCGGGGCCTCGGACGTCAGCCAGACCTGGGTGACGATCAGGCCGCTGGTATGTGTCGCCCCCCAGATCAGCATGATCAACAGCATGGCCGGCAAGGACGGACTGGCGAACAGGTACAGCAGGCCGTAGGTGCCGGCCAGCAGGATCGGATGCAGCAGGGTGGTCCTGACCTTGTTCTGGCCGATCAGCTTGCCGGCATACAGGTTGCCGGCGATTCCGCCAATGCCGAACACCACCAGCAGGAGACTGATCAGCTGTGCGTTCATACCCGCTTCCTTGGCCAGGTACTCGGCCGAGTAGCTGTACACGGAAAACATCGCGGCAAAGATCAGGGTCGAGGCGGTGATATTCAGCCACAGCGAGAATTTGCGCAGGATCGCCAGTTGTTCCCTGTAGGACGCGCTCACCTTTTTCGGGGCATCCGGCAACTGGGCAATGATCCCCAGTCCCGCGATGCAGTTGACCGCCGCGCAAAACAGAAACGAGGTTTCATAGGAGAATTGCGCGGCGATCAGGGTGGTCAACGGCACCCCCAGGACCATGCCCAGGCTGGTGCCGACAAATGCCTTGGCGGCGGCCCGTGTCGACTCCCGGGGCGGGTACAGCGCGATGGCGGCGACGAACGCCAGTGAAAAGTACAGGGGGTGGAACAGTGCCGGGATGATGCGCAGCACCATCAGCGATTCGAAGTTCGTTGCGTAGGCCGACAGCACGCTGCTGCCGGCGAACACGAATAGCGCCAGGCTGAGCATTTTCTTGCGGTTGAAACGCGAGAGCAGCAAGACCACGAGCGGACCGGACAGGGCGATGATCAGCGCGAACATCCCCACCAGCAGGCCGGCCTGGGCGGGGCTGATGGCGAAGCGTTCGATAATCACCGGCAGAATGCCCACCACGCCGAATTCGAGGGTATAGACGCCGAACAGGCCCAGGGCCAGAAAGTAGATTGGATGGAGGATTTTCATGATCCGGACTCCAGGTCTCGGTGGGGCGGGAAGGGGGGAAGCGTCAGGCCGTGGCGCGTCCGAGCCTGCGTGAACCGTGGGGCACGGGGTTATTGGCCATAGACCGCGTTGCAGAGGTTGACGGTGAATGGCCCGGACATGCCTTCGAATGCGGTGTTGGTAAAGGCTACTACGCTCAGCTCCGCGGCCGGGTCGACGAACCAGGAGTGTCCGTAGGCTCCGCCCAGGCGCCAGCTACCGACGGACTCGGCGGTCTGTGCCGCAACCGGGTCCTTGAGCACCGTGAAACCCAGGCCGAAACCGCGTCCGGGCCAGTTGGCCAACGCCAGGTCGCCGCTCTGGTTGCTGCCCATTTGCGCGACCAGGGACTCGGGCAGCAACGGGGCGCCGCCTTTGCGCAGGGTTTCCAGAAGCTGGAGAAACTCTCCGGCGCTGCCGACCATGCCCGAACCACCCGAGTCGTAGGCCTGAGTATCCAAGACCCGGGCCGGTTCCAGGCGGATGCCGGCGGTGCCTTCAAACACCGGGACCACTTCCAGCGTCTGCATGCGCCGTGGCCGTGGCTGATCGTTGAGGTAGGCCGGACCAAGGCGGCCGACGTCGGTCACCCGGAAACCGGTGTCGCGCCAGCCCAGCGGGCGACCGACCCATTGGTCCACGGCCGCGGCCAGCGAAGTGTCGTTCACGGCAGCGATCACGCCGCCCAACACATCGGTGGCTATCGAGTAACCCCAGTCACTGCCTGGCTTGTAGAGCAAAGGCGCTTGGCCCAGGCGGCGCAGGTTTTCTTCCAGCGAGAGCGCCGTGCGGTCCATGCCATCGGAGACGCCGGCTGCGCGATAGGCGCCGTCCCGATTGTTTTCCAGGAAACCATAGGTGAGGCCGGCGGTATGGGTCAGCAAGTGGCGCACGGTCATCCGCGCCGGCGTGCCGTCGGCCAGGGTCGGCTTGAAGTACGGCAGCCAGCGGGTGATGTCGTCGTCCAGGCTGATACGGCCCTGGGCGACGAGCGCCAGGGCCGCCACCGAGGTGATCGGCTTGGAGACCGAGGACAGGCGGAACAGGGCGTCCTGGCGCATCGGCACCTGAGCCTCGCGGTCGGCGAGGCCGGCCGCGCGCTGATAAATCTGTCGCCCACGATGGGCGACCAGTACCACGGCGCCGACCAGGCGTTGCTCATGCAGACTCTGTTCGAGCACGGCATCGATGCGTGACGCCAGTCCGGCCGTCTCGACCGGGTGAAGGGATTGCACTGGACGTAGCGGTTCGTTGACAGACATAAAGGGCCCCGACTGATGAATGGATCAAGCTCAGGAGTCGATGGTAGAGCGGGGCGTATTAGGGAAACAGAGGTTACAATTCCGGGCTGTACGGACTTTTCTGTCCTCAATCAAGGGAGTGAGCGGTGGATAAGCTCAATGGTATTAGCGTGTTCGTGCAGGTCGCCGAAAGTCGCAGTTTTGTCGCCGCCGGCCGCGTGCTCGGAGTTTCCGCCTCGGCCGTCGGCAAAGGCATTGCCCGCCTGGAACACAAGCTCAACGCGCGGCTGTTCCATCGCAATACCCGCAGCATCAACCTGACTGCCGAGGGCGCGCTGTTCCTCGAGCGCTGTCGGCGAGTGCTCAATGAGCTGGAGGCGGCGGAGCAGGAGCTGTCCAGTTCCCGCGAGGCACCACGGGGCAAGTTACGGATCAGCCTGCCGTTGCAGGGCAATGTGCTGTTCATGCAGCTTTCGTCCTTCATGCGCGAGTATCCGGAAATCCGCCTGGAACTGGACTTCACCGATCGCCTGGTGGACGTGGTCGAGGAGGGTTTCGATGCGGTGGTGCGCACCGGGCAATTGCACGATTCGCGGCTGATGGCCAGGAAGCTGGGTAGCTTCGAGTTTCATCTGGTGGGGGCACCGGGCTATTTCGCCGCCAAGGGTTATCCGCAAGCGGTGGAGCATCTGTTGGAACACCAGTGCCTGCATTACCGGATGCCCTCCACCGGCAAGCTGGAAAAATGGCCGTTGGCGGGACTGGTACAAGGCACTGAGTTGAAGGTGCCGGAGACGATGGTCTGCAATAACCTGGAGATGCTTATCCATACCGCTCGACAGGGCCTGGGCATCGCTTGCGTACCCGAGTTCGCCGTGCGCGAGGCGCTGGCGGGCGGAGAGTTGGAGTCGATACTGCCGGGGCGGATCCAGCGCACACTACAGATGCAGGTGGTCTGGCCGTCGAGTCGCTACCTGCCGCCCAAGCTGCGCGCATTCATCGACTTCATCTGCACGAGTGGGAAACCGTTGCCTGGCTGACCCACTTCAGATCGCCCTGAGCACCACGATGCCCGGGGTTTTCCTGACATAGTCCAGGAACGGCGAATCCACCACCTTGTGGTTGGCTTCGCGGGCGGAGGCGTTGCGCAGCACCGGGCCCTTGTCGGTCATGATGAAGATACCGGTGTGGGTGACGTCCAGCCCTTCGGCCGGGGTGTAGATACCGATGTAGTCACCGGTTTTCAGGCGACTGACCACGGCGTCGTCGATCCACTCGCTGGGGATATAGGTAATGGCGCGCTCGACCGTGCCCACCGACGGGATCAGCGTGCCGCCGCTGCCGTCGCCTTGTGCGTTGAGGACCTTGGTGACGGTGGTCGCCCTCGGGCTGGCCTGCGTTGTCACATCCCGGGCATTGAGCGGCTGGGTGTGCGCCCAGTCGGTGAAGAAGTGCTTGCGCTCGGCGTAGCTGACCTTGCCCTCGGCGTAGCGTGTGCGCACCAGGTTTTCGACGAAGCGCGGCAGGCTGTCGGATTTGCGCAAGGCCTCGACGTAATCCAGGTAGGTAAAGCAATCCAGGCCGCGGAAGTCGATCACCAGCTTCTCCGGCGCGGTCGCGGAGCCGACCAGCATATGCGCCACATAGGGCGTGCCGAGGAAGTTGGCGGAGATATTCTTGATCCGTTCGCCTTGCTCATGGCCGGCGTGCTTGAGGATCCGGGT
Organism: Pseudomonas sp. GW821-FHT04D07; assembly: GCF_059420225.1. Classification (NCBI taxonomy): domain Bacteria; kingdom Pseudomonadati; phylum Pseudomonadota; class Gammaproteobacteria; order Pseudomonadales; family Pseudomonadaceae; genus Pseudomonas; species Pseudomonas sp. GW821-FHT04D07. The sequence continues at coordinate 74,209 of NZ_JBWKTH010000010.1, forward strand.
CTCGATGAACTCGATCTTGTGGCGCGTGTAGTCATCCAGCGTGACCGGATCGTCGAGGTGTTGCCGGGTGGTGAAACCACTCAACGCGAGCATCAGGGGCAAGCCCGATACCAACGCGATAACCTTGTTCATTGGCACTCCGCAGGGGTGCAGGAGACCCGCACTGGGTGATCGATTTTACATCACGGTTGCGACGACTCAATGAAACCTGGCGGTTTTCCTTTTGTTATTCCTTAATCGAATAAAATCATTATTATTAATTCCTTTTATAAGTTGTGGAGCTGGCGCATTTTAGCCTCCAGCACCTGAAACGCAGGTGTACCTCTCTCCACGAAAAGGAAGCAACCCCATGACGATCAAAGCGATCAACGTTCGTAACCAATTTCGCGGCGTCATCAAGGAAATTCTCATTGGCGAGGTGCTGTCCGAGATTGATGTGCAGACCGCGTCGGGGATCGTCACCTCGGTGATTACCACGCGCTCGGTACGCGACCTTGAATTGGCGGTAGGCAGTGAAGTGATCGCCTTCGTCAAATCCACCGAAGTCTCGATCGCCAAGCTCTGATGGAACGGTGCTTTCAGGCACTGACAATCAACTCGATCCGGCAACCCGGCTGCGCATCCTGCACCTCAAGGCGCATGTCATGCAGCCGGGCCACCGCCGCCACCATGCTCAGCCCCAGTCCGTTGCCCGCCGTATGCCGGCTGGATTCGGAACGGTACAGCCGGCGGAACACCGCTTCGCGCTCGGCTTCGGGAATCCCCGGACCATTATCCACCACGCACAGTCCGCGTCTGTCCGGGGCATCCATCACCGCCACCTGCACCCGGCTATGGTCAGGCGAAAACTTGATGGCATTGTCCAGCAGATTGCAGGTCGCATCGAACAGCAGCTGCGCATCGCCGAAGATCAGGCAGGGCTCGGGCGTGCCGCTCAAAGTCAACTCGATGCCACGCTCTTCGGCCAGCGGCTCGAAGAACTCGGCTGCATCGGCGGCGATGCGGTTCAGGTCGATCTCGGCAAAGCTGCTGCGCCGGGCACTGGCTTCTATCTCGGAAATCCGCAGCAGGGCGCGGAAGGTCGACAGCAACCCCTGGGCATCCTCAATGGCGTTGTCGATGGCTGCCGCGTATTCGTCTTCGCGCAGGTGCCGGCGCTGGGCCCGTTCCAGGCCCGCGAGCAAGCGGGTAAGGGGCGTGCGCAAATCGTGGGCGATATCGTCGCAGACGCCCTTGACCTCGCTCATCAGGCGTTCCAACTCGTCGAGCATCTGGTTGACCACCGTGGCGATACGGTCGATATCGTCACGGTTGCCGCGGGTCGGCAGGCGTTCGTTGAGGTCGCCCTTGACGATCCGTTCGATGGCGCGGGTCAGCACATCCAGCCGTCGGCGCGCCGAGTAGCCCAGCCCGACCGCCCCGAGCAAACCCACCAGCAGCAGCAACGAGCCGCCGGAGACCATCGCATTGACCAGCAACTCATCGAACTCGCGGATGTCATGGATATCCTGAGCCACCATCAGGGTCTGGCCATTGTCCAGGCGATGCATCATGAAGCGGATCGGGCGGTCTTTTCTGCGGGTCTTTTCCCAGTAGAATTCGTTGGGCTTGTCATAGCCCTTGAAAGCCGGCATTTCACTGACCGCCCCGGCAATCAGTTGGCCTTTGGCGTCGTAGATACCGTGGGGGACCCGACCGTCGATGTCCTGTTCGGAATGCTTGCGGATTTCCGCCAGGCGTAGCTCTTCGGGCTGTGCGCTGCGGTTGTCGATCTGCCGATAGAGGGCCGTATCGACCTCGGCCATCAAGTAGCCGGCAGTCTGCCAATAGAGGTAACCGAACAGCGCAAGGAACGAGCAACTGAACAGCGCCAGGGACATCAGCGCCGTACGGAAACTGATGGTGCGGGGGATTTCACGCAGGTGAACGGAGAACATAACCGGCCCCGCGAATGGTATGGATCATCGGTTCTTCGCCTTCGCCATCGACCTTGCGGCGCAAACGGCCCAAATGCACTTCGATGACATTGGTGCGTTCGTCGTAGGCGTAGTTCCACACCGCCTCGAACAGCATGGTCCGCGTCACCACCTGCTCCGCGTGCTGCGCCAGGTATTCGAGCAGGGCGTATTCCCGGGGCAACAGCTCCACCAACCGTTCACCGCGCTTGACGCTGCGCTTGAGCAGGTCCAGCTCCAGATTGCCAACCCGCAGGCGGTTGACCCGCTCTTCGCTGGGGGCGACCCGGCGGCGGCTCAAGGCATCCAGGCGCGCGGTCAGTTCGATAAATTCGAAGGGCTTGGTCAGGTAGTCGTCGCCGCCGGCCCGTAGGCCGCGAACCCGTTCGTCCAGCGCGCTGAGGGCGCTGAGGATCAGCACCGGCGTGGCGATACCCGAGGCGCGCAGGGCGGTGAGCATGCCCAGGCCATCGAGGGCGCCGGGTAGCATGCGGTCGAGCACGATGACGTCGAAACTGTCGCTGATGGCGCGCACCAGGCCGTCCCGACCGTTATCAACGTGGGTGACGTCGAAGCCGTGGTCTTGCAGGGCGGCTTCGATCTCCCGGGCAGTGGCGGGGTCGTCCTCGACGACCAGAACATGGGTCATGGGCACTTCGCAGAATGAGAGAGGGTGGTAGTCTTGCACTGCCCCCGGGGAGCCTGGCTGGTCAGTGCGTCGTGGTTGGCTTGTCGACCGGCATAGTGTGCCAAACCGGGTTTATCTGAAAGGTCGCGTCAATATGAAAAAAAGTTTAGCTGAGTCGGCTCGGAGCCGGTCTTGAGAATCCTGGTCATCGAGGATGACGCCCGAGCGGCCAGTTACCTGGTGCGCGGCCTCAACGAAAGCGGGCACGTCGCCGATACCGTCGCCGATGGTCGCAGTGGCCTGGACATGGCCCTGGAAGGGATCTACGACGCCTTGATCGTCGACCGCAAGCTGCCGGGGCTGGACGGTCTCGCGCTGGTCCAGGAACTGCGCCGCCAGGGCCTGCGCACGCCGGTGCTGATGCTCAGTGCCCTGGACTCCACCACCCAGCGGGTCGAAGGTTTGCGCGCCGGGTGTGACGACTACCTGGCCAAGCCCTATGCCTTCGTCGAGGTGCTCGCCCGGCTGGAAGCCTTGCAGCGTGGCCGTGACCCGGTGCTGGGATTGTCGCGGACCTTGCGGGTCGGCAGTCTGCAACTGGATTGCGCCGCGCGCACCGCCACCCGCGAAGGGCAGGTTATCGTCCTGCAGCAGCGCGAGTCGCTGATCCTGGAAAAGCTCATGCGTCACTGCGATGAGGTGGTGACCCGCAGCATGTTGCTGGAGAGTGCCTGGGACTATGACTTCGACCCCATCGACAACGTGATCGATAAACACATCTATCGGTTGCGTCGCAAACTGGACGCCGGGTTCAGCCATTCGTTGATCCAGACCGTGCCGGGGGTCGGGTACCGGTTGCTACAGGACGACGAAGACCCCCTTGATGCGCCACTGCGGTCAACGCCGCCTCTGTAGGAGCGAGCTTGCTCGCGATGGTCGTCCAGGCTCCGCTGGGTATCAGATGCCCCGCGTTATCGTTGACGTCCATCGCCAGCAAGCTGGCTCCTACAAGGAACCGCGTTCACATGATATTTACCTAAACTAAAATTTAGCTTTGGAGGAACGGGACGCGGGCCTCTGCCTGATAGCTTCGGAATCTGATCGATGGCTCTGCCACACAGGTTCTGGAGATATCCCGTAGATGCTGCTCACGCCGAAAATCGAGGCTTTTCATCCACCTCATGCCCCAAGCCGACTGTTCCGGGCCCTGGCCCTGGTCGGCTTGACGCTGCTGGGCGGTTGCTCGCTGGTGCCGGATTACCAGGCGCCGGCCTTGCCCCTGGCCCCGCAGTGGTCGGCCAAGGACCCGTCCGCGACCTCGGCTGACGCCGCGGGCGGACCCTGGTGGCGTGAGTTCCACAGCGCCGAGCTCGATGGCCTGATTGCCCGTGGCCTGAACGACAACTACAGCCTCAAGGCCGCCGTGAGCCGGGTCGACCAGGCCCGGGCCATCGCCCAGGTGGCCGGTGCCGGGCAATACCCCAACCTGTCCCTGGGCGGCAGCTACCAGCGCCAGAACAACTACGGCAGCACGAAAAAAACCAGCGTCTTCGCCGAAGCCACCTATGAGGTGGACTTCTGGGGCAAGCAGCGCGCCACGGCCGATTCCTCCCAGGCCCTGGCCAACGCCAGCCAGTTCGATGCCCAGACCCTGCGCATGACCCTCGGTGCCAGTATCGCCGACACCTATTTCCAGGTTCTCTCGCTGCAAGAGCGCGTGCGCCTGGCCCAGTCCATTGCCGCCGATGCCAGCCAGGTCCTCGACCTGGTACAGGTGCAGGCCAGCCAGGGCGCGGTGTCGAGTCTGGAAGTCGAACAGCAGCGCAATGCCCAGCAAACCTTCCAGGCCGCCGTGCCGTTGTTGCAACAGCAACTCGACGCGGCGCAGTACCAACTGGCGACGCTGGTGGGTGTGCCACCGGAAGGTTTCAAGGTCCAGCAGAGCGGGCTCGACACGCTCCAGGTGCCGCAACCCAAGGTCGGCCTGCCCGTCGGCCTGGTGCGTCAACGCCCGGATATCCAGGCCGCCGAGGCCCGCCTGGTGTCGGCCAACTTCGACGTCGGCGTGGCCCGGGCGGCGTTCCTGCCCAACCTTTCGCTGGACCTGCTCGGCGGTATCGACACCCTGGCCGGCGGGCATATCTGGAGCATGGTCGGTAGCCTGGCCCAGCCGGTGTTCAGCGGCGGCCAACTGACCGGGCAACTGCACGCCGACCAGGCCCATGTGCAGGAGCTGACCGCCAGCTATCGGGCCTCGATCATCGAAGCCCTGCGCGACGTGGAAACCCAGCTCAGCGCCGCGCGGCAACTGGACCAGGCCTATGCCTTGAACCAGGCCGCCGTCGGCTCGGCCCGTGAGGCCGCACGCCTGGCCCAGGTTCGCTACCGGCTCGGCTCCACCGATTTCCAGACGCTGCTGGTGGTCGAGCGCACCCAGTACCAGGCCGAAGACAGCCTGTTGCAGGTGCGCCTCCAGCATTTGCAGGCCGCCGTCGGCCTGTTCCGCGCCATCGGCGGCGACTTCAGCGCGCCAACCCTGGCTGCCGCCACATCTTCTTCTCTCTCTCAGGTCGTTCAGCCATGAAGCATTCACCCCAGGCGCCATCCCAACATCGTCGTCTGCGCCTCGGCCTGCTGGTCGTGGCCCTGTTCGGCGCGTCGTTGTTGATCAAAACCCAGTGGATCGACCGCGCCCAGGCGGCACCGGCAACCCCTGTTGATAGCGCCATCCCGGTGGTGATGCAGGCGGCGGGGCAGAAGGACCTGCCGATCTGGATCGACGCCATCGGCAATGTCCAACCCCTCAACACCGTCAATGTACGGGTACGGGTCGACGGCGAGCTGCAGAAAGTCCTGTTCACCGAAGGCCAGATGGTCAACGCCGGCAGCCAGTTGGCGCAGATCGACCCGCGGGTGTACCAGGCCCAGGTGGCCCAGGCGCAGGCGTTGGTCAGCAAGGACCAGGCGCAGCTTGCCAATTTGAAGGTCAATCTTGACCGGGCCAGTAAGCTGGCGGCGGCCAAGGCCGGCCCGACCCAGGATGTCGACACCTACCGCGCGCAACTGGCGGCCCAGCAGGCCACGGTCCAGGCCGACCAGGCGGCGCTGGAGAATGCCCGCCTGCAACTGGCCTTTACCCGGATCGACGCGCCATTCACCGGCCGCACCGGGCAACGCCTGCTGGATGTCGGTTCGATTGTCCACGGCGCCGATGCCACCGGTTTGGTGACCCTGACGCAGATGGACCCGATCTCGGTGGCCTTCGCGGTGTCCCAGGACGACCTGGCGCGGATCCTCAAGGAAAACGCCGTGGCGCCCTTGCAGGTGTTCGCCATGAGCCGCGACGGCCATCGACAGTTGGCCACCGGTTACCTGAGTTTTATCGACAGCCAGGTGATCGCCGCCAGCGGACAGATCCAGCTCAAGGCGCAATTCCACAACGCGGGCCAACAACTCTGGCCTGGCCAACTGGTGGGGGCACGCCTGCTGGTGAATACCCAGAAGGCCGCCACCGTGGTACCGGCCAATGCCGTGCAGCAAGGGCAGAAGGGGGACTTCGTCTACGTGGTCAATGCCGACCAGCGGGTCGAGCCACGGCAGGTCACGGCGGCGACGGTGGTTGACGGGCAACAGTGGATCAAGGACGGCCTGGCGCCAGGTGAAGTGGTGGTGGTCCAGGGGCAGTCGCGGATTGCCCCCGGACTCAAGGTCAAGCCGATCAGCCTGGAATCGGATCCGGCGGCCCCTGAGCTGGCATTGACCGGCAGCACCGGAGGCAAGCCATGAACCTGCTCGCCGGGCTGATCCAGCGCCGCACCGGGCTGTGCCTGCTGGCCCTGGGGGTGATGCTGCTGGGCATCTTCGCCTATTTCCAACTGCCGGTGGCGCCGTTGCCGACGGTGGATTTTCCCACCATTCAGGTCACTGCCAAGCTCTCCGGGGCCAGTGCCGAGACCATGGCGACCTCGGTGGCGACGCCACTGGAGCGAGCCTTCGCGGCGGTGCCGCAGGTCACCTCGATGACCTCTTCGAGCTCCTCGGGCAAGACCCAGATCGTCCTGCAGTTCGACCTGTCGCGCAATATCGACGGCGCGGCCCAGGACGTGCAGACGGCAATCAACACCGCCAGCTCCACCTTGCCGAAAACCATGACCAGCACGCCGACCTTCAACAAGGTCAACCCGGCGGAGTTCACCGTGCTGTCCCTGGCCTTGACCTCGCCGACGCGGACCTTGCCGGAGCTCGATCGCTACGCCGACAACTACCTGGCCCAGCGCCTGTCGCAGATGCCGGGCGTGGGGCTAGTGGATTTCCATGGCGAGCAGAAGCCGGCGGTGCGCATCCAGATCGACCCGGATGCCCTGGCGGCCCGGGGCCTGACCCTGGAGGACGTGCGCAGCATCGTCGGCCTCAGTACCCTCGATCAACCCAAGGGCAACCTCAACGGCCAGTACCGCTCGGTGACCCTCAATGCCACCGACCAGTTGCTCGACCCCAAGGGTTATCGCGAGCAGGTGGTGGCCTACAAGGCCGGGGTGCCGATCAAACTCGGCGATCTGGGCCGGGTCATCGATGGCGCCGAGGACACCCAGCAGGCCGCCGGTATCGACGGCCAGCCGACGGTGATCGTCGACATCCACAAGCAGCCGGGCTTCAACGTGCTGTCGACCATCGCCAATATCAAGGCCAGCCTGCCGGCCCTGACCGCGTCCTTGCCGCGGGACGTCCAGGTCCAGGTGGTCGGTGACCGCACCCAGACCATCAACGCCTCGGTCAACGACGTGCAGTTCACCCTGCTGCTGTCCATCGCCCTGGTGGTCGTGGTGATCTTCGTGTTCCTGCGCAAGGCCACCGCGACCCTGATCCCGACCCTGACCATCCCGCTGTCGCTGGTGGCGACCTTTGCCGTGATGTACCTGCTGGGCTACAGCCTGGACAACCTGTCGATCATGGGCCTGGCGATTGCCGTCGGTTTTGTGGTGGACGACGCCATCGTGGTCATGGAAAACATCGTTCGCCACCTGGAGATGGGCAAGTCGCGGATCCAGGCGGCGGTGGACGGTTTGCGTGAAGTGGGTTTCACCATTGTCTCGATGACCGTGTCGCTGATCGCGGTGTTTCTGCCGATCCTGTTGATGGGCGGTATCGTCGGGCGGCTGATGCGCGAGTTCGCGGTGACGGTCAGCGTGGCGATCCTGATGTCCGGCGTGGTCTCCCTGACCGTGACGCCGATGCTCTGCGCCTGGTTGCTCAAACCGGAGCACGACTCGCGTCCGAGCCGTTTCGGCGACGCCTGCGAGGCGGTCTACAAGCGGATTCACGAGGGCTATCGGCGCAGCCTGGAGTGGGTGCTCGATCACCAGCGCCTGACCCTGGCGGTGGCCGTCGCCACCTTCGTCGCCACGGCGATGCTCTACCTGTATATCCCCAAGGGCTTTTTCCCGCAGCAGGACACCGGGTTGATCCAGGGGGTCGCCGAAGCCGCTTCGGACATTTCGCCGGACGCCATGCGCCAACGGGTCGCGCTGCTGGCCGATATCGTCAGCGCCGATCCGGCGGTGGCCAAGGCCTATTTCTGGATCGGCCCCAACCCGACGGTCAGCCAGGGCCGGGTGATGGTCAACCTCAAGCCCTTCGATCAGCGCAGCGTCAGTGCCCAACAGGTGATCGCACGCTTGCAGCCGGCCCTCGACAAGGTCCAGGGCATCAAGCTGTTCCTGCAGGCCAACCAGGATATCCAGATCGGCGGCCGCGCCAGCAAGACCCAATACCAGTACACCTTGCAGGACCCGGACAGCCAGGAGCTGGACCATTGGAGCGGGCTGTTGCTCGAGCGCCTCAAGCAGTTGCCGCAATTGCGCAACGTCACCTCCGACCAGCAGCGCGCCGCGCCTCAGGCCACCCTGGTGATCGACCGACCGTCGGCGGCGCGTCTTGGCGTCAATGTGCAGGCGATCGACGACGTGCTCTATGACGCCTTCGGCCAGCGCCAGATCGCGACCATGTTCACCCAGCTGGACCAGAACCACGTTATTCTCGAACTCGATCCGCACTGGCAGATGTCCATCGACACCCTCAAGCACCTGTATGTGCGTTCGACCAGCGGGGGCATGGTGCCGCTGGATATGCTGGCCAGTGTCCGCAACGAGCTGGCGCCGATCGTCATCAACCACCAGGGCGTGTTCCCGGCCATTACCCTGTCGTTCGACCTGGCCCCCGGGCAGGCCCTGAGCGATGCGGTCAACGCCATCGAGAAGGCCTCGCTGGCGGTAGGCCTGCCCGACACGGTGTCGGGGAGTTTTCAGGGCACCGCCCAGGCGTTCAAGGATTCGCTCAAGTCGCAACCCTGGTTGATCCTGGCGGCGATCCTGACGGTCTATATCGTCCTCGGCGTGCTCTATGAAAACGCCATCCATCCGCTGACGATTATTTCCACCTTGCCTTCGGCCGGTTTCGGCGCCTTGCTGGCGTTGATCATCTGCGGGCAGGACCTGTCGGTGCTGGGCATGATCGGGATCATCTTGCTGATCGGGATCGTCAAGAAGAACGCGATCATGATCGTCGACTTCGCCCTGGAGGCCGAGCGCGGCGGTATGGCGCCCCGCGAGGCGGTGCATGAAGCCTGTCTGCTGCGCCTGCGGCCGATCCTGATGACCTCGCTGGCGGCGCTGCTCGGTGCCGTGCCGCTGGCGTTTGGTCACGGCGCCGGTTCGGAACTGCGCCAGCCCTTGGGGATCGCCATTGTCGGTGGGTTGGCGGTGTCGCAGCTGCTGACGCTCTACACCACCCCGGTGGTCTACCTGTGGTTCGACCGGTTGCGCGGGCAAAAAAAAGCTCGCGACAAAGGCGAGCCGAATGGGATTGAAGCGAGGAGTGAGCCGATCCTAGGCGTGCACAAGTGAAATCGGCGTGAAAGCCCTGGTCAGGAAAATGTAAATTTCGTGACCGGGTGGTCATTCGTCGGAACCTTGCGCCAGCGTCTGCCAATCGCTATTGATCGGCTACGCTCAATATTTTTGAAGCCTGCAGGCGTTTGCTGGCAGGGATCAATTATGTTGAGAAGGAGATGGCTATGAAGGACGTGTACATTTACGACAACGGGGACGAGTTTCCCATCAACAATCGACTGCGTTGCGGCCAGACTGCTTATGTCGCGGAGTTTGGCGGGGAGCCGCCGGTCGAGGTGGTAGCGGCGAAGGCCGTGAAGCCCGCGCCGACGCTGCTGGTCAAACCACCGTATTTTCCCAAGGCCAAGCCGCGCCTGAACAAACACGCCTGACCTTGTACCTGTAGGAGCCGAGCTTGCTCGCGATGGAGGTCAACGATAACGCGGGGCATCTGATACCCAGCGGTGTCTGGACGACCATCGCGAGCAAGCTCGCTCCTACATCAGATATCAGATTGGATGTGACGGTGTTTTCGCATCGCGCTTTCAGCGTCGGCGCAAACTCTGCTCCATCCGACTGATACCTTCCTCCAGCAATGCTCTCGGGCAACCGAAGTTCAAACGCACGAACTGCTTCGCGTCGTCGCCGAATTCGATACCCGCGCTCAAGCCCACCTTGGCCTCGTCGAGGAAAAACTGGTATGGGTCCGCCAGCCCCAACGCACTGCAATCCAGCCAGGCCAGGTAGGTGCCCTGCGCCGGGTGCAGGACCACGCCCGGCAGCCGGGTTTCCACCGCGTGTTGCAGGTAGTCGCGGTTGGCCTGCAGGTACTCCACCAGACCCTTGAGCCACGGAGCGCACTCGGTGTAGGCCGTGCAGGTGGCCTCCAGCCCCAGGGTGTTGACGCTGTCGACCATTCCCAGGCGGGAGGCGTTGAAACGCTCGCGTATCAGCGGGTCCTGGATAATGGCATAGGCGGTCTTCAGCCCGGCGATGTTATAGGCCTTGCTCGCTGACATCAGGGTGATGGTGCGCTTGGCGATCTTCGCGCTCAGGGCGGCGATCGGCACATGACGACGGCCGTCGAAGCAGAGGTCGGCGTGGATTTCGTCGCTGATGATCAGCGCGCTCTGTTCCAGGCAGATATCCGCCACCTGTTGCAGTTCTTCCCGTGGGAAGACCTTGCCCAGCGGGTTGTGCGGGTTGCTCAGCAGCAACGCACCGCCGCCGTGCAAGGCGTTGCGCAGGGCATTGAAGGGGGTGACGTAGTCCCCCTGGGCGTCACGCTCGAACGCCAGTTCGACTTTCGGCAGGTTCCAGTGCCCCGGCGCCAGACGCAGCGGGCGGTAGTTCGGCGTCTGCACCACGACGTTCTGGCCCGGTTGCACAAAGGCGTGCAACGCCATGTTGAAACCCGGCTCGACCCCCGGCAGGAAAATCAGCTCCTGGGGCAGCACGCGCCAGGCGTATTTGGCCCAGAGATCGGTGACGATGGCCTGGCGCAGGGCGTCCTGGGCCACGCTGTAACCCAGTTGCGGATGTTCCAGGCGCTGCTGCAGGGCCTGGGTGATCGCACTCGCCACCGGCAGGTCCATATCGGCCACCCACATGGGCAGGACGTCGGCCGGGTAGCGGCTCCACTTGGTGCTGCCGGTGTTGCGACGGTCGATCAGGGTGTCGAAGTTGAAGGTCATGCTGGTGGTCAATCTCGAAAGAAATCCCCGAAAGCGTCGGGTGTTCGTGGCCTGGGACGGCGGTCCGATGCGTGTCGCCAGGGGGGGCAGTCTAACTGTTCGGCGCATCCGGCGGGGTCTCATCATCGCCACGCACCACCCGGTTGCGTCCGCGATCCTTGGCCCGATAGAGGGCCTGGTCCGCCGCCTGGAGGACCTGGGCCACGGTCTGCCCACCCTGCGGCCAGCCGGCCACACCCAGGGAGATGGTCACCGGAATGCCGTTCGGGCTTTCGGTGTAGGCCATCGCCGTGCGCAAACGCTCGGCCACCAGGGTCGCTTGGGCCAGCGGGGTAGCGGGTAGCAGCATGAGGAACTCTTCGCCACCCTGGCGGCAGAGCACGTCGCTTTCCCGGGAGTGGCGACGGATCTGCTGGGCCAGGTGTTGCAGCACCAGGTCGCCGGCGCTGTGCCCGTAGCTGTCGTTGACCTGCTTGAAGTGGTCGATGTCCAGGGCGATCAGCGAAAACGGCTGCTGGCGGCTTTCCCAGTCGTCGAGGATCAATTGCAGGCCGCGCCGGTTGGTCAGGCCGGTCAGCGGATCGGTGACGCTTTCCTGGTTGAGCCGGCCCAGTTGCTGGTGCAGTGACATCAGGGCCTTCTGCATGGTGTTCTTCAACTGTGCGGCCTCGTAGTACCAGGCCTTGACCTTGCTCACCGACTGGGCGGCGGTGGAGGAGCCCCAATACTGAGTGGTATTGGCCAGTTGCCAGAGCGGTTTGCTGATCAGCGTCGAAATCCACCAGATGCCCAGCAGTGACAGCAGCAACAGTGGCACGGCATACCCGGCCACTTCCAGCATCAGCCGTTGCAGGCCCTCCAGGGTGACGGAGGTCGGTCGCTGGCTGATCACGCCCCAACCGATCCGCGGTACCGGCGCATACCCGGTGAGCATGTCGACGCCCTTGGAGTTGTGCAACCGCAGGCTGCCGGTCTCGCCGGCGATCACCGCGTCGATGGCCGGGTTGCCCTTGATCGTGTCGCCGATCCGCGCCGGGTCCTGGTGATAGATCAGTCGGCCCTGGGTATCGACTACATAGAGGTAGGAGCCGTCACGGTAATATTGCTCGCCCAGCAGCGAGTGCAGGATATTCGGTTCGTTGAGATAGATACCGGCGCCCAGGTAGCCCAGGTAGTTGCCGTCACCGTCGAAGATCGGATGCGAGATCTGGATCATCAGGTGGTTGTTGGCCCCGACATAGGGGCTTGAAATATAGGGTTGGCGCACCGCGCTGGCCTGGCGAAAGCCCTCGCTGTTGGGAGCGGTGCCGGTCAGGTTCATTGACAGCGGAGAGGATGCGATGATCTTGCCGTCCGCGCGGATGATGATCACCGAGTTGAAGCTGCCGGTCTCGCGGCGCAGCCGATGCGCTTCCTGCCACAGTAGGTCTGGCTGGTCCCAGATCGCGGGGAGCAGCCCGGCACTGAAGGCCAGTTGCTGCTGGGTCGACTTGAGGAAGTTGTTGGTGCTGTTCGCCAACTTCAGGGCATAGATCCGATTGGCTTCCAGGGTCTGTTCCATCAGGAAGTTGCGCTGGGTCTGATAGCTGGCGAAGAAGAGATTGCCGGCAGTCAGGGTGACGACGGAAAGCGACAGCAACAGGATCAATCGGCGGAGGTCGATGCGTGGCATGGATTTCTTATAAAAATAATGGCGGGCCCGGGCAGCCTGAGGTGCAATGATAGATCAGAGCGCCCGGCAGCCCTATGGGCCTGGCATAAAAAAACGGCGCTACCCTGTAGGAGCCAGCTTGCTGGCGATGGTATCGATGCGGTGTCCTGTCAAACCGCGTCGTCTGGATCGCCAGCAAGCTGGCTCCTACAGGGGCAGCGTGGGTTTGCGAACCACACCGCTTGGGTGACCTCAGAAGATGTAGTCGGTGGTCAGGAACGTCGACTCGCGGTTATGGATGATATCGCTGATCAGCGCCTTGTTGCTGTCCTGGAACTTGGTCGCTACCAGGGTCCGGATCGAAAACACCCGCAAGGCATCGTGCACCGAGAGCGTGCCTTCGGCCGAATTCTTGCGCCCGTTGAACGGGTAGGTGTCCGGGCCGCGCTGGCACTGGGCATTGATATTGATCCGCCCGACCTGATTGGCGAAGGTGTCCACCAGTCGGCCGATCTGGGCCGGATCCGTGCCGAAAATACTCAATTGCTGGCCGAAGTCCGATTCCAGTACGTAATCGATCACGGTTTCCAGGTCGCGGTAAGGGACGATGGGCACCACCGGGCCGAACTGCTCCTCCTGGTACACGCGCATCCCGGCATTCACCGGGTAGAGCAGCGCCGGGTAGAAGAACGAAGCGCGGGTTTGGCCACCATTGGGGTTGACCACCTTGGCCCCCTTGGCCTGGGCATCGGCCACCAGGGCATTGAGATAGTCGATCTTGCTGGCTTCCGGCAAGGGCGTCAGCGACACGCCATTGTCCCAGGGCATGCCCGGCACCAGGCTTTGCACCTTGCGATTGAATTTCTCGATAAAACCCTCGACCACCGCTTCGTGCACGAACAGGATCTTCAGCGCGGTGCAGCGCTGGCCATTGAACGACAACGAGCCGGTGACGCATTCGTTGACCGCGTTGTCCAGGTCGACCTCGGGCAGCACGATGGCCGGATTCTTCGCGTCCAGGCCGAGGGCGGCGCGCAGGCGGTGGGGTTTGGGGTGGAGTTTCTTCAGGTCGCTGGCGGCCTTGTTGGTGCCGATAAAGGCGAAGATATCGATCTTGCCGCTGGCCATCAGCGCGCTCACGGTTTCCCGGCCGCTGCCATAGATCACGTTGATCACTCCGGCCGGGAAGCTGTCGCGGAAGGCTTCCAGCAGCGGACGGATCAGCAGCACGCCAAGCTTGGCTGGCTTGAACACCACGGTATTGCCCATGATCAGCGCCGGGATCAGGGTGGTGAAGGTTTCATTCAGTGGATAGTTGTAGGGGCCCATGCACAGCGCCACGCCCATGGGGACGCGGCGGATCTGGCCAAGGGTGTCCTGTTCCAGTTCGAAGCGACTGGAGCGGCGATCGAGTTCCTTCAAGGCATTGATGGTGTCGACGATGTAGTCGCAGGTACGGTCGAATTCCTTCTCGGAATCCTTGAGGTTCTTGCCGATCTCCCACATCAGCAGCTTGACCACCGCCTCGCGCTGCTCGCGCATGCGCCGCAGGAAGGCTTCGACATGCTGGATGCGCTCGGCCACGCGCATCGTCGGCCATTCGCCCTGGCCGCGGTCATAGGCGCGAACCGCGGCGTCGAGGGCGGTGAGGGCGGTCTCGGCATCCAGCAGCGGTGTGCTGCCGAGGATCACTTGCTCATCGCCGCTGGCAGTGGCGAGGTACACCGGGCTGCGGACCTGGGCAAGGGGGCCGGCCCAGGTCCGCAAGGCGCCGTCGACCAGGTATTCGCGTTGTTCCAGCGGGCCTTCGAATCGGTACTTTTCCGGGATGTCCGCGGCGGCGGGAAACAGTGAGTCGAGCAGCTTCTGGTCGGTCATGAGGCTATCACCCTGTCTGATGGAAAGGACGCTGAAACGCTTCAGTGCTTGGGCCTGTTTTATCACGAAACAGCTTAGCCGCGTCCAGCGCAAACGACAGGTTGGGGTACCGACGGTTGAAGCGCGGCGGTGCTGGCCGCAGAATGACGCCCATTTTTCATTTTCAAGGCGACTTTCATGACGCTGGCAACCTTGCTCCTGTTCCTGATCAGCTCGGCGGCGATCATTGCGATGCCCGGCCCGACGGTGCTGCTGGCGTTGCACAACGGTTCCAACCACGGCGTGCGTGCGGCGGCCTGGGGCATGGGCGGGGCGGTGTTGGCCGATGCGCTGCTGGTGACGGCGGTGGCCTGTGGCCTGGGGATTCTGCTGCAGGCCAGCGAGGCCCTGTTCCAGGCGGTGAAGTGGCTGGGGGCGGCGTATCTGGTCTGGCTCGGCTGGAAGATGCTGCGCTCGCCCGCGACCTTGGCCGAACTGCCGGTGCCGCAGGGTTCGAGCCGTTCCGTTGGTTTGTTCATGCGCTGTTTCGTGGTGGCGCTGACCAACCCCAAGGCGTTGTTGTTCATGTCAGCGTTTCTGCCGCAGTTTATCGACAGTGCGCAGCCGCAGTTGCCGCAATATGCGCTGCTGGCCATGGTGCTGACCTTGCTCAATGTCAGCATCATGTTGTTTTACGCACTGTGCGGCGCGCGCTTGTTGAGCCGCTTGCAGGGCGGCCAGCTGCGGGCATTCAACCGGGTGACCGGTGGTTTGCTGATGACCTTGGGCGCAGTGTTGGCGTTTTATCGGCGGGGTGCCGCGGCCTGACCCGTGGGGTTGTTCTTGAGGGCCTCTTCGCGGCGGTGCGGCGTCCCGACAAGCTCCGCTCCCACACTGTTCGAGTCGGACTCAAAGCATGCGTATGACACCGAACCTGTGGGAGCGGAGCTTGCCCGCGAAGAGGCCGGCAGCCTCAACTAAACCTTCGGATCCTCATGCGGCTTGAGCGGCCGCGCATATTCGGGCTTGAGCTTGCCATCCTTGTCCAGCAGCCAGGCATCGAGAATCTCCCGCACCACGGGACCGGCGACCCGACCACCGGCCTCACCGTTCTCGATCATCACCGAAATCACGATTTGCGGGTCTTCCGCCGGGGCAAAACCGACGAACAGGGCGTTATCTCGATTGCGCTCCGAAGTCTTCAAACGGTCATAACGCTCACCCTGCTTGATCGCCACCACCTGCGCCGTGCCGCTCTTACCGGCAATGCGATACTGCGCGCCGACCGCCGCCGCCCGGGCGATACCACGCGGATCGTGCATCACCAACTGCATGGCGTAGTTGACCTGCTCCCACTGCCTGGGGTCATGCAGCACGATATTGGGAATCGGATTCTCATCCACCGGCGCAACCTGGCCGATGGTCCGGGCCAGGTGCGGACGATTCCACACGCCCTTGTTGGCGATCAGGGTCGTGGCCTGGGCCAGTTGCAGCGGCGTGACCTGCATATAGCCCTGGCCGATGCCGAGGATCACCGTTTCGCCGGGGAACCAGGCCTGGCGCCGGGTCGTGCGTTTCCACTCGCGGGACGGCATCAGCCCCGGCGATTCCTCGAACATGTCCAGGGAGACCTTCTGCCCGACGCCGAACTTGTTCAGGTAATCGTGCAGGCGGTCGATGCCCAGCTTGCTCGCCAGGTCATAGAAGTAGGTGTCGTTGGAGCGCATGATCGCCGCGTTCAGGTCGACCCAACCGTCGCCGCTGTGGTTCCAGTTGCGGTATTTGTGGTCGACATTGGGCAACTGGAAGTAACCGGGGTCGAACACTCGGGTGGAGGGTGAGATCACGCCGCTGTCCAGGCCGGCGATGGCCACTTCCGGCTTGATGGTCGAACCCGGGGCGTAGAGCCCGCGCAGGGCACGGTTGAACAGCGGGCGGTCGAGGGAGTCGCGCAGGGCTGAATAATCCTTGGCGCGGATCCCGGTGACGAACAGGTTCGGATCGAAACTCGGCTTGCTGACCATTGCCAGCACTTCACCGGTCTTCGGGTCGATGGCGACCACCGCGCCCCGCCGGTCGCCCAGGGCCTTCTCGGCGGCTTCCTGCAAATTGATATCCAGGCTCAGGACAATGTTCTTGCCGGGAATCGGATCGGTATGCTTGAGCACCCGCATCACCCGGCCCTGGGCGTTGGTCTCGACTTCCTCGTAGCCGACATGGCCGTGCAGCTCGTTTTCGTAGAAACGCTCGATGCCGGTCTTGCCGATGGACTGGGTGCCGCGGTATTCCACCGGGTCGAGTTGCTTGCTTTCCTTTTCGTTGATCCGGCCGACATAACCCACCGAATGGGCGAAATGGTCGCCCAGCGGGTAGTGCCGGACGAACTGCGGCTCGACCTCGACGCCCGGCAGCTTGAACTCGTTCACCGCCAGCAGGGCGATCTGTTGTTCGGTCAGTTCGTAGAGCAGGGTGACCGGCTCGAACGGGTGGCGCGACTGTTTGAGGATCTTGGTGAACATCGTCCGGTCTTCTTCCGGCAGATTGAGCACGCTCATCACCGTGTCCAGCACCTGGCCGACGTCACCGGCGCGCTCGCGGGTCAGGGTCATGTTGAAGCTGGGCTGGTTGTCGGCGAGGACCTGGCCGTTGCGGTCGAGAATGAAGCCGCGTTCCGGCGGGATCGGCAGGACGTGGACGCGGTTGTTTTCCGAGACGGTGGAGTTATAGGAAAACTCGGTGACCTGGAGGAAATACAGGCGGGCGACCAGGCTGCCGGCCAGCCCCAGGACCAGGATGCCGCACGCCAACAAGCGCTTGTTCACCAGGCGCTTTTCGTTCTCGTGATCCTTGATATGAATGGGATCGGTCATGAGGAACCTGTTTTGTGCAAAGAAAATTGAATATGAACGGAGCAGCTAAAAGGAAAAAGTATATAGGCGGCTATTTAAATCGGCGCACACGATACCAAGAAGCGCTCGCTTCCGGGGCTTATTTCGCAAGCAGGGTACCCAATGGTCGAACGGAGATCAGAGAGCAGAAAAATATTGTCATCGATTGTTTCAACCCGGCATGCTGGCAGGCTTCTTCCCCCCCTGCGGAGACCCGTCCCAGATGCCTGCCGTGGCTGCCCACCCGACCGACTCCGCCTCCCGCCGTTCCGCCACCGTCCTCGCCTTGTGCCTGCCCAGCGACGTGCTGCTTTACCTGTTGTTGCCCATGAACACCCAGGCCTTTGGCGTGACCTTGGCCCAGGCTGGGGTATTGCTGGCGGCCAACCGACTGGTGCGGATCTTCGGTTACAGCTATGTGCTGCGCTATTACGCCCGCCACGGCGATCGCTCGACCCTGATGCTGGCGGCCGGGGCCGCCGCGTTCTGCGCCCTGGGCAACTCGCTGATCTCCGGCTTTGGCTGGTTATTGCTGCTGCGCCTGGTCTGGGGCCTGTCGTTTGCCGCGATGAACCTGTCGACGCAGGTGCTGGCGACCCTGGAGCCGAGCGGTGCCGCGCGCCGGGCGGGGCGTTCGCGGGGAGTGATTGCCATCGGCCCGATGATCGCCTTGTCCGTGGGCGGCTGGTTGAGCCTGCACTTCGGGCCCCGGCTGATTTTCCTGCTGCTCTGCGGCACGGCGCTGATCGGGCTGTGGGTGGCGCGCGGGCTGCCGACGCTGGGGCATGAACTGGCAGCCCCTTCCGGGCGTCGCTTCAAACGGCCGGACAGTGTCGCGATGTGGTCCTTTATCGAAGGCGTGGCGCTGGACGGGTTGTTTATCTTCGGTTTGTCGTTGCAGGCCTCCGCCGTATTGGGTGGCAATGCGGTGATCATCGCCGGGATATTGATGGCCCTGCGTTATGTCTCGGAAATGCTCCTCAGCCCCTTGGGCGGTCGGGCCGCCGACAGTTATGGCGTGGTGCGCATGTTGCTGTTGTTCTCGATCCTCAGCGGCCTGGCCCTGAGCGCCTTCGGCAGCCATTGGCTGATTCTTGGTGCCGGCGCGGTACTGATTCTGCGGGCCTTGCAACTGCCGCTGGTGGTGACCCTGGTGGCCGAGCGCAATCCGGGGGCCGGACGGGTCCAGGCCCTGGCCTCGAATGCGGTGTGGCGCGATATCGGTGCCGGTGTCGGCCCGTTGCTGGCGGGAGTGTTACTGCCGGTGGCTTCGGCCAGTTGGGTGTATTCCCTGGCCGGTCTGGCAATTGCCCTGAGCGCGCTGGGTTGTGTGGTCTGGCGGCGCTAGGCGATTGGTACTGCCCAGATCGGTCGGAATGGACCTTTCCATGAGTCGGGCGTGACTTTCATGTCGCCAAGGAGCGGGCGATGCTGGGGGCAGGGCTGTCAGTTGCGCAGGTCCTGGGTGTTGATTTTCCGCATCGGGCGGCCAGGGGGGGGATCGGCTCGGCATTCGGCGGATGCCTATGAAGTCTCCGACTACAAGCGCGTCTCGGTCCGCCTGGCCTCCGGCTTGGATGCCTGGGTTTATGTAAGCGTTTAGTACAAAGCTTGCGACCTTCGGCGACTACACAAAAGCAGTCGTCGACGAGTATGCTTTTGCGACAAGGCTACAGGTTGAACGAGGGAGCGGAGTTATGGACAAAGTCATCGTCATCACCGGCGGCAGTCGTGGTATCGGCGCCGCCACCGCGGTACTCGCCGCGCAGCAGGGTTATCGCATTTGTATCAACTACCTGGCGGATGAGGAAGCGGCCCTGCGGGTGCTGGAGCAGGTGCGCGGGCTGGGTGCCGTGGCCATTGCCGTGCGCGCCGATGTCAGTATCGAGGATGAGGTGATCCGCCTGTTCAATCGGGTGGACGCCGAGCTGGGGCCGGTCACCGCCCTGGTCAACAATGCCGGGACCGTCGGACACAAGTCTCGGGTCGATGAAATGTCCGAATTCCGTATTCTGCAAACCCTGAAGGTCAACACCCTGGCGCCGATCCTCTGCGCCAAGCATGCGGTGCGGCGGATGTCACCGCGCCATGGTGGCCAGGGCGGTAATATCGTCAATGTGTCTTCGGCGGCGGCGCGTCTCGGCTCGCCCAACGAATACGTGGATTACGCCGCTTCCAAGGGCGCGCTGGACACCTTTACCCTCGGTTTGTCCAAGGAGCTGGCGGGCGAGGGCATTCGCGTCAATGCCGTGCGCCCGGGTTATATCTACACCGAGTTCCATGCCCTGAGCGGCGATGCCGACCGGGTCAGCAAACTGGAATCGGCCATTCCCATGGGCCGCGGCGGTCGCGCCGAAGAAGTGGCAGAGGCGATTGTCTGGCTGCTCTCGGACAAGGCTTCCTACGCCACCGGGACCTTTATCGATCTGGCGGGTGGCCGTTAAGTCGGTTTTTGCGCCGGTCATGTCGCTCGGGCACATCGACCCGTTGAGCGCACGCCTCACACTGTAACGCCGGCGCCAGGGCTTTGCCTGGCCGCCGACCGACCGTTACAGGGATCCCCGAATGACCGTTATCTTTCGTCCGGCGCTACGCTCGGATGCCCGCGAGATTGCCCGCCTGTTCCAGATTTCCTCGGAAGGGGCATCCGACTATATCTGGAGCCAGCTGGCTGAAGGCGCCGAATCCTTGCTGGATGTCGGTGAGCGGCGTTATGCCCGCGAGGGCGTGGATTTTTCTTATGAGAACTGCCTGATGGCCGAGGTGCAAGGCCAGGTTATCGGCATGTTGCACAGCTATCCGATGTTTGAAGACCCGGATGCGACGCCGAGCAGCGATCCGGTGCTGGCGCCGTATGCCGATCTGGAGATTCCCGACACCCTTTATATTTCCAGCCTGGCCCTGCATGAGGGCTGGCGCAACCAGGGCTTGGGCGCACGCTTTCTTGAATATGCTCGCCAACGCTGTCAGGCCCTTGAGCTCAAGGGCCTGAGCCTGATCGACTATGCAATGAATACAGGTGCCTGCCGCTTCTATCAGCGTCATGGCTTTACGATTGTCGGTGAATGTCAGATCGTGCCGCATCCAATGATTCGCGTGACCGGCGCGGCGTATCTGATGCACCGGCCCCTGAATACGACCACGGCTAACAGTTAAATGCGGTCCTTGAGGGAGCTGGCTTGCCGGCGATGGCGGTCACATGGTCGATGCAAGACTTGCGGGCCTCATCGCTGGCAAGCCAGCTCCTACAGGGGGCGGTGTTCTTGAGATTGTGTGGTCACTGCTCCAGCAATGACCGCACAATCCGTCCCAGGGTCTCCATCGCCTGCTCCGACACCTCGTTCCACGGGCTGCCGTAATTCAAACGGATGCAGTTGCGAAAACGTTGGGTCGGCGAAAAGATCGGTCCCGGGGCGATGCTGATGCCCTGGGCCAGGGCGATCTGGAACAGTTTCAGCGAATCCAGTTGTTCCGGCAGCTCCAGCCACAGGAAGTAACCGCCGCTCGGCTGGCTGACCCGCGTCTGCGCCGGGAAGTAACGGGCAATCGCCGCCAGCATGGCGCTCTGTTGTTCCTCCAGGGCATAACGCAGTTTGCGCAGGTGCCGGTCGTAGCCGCCGTTTTGCAGATAGTCGGCCAGGGCCGCCTGGGCCGGCATCGAGGCGCACAGCGAGGTCATCAGCTTGAGTCGCTCGACCTTCTGCGCGTAACGTCCCGCCGCTACCCAGCCGATGCGGTAACCCGGCGCCAGGCTCTTGGAGAAAGAGCCGCAATGCATCACCAGGCCCTCGGTGTCGAAGGCCTTGGCCGGTTTCGGCGCCTGTTGGCCGTAATAAAGCTCGGCGTAGACATCGTCTTCGATCAGTGGCACCTGATGCTGGCGCAACAGCTCCACCAGCGCCTGCTTTTTCGTCTCGGGCAGGGTCGCGCCGAGAGGGTTCTGGAAGCTGGTCATGCACCAGCAGGCCTTGATCGGATGGCGTTCCAGGGTCTGGGCGAGCACCCCGAGGTCGATGCCGTCGCGCGGATGCACTGGAATCTCCACCGCCTTGAGCTTGAGCCGTTCCAGCACTTGCAGGCAGGCATAGAAGGCCGGGGCCTCGATGGCCACCAGGTCGCCGGGCTCGGTGACGGCCTGCAGGCACAGGTTCAGCGCCTCCAGGGCGCCGTTGGTGATCAGCAGTTCCTCCATGGGCAGCATCAGCCCGCCGACCATGTAGCGCAGGACGATCTGCCGCCGCAGTTGCGGGTTACCCGGCGACAGGTCGGTGACCACCATGCGCGGGTCCATCTCGCGGCTGGAACTGGCCAGGGAGCGGGACAGGCGTTGCAGGGGAAACAGCGTCGGGCTCGGGAAGGCCGAGCCGAAGGGCACGGTGGCGGGGTCCTTGATGGAGTCCAGCACCGAGAACACCAGTTCGCTGACATCCACTTCGGTGGACTCGCTGACCTGGCTGCTGATCGCCGGCTCCGAGAACGGGCTGGGGGTGTGGGCGTTGACGAAGTAGCCGGAGCGCGGCCGAGCGCGGATCAGACCGCGGCGCTCCAGCAGGTAGTAGGCTTGGAACACGGTCGACGGGCTGACCCCGTAGGTCTGGCTGGCATAGCGCACCGATGGTACACGCTGGCCGGGGCCGAGGACGCCGGTGCGGATCAGCTCAGCGATGTCGTCGGCGAATTTTTCGTAGCGTTTCATGGCAACTCGATTGGTTTGGCGGGTGGGCCCTGATATCCGTCGATCAAGGTGGAACGCAGTTCCTGTGGGAGCCAGCTTGCCGGCGATGAGGCCAGTAAGTCCTGCATCGCCTGATCGGGCGCTATCGCCAGCAAGCCGGCTCCTACCGTTTTGCGGCGCTTTCAATACGGGCTGATCGGCGCCAGGGCCACCCCTTGGGGATTCTAAGGCATCAACGGTTCAGCGGGGCGACAAAGCGGCTCTTCGCCACGCTGTAGACCTCGGGTTGGTCGTTGTCGAGCACTTTGAAGCTCACCTCCTGCGAGCTGCTTTTCGGCCTGTCGCCGAGCATCGCCACCGACACCGGCAGGTCGACGATTTCACCCGCCGCCAGGTTCAGTTCGGTCTTGCCCTGCAACTGGAAGCCATCGCTGTCCTGCAGTTCCAGGCGATAGCGCTGGGGCTGTTGGGTCTTGTTGATGACCTTGAGGCTGTAGATGTTCTCGATCTGGCCCTGGCTGTTTTCCCGGAACAAGCCACGGTCCTTGCTCACGTCCAGCGAGACCATGGGCCGTTCCACCAGGGCTGCGGCCAACGCGCCGATCATGATCAGCAGCACGGCGCTGTAGCCGATCAGGCGCGGGCGCAGCAGATGGGTCTTGCCACCTTGCAACTGATGTTCGGAGGTATAGCTCACCAGTCCACGGGCGTAGCCCATCTTGTCCATGATCGAATCGCAGGCGTCGATGCAGGCCGCGCAACCGATGCATTCCATCTGCAGGCCGTCGCGGATGTCGATGCCGGTGGGGCAGACCTGCACGCACATCTGGCAGTCGATGCAATCCCCCAGGCCGACACTGGCCGGCGCTACCTCGCGTTTGCGCGGGCCACGGTTTTCACCCCGGGCGGGGTCGTAGGAAATGGTCAGGGTGTCCTTGTCGAACATGACGCTCTGGAACCGCGCATAGGGACACATGTGCATGCACACCGCTTCGCGCAGCCAACCGGCGTTGATATAAGTGGCCGCGGTGAAAAACAGCACCCAGAACAGGCTGACACCGCCGATCTGCAGAGTCATCAGCTCCTGGGCCAGCGGTCGGATCGGTGTGAAGTAACCGACGAAGGTCAGCCCGGTCAGCAGGCTGATCCCCAGCCACAAGCTGTGCTTGGCGGCGCGCCGGGCCAGCTTGTTCAGGCCCCAGGGCGCGGCTTGCAGCTTGATGCGTTGGTTACGCTCGCCCTCGGTGACTTTCTCGCACCACATGAACAGCCAGGTCCATGA
This sequence comes from Pseudomonas sp. GW821-FHT04D07, assembly GCF_059420225.1. NCBI lineage: Bacteria > Pseudomonadati > Pseudomonadota > Gammaproteobacteria > Pseudomonadales > Pseudomonadaceae > Pseudomonas > Pseudomonas sp. GW821-FHT04D07. The sequence continues at coordinate 97,726 of NZ_JBWKTH010000010.1, forward strand.
GCTTTGCGGGCAGGTGTAACCGCACCAGACCCGACCGGCGAACACGGTGATGGCGAACAGGCCGAAGGCACAGATGATCAGCAGGGCCGAGAGCAGGATAAAGTCCTGGGGCCAGAAGGTCGCACCGAAGATATGGAAGCGGCTTTCGGCCAGATCCCAGAGCACCGCCTGGCGGCCGCCCCAGTTCAGCCACACCGTGCCGAAGAACAACAGGAACAGAAACCCGCCGCCACCCAGCCGCAGGTTACGGAACAGCCCGCTGAAGCTGCGGGTGTGGATCAGTTGGTCGGTGGACCTGGCCTTCAGCCTCGCACGTGCAGGCTCGAAGGTTTCAACACTCTGGACGGGGATTCTCTCGCTCATGGTCTGTCGCTCGTCAGCCTCCATCAGGCCTGGGCACTATGCCGAGCGAACTGTTTGCATAACAGACTCAGGTATTTGAATAAAAAGCGGATCAGATGGTCGACCTCGGTAGCCTGCGACAGCTTGTCCCAGTCTGTGCCGCTCGCTGCGGTCGTGCCCTGTGGCGCCAGACGCAAAGGCCGGGCGGCGCTGCTGACACAGGTCAATCAAATCACCGAATCACCGTCACTCACCTTTACATGGTGGCGGCTGTCGATGGCGCTGGCGACGGTCAGGGCGTCGGCCTCGGCTTCGGTCACCCGATAAACCGGTCGTCCAGTTCGGCGCGGGACATGCTTTTGCCGTCGTCGGTATTGATTCGCACGGCACTGGTCGGGCCATGCAGACGGATATCGCCTTGCTCCAGGGCACAGGTCTGGGTCGAGGGTTGGATATGCACAGGCATGGTGCTCGCCTTGTGTTCTGCCGATAGCGCGGCTGAAGCGCCATTCCCGTCTATGCTTCAGGCGCGCTGCGTCAGGCGATCACCGGTGGCATGCTGGTTGGCGGATCGGTCCTGGGCGGTGGTGTGCTGTCCGGCGGCTCCTGCGTCGGTATCGGCTGCGGCTCCGTCGGTGGCAGGGTCGGTTGGTCGATATTGGGATCTGGCGTTTCTGCCGGAATCGGAATATTCATGAAGCTGGCCTCCTTTATGCGTGCTGCAGGTGTGGCGCCCTTTTTGGGATCCGGACACCCCGTAAAGCGGTGGACCCTGCCCGGGTGTTTTTGACTCCCGCGTTATGACGAGTGGCGTTTCCCGACAAATCGGTCTGAACTTTTGTTCCGGTAGCGGGCTCCGAATTGAAGCGACCTTTTTCAGGATGAAGCCGGTGGCCATGCCGATCACGCAGAGTGGAGCGTCCATGGGGCGTAAGGAGTGATGCTCGATGACAGCCGATAAACCGTTGGACGAGGAAGGCACTGAAGTCCTGCCCTTGTCCCAGGCCTTGCTGCTGCCGCGCATCGCCATTGAAGACGTGACGCCGACCATTGATGGCGGGCAGTTCGCGGTCAAGGCGGTGGCGGGGCAGGAGTTGGTGGTAAGCGCCAAGGTGTTCGCCGACGGCCACGACAAGCTGGCGGTGCTGCTGGCCTGGAAAAACCTCGGCGAGGCCGACTGGCAGCGCACGGCCATGACCGATAAAGGCAACAACGCCTGGCGGGGCCGCTTGCGGGTCGGCGACCAGGGGCGCTATGTCTATCGGATCGAAGCCTGGATCGATCAGTTCGCCAGCTTCTGCTACGAACTGGAGAAGAAGTTCGTCGCCGGTGTGCCCATCGATCTTGAATTGCAGGAGGGACGGGCGCAGGTGCTGCACGCCATCGAGCGTAGTCATGACGAGGTGGCGATGGGCCTGACGGCCTTGCACGAGGAGTTGCTGCACCTGTCGAACGATGGTCAGGTCGAGCGCTTTCTCAAGCCCGCCACGGCGGTGCTGATGCGCAAGGCCGACCACCATGCCTACCTGAGTCGTAGCTACGACTACCCGCTGGACGTGGAGCGCAGCCTGGCGCAGTTCGCCAGCTGGTACGAGCTGTTTCCGCGTTCGGTCACCGACCGGGCGGCCCGTCACGGCACCTTCAACGATGTGCACAGTCGCTTGCCGATGATCCGTGACATGGGCTTCGACGTGCTGTACTTCCCGCCGATCCATCCTATCGGTCGCAGTTACCGCAAAGGCCCGAACAATGCCCTGATTGCCGGCCCCGACGACCCGGGCAGTCCCTATGCCATTGGCAGCGAGGAGGGCGGGCACGAGGCGATTCACGCGCAACTGGGCAGCCGCGAGGATTTTCGCCGGTTGGTCAGTGCCGCGGCCGAGCATGGCTTGGAAATCGCCCTGGATTTCGCCATCCAGTGCTCCCAGGACCACCCCTGGTTGCAGCAGCATCCCGGCTGGTTCAACTGGCGGCCGGACGGCAGCATCAAATACGCGGAGAACCCGCCGAAAAAATACCAGGACATCGTCAACGTCGATTTCTATGCCGCCGAGGCGATTCCCAGCCTCTGGGTCGAGCTGCGGGATATCGTACTGGGCTGGGTTGCGGAGGGGGTGAAGATCTTCCGTGTCGACAACCCCCACACCAAGCCGCTGCCGTTCTGGCAATGGCTGATTGCCGACGTGCGCGGCGTCCACCCCGAGGTGATGTTTCTCGCCGAGGCGTTCACCACGCCGGCGATGATGGCGCGCCTGGGCAAGGTCGGTTATTCCCAGAGCTACACCTATTTCACCTGGCGCAACAGCAAGGCCGAGCTGGCGACCTATTTCACCGAGCTGAACCAGTCGCCCTGGCGTGAGTGCTACCGGCCGAATTTCTTCGTCAATACACCGGATATCAACCCGGCCTTTCTCCACCATTCCGGGCGCGCCGGGTTTCTTATCCGCGCGGCACTGGCAACTATGGGCTCGGGGCTCTGGGGCATGTACTCGGGCTTCGAGCTGTGCGAGTCGGCGGCGTTGCCGGGCAAGGAGGAATACCTGGATTCGGAGAAATACGAGATCCGTCCGCGGGACTTCAATGCGCCGGGCAACATCATCGCCGAGATCGCCCAGCTCAATCGTATCCGTCGCCAGCACCCAGCCTTGCAGACGCACCTGGGGTTGCAGGTCTACAACGCCTGGAACGACAACATCCTGTATTTCGGCAAGCGCACGGCGGACCTGCGCAGCTTCATCCTGGTGGCCGTCAGCCTTGATCCGCATAACGCCCAGGAAGCGCACTTCGAATTGCCCTTGTGGGAATTCGGCCTGACGGATGACGCCGCCACCCGTGGCGAGGATTTGATGAACGGCCACACCTGGACCTGGTACGGCAAGACCCAGTGGATGCGCATCGAGCCGTGGCACCAGCCGTTTGGCATCTGGCGCATTCAACCGCTTTGACAGGCAGGGCTCGGTTCTGTGGGAGCGGTGCTTGCCCGCGAAGAGGCCCTTAAGACCGCCGGAAGCTTCGCGGGCAAGCACCGCTGCCACAAGTTCCCGCAGTAAAGCTGTTGCCTGCAGTCCGACTGATTCGACAGGAGTTATTCATGGCGAAGAAAACCCGCCCAGCCAGCTTTATCGACGACCCGCTTTGGTACAAGGACGCGGTGATCTACCAGGTTCACGTCAAATCCTTCTTCGACTCGAACAACGACGGCATCGGTGATTTCCCCGGCCTGATCGCCAAGCTCGACTACATCGCCGACCTCGGCGTGAACACCATCTGGCTGTTGCCGTTCTACCCCTCGCCACGCCGCGACGATGGCTACGACATCGCCGAATACCGTGGCGTGCACAGTGACTACGGGACCATGGCCGATGCCAAACGCTTTATCGCCGAAGCCCACAAGCGTGGCCTGCGGGTCATCGCCGAGCTGGTGATCAACCACACCTCCGACCAGCACCCCTGGTTCCAGCGCGCGCGCCTGGCCAAGCCCGGCTCCAGCGCCCGCAAGTTCTACGTCTGGTCCGACACCGATGACAAATACACCGATACCCGGATCATCTTCCTCGACACCGAGAAGTCCAACTGGACCTGGGACCCGCTGGCCGGTCAGTATTTCTGGCACCGCTTCTACTCCCACCAGCCGGATCTGAACTTCGACCACCCGCCGGTGCTGCAAGCGGTACTGGCGGTGATGCGCTACTGGCTCGACCTGGGCATCGACGGCCTGCGGCTGGATGCCATTCCCTACCTGATCGAGCGTGACGGCACCAACAACGAGAACCTGCCCGAAACCCACCAGGTGCTCAAGAAAATCCGCGCTGAAATCGATGCGCATTATCCCGACCGCATGCTGCTGGCCGAGGCCAATCAATGGCCGGAAGACACCCAGCTGTATTTTGGCGAGCCGAAGGGCGACGGTGGCGACGAATGCCATATGGCCTTTCACTTCCCGCTGATGCCGCGCATGTACATGGCGTTGGCCCAGGAGGATCGCTTCCCGATCACCGACATCCTGCGCCAGACCCCGGAAATTCCCGCCAATTGCCAATGGGCGATCTTCCTGCGCAACCACGATGAGCTGACCCTGGAAATGGTCACCGACCGTGAGCGCGACTATCTCTGGAACTACTACGCCGCCGACCGCCGGGCACGAATCAACCTTGGCATCCGCCGGCGCCTGGCGCCGCTGATGGAGCGTGACCGCCGGCGCATCGAACTGCTCAACAGCCTGCTGCTGTCGATGCCGGGCACGCCAACCCTGTATTACGGCGATGAAATCGGCATGGGCGACAATATCTACCTGGGCGACCGCGATGGCGTGCGCACGCCGATGCAGTGGTCCATCGACCGCAACGGTGGCTTCTCCCGCGCCGACCCGGCCAGCCTGGTATTGCCGCCGATCATGGACCCGCTCTACGGCTATCAGACGGTGAACGTCGAGTCCCAGGCCGGCGATCCCCATTCGTTGCTGAACTGGACCCGCCGCCTGCTGGCGGTGCGCAAGCAACAGAAAGCCTTCGGCCGTGGCAGCCTGAAAATGCTCTCGCCGAACAACCGCCGCATCCTTGCCTATATCCGCGAATACACCGGGCACGACGGCAAGAATGAGCTCATCCTCTGCGTCGCCAACGTGTCCCGCACCGCCCAGGCGGCGGAGCTCGAGCTGTCCGCGTTCGCCGGCCGGGTGCCGGTGGAGATGCTCGGTGGCAATGCATTCCCGCCCATCGGCCAGCTCAACTTCCTGCTGACCCTGGCACCCTATGGTTTCTACTGGTTCCTGCTGGCCACTGAAACGCAAATGCCCAGCTGGCACGTGGAGCCGGTGCAGAGCCTGCCGGACTTCACCACGCTGGTGCTGAAGAAACGCATGGAAGAACTGCTCGAAAGCCCTTCGCGCACGGCCCTGGAGCAGACCATCCTCCCGGAATGGCTGCCCAAGCGGCGCTGGTTCGCCGGCAAGGATACGGCGCTCGAACAGGTGCGCCTGGTCTATGGCGTGCGCTTCGGCGATCCGCAGCACCCGGTGCTGCTGGGTGAAGTGGAAGTCACGGCGGGCGGCCAAAGCAGCCGTTACCAGTTGCCATTCGGGTTTCTGGCCGAGGAGCAGACCAGCGCCGCATTGCCGCAACAGTTGGCCATGGCCCGGGTCCGCCGTGGTCGGCAAGTCGGCTTGATCACCGATGCGTTCAGCCTTGAACCGTTTATTCGCGCGGTGATCGATGGCATGCGCGGCGACACGGTATTGGTCGGTGGCGACGGCACGCTGCATTTCCAGGCCACGCCCGAACTCAAGGCCTTGGAGCTGCCCGCCGACATGACGGTGCGTTACCTGTCTGCCGAGCAGTCCAACAGTTCGGTGGTGGTGGCCGAGCGGATCATGCTCAAGCTGATCCGCAAGGTCGGTGCCGGTGTACACCCGGAGCTGGAAATGAGCGCCTACCTCACCGCCGCCGGTTTCCGGCATATTTCACCGTTGCTCGGCTCGTTGGTACGCCGCGATGCCGAGGGCGAAGACAGCCTGCTGATGATTGCCCAGGGGCTGCTCAACAACCAGGGCGATGCCTGGAGCTGGACCCAGAACAACCTGGAGCGGGCGATCCGCGATGAATTGGCCGATGCCGTTTCGGAACACGAGCAGCATTACAACGCCCTCGGTGAACTGGCGGATTTCGCTGCCTTGCTCGGTCAGCGCCTGGGTGAAATGCACCTTGTGCTCGCGGCGCCTACCAACGATCCGGCCTTCAGTGCGCAAGTGAGCACGGACAAGGATGTCCAGCGCTGGAGCAAAACGATCAGCCAGCAGATGGCGCGCGCCTTGCAGTTGCTCAAGCAGCATCAGCAGGCGTTGCCGGCGGACGAGCAGGCACTTGTGGATCGTCTGTTGCTGCAGAAAAAAGCTATTCTCGGCGATATCCAGAAGCTCGCCGGTCAACTGGTGGGCGGCCTGCGCCTGCGGGTCCACGGCGACTTGCACCTGGGCCAGGTGTTGGTGGTGCAGGGCGATGCTTACCTGATCGACTTCGAAGGCGAGCCCGCCCGCTCGTTGCAGGAACGGCGCGGCAAGCACAGCCCCTACAAGGATGTCAGCGGGGTGCTGCGTTCGTTCGATTACGCCGCGGCCATGGCCTGCAACAGCGCCAGCCACCTCGATCCGTCCAGCGCCGGGCCGGCCAGCCGGCGTGTCACCCAGCGTTACCTGAAAGAAGCGCGCAAGGTCTTTATTCAGGCATATCGGCGAGCGACGGCTAGTCTTGTTCAAGCGTGGCAGCATCCGGCCGGCGAAGAAGCGGCCCTGACCCTGTTCAGCTTGGAGAAAGCCGCGTATGAAATTGTCTATGAGGCGGAAAATCGCCCGACCTGGCTCGGCGTGCCATTGCACGGTTTGAGTGGGTTGTTGAGTGAGATGAAAACCTTGTCCGGTGGAGAGCAGTGATGAGTTTGAGCAAGGAACAAGGTCAATCCGTGAACCGTGCATTGCCCGCGAAGAAGGATATCGAGGCCCTGGTACGGGCCGAACACCAGGACCCGTTCGCCATTCTCGGGCCCCATGACGACGGTGCCGGGGGCCAGTATATCCGTGCCTTTCTGCCCGGCGCCCTGGGCGTCCAGGCCTTGGCCCGCGACAGCGAGGAGGTCCTGGGCAGCCTCGACAGCACCGAGGTGCCGGGATTGTTTGTCGGTCATGTCGCCCAGCAGCAGCCCTATCTGTTGCGTATCCAATGGGCCGCGGGGGAGCAGATCTGCGAGGATCCCTACAGTTTCGGGCCGTTGCTGGGGGAGATGGATCTCTACCTGTTCGCCGAAGGCAACCATCGCGACCTGAGCGGCTGTCTCGGTGCCCAGGTGACCCAGGTCGAGGGGGTCGACGGTGTGCGTTTCGCGGTCTGGGCGCCGAATGCCCGGCGGGTCTCGGTGGTCGGCGACTTCAATATCTGGGACGGGCGCCGGCACCCGATGCGCCTGCGCCACCCCAGCGGGGTCTGGGAAATCTTTGTGCCGCGCCTGCGTCCGGGCGAGGCCTACAAGTACGAGATTCTCGGCAAGGACGCGATCCTGCCGCTCAAGGCCGACCCCGTGGCCCTGGCCTCCCAGTTGCCGCCGGACACCGCTTCACGTGTCGCCGCGCCCCTGCGCATCGACTGGCGGGACCAGGCCTGGATGGCATCGCGCGGCGCCCGGCATCGGCACGATGCGCCGCTGTCGATCTATGAACTGCATGCCGGCTCCTGGCAGTGCGAGATCGATGAAATCGGCGAAGTGTCCCGCCAGTACACCTGGGGCGAACTGGCCGAACGGCTGATTCCCTATGTCCAGCAACTGGGCTTCACCCATATCGAACTGATGCCGATCATGGAGCATCCGTTTGGCGGTTCCTGGGGTTATCAGCCGCTGTCGCAGTTCGCGCCGAGTGCGCGTTATGGCAGCCCGGATGACTTCGCCGCCTTTGTCGATGCCTGCCACCGGGCTGAAATCGGTGTGATCCTTGACTGGGTGCCAGCGCATTTTCCCACGGATACCCACGGCCTGGCGCAGTTCGACGGCACCGCCTTGTATGAGTACGGCAACCCGCTGGAAGGTTTTCACCAGGACTGGGACACCCTGATCTACAACCTCGGGCGCACCGAGGTGCACGGCTTCATGCTGGCCTCGGCCCTGCACTGGCTCAAGCATTTCCATGTCGACGGCCTGCGGGTGGACGCGGTGGCGTCGATGCTCTACCGCGACTATTCGCGCAAGGCTGGCGAGTGGGTACCGAACCGCCACGGTGGCCGGGAAAACATCGAGGCTATCGAGTTCCTGCGTCATCTCAACGACGTGGTGGCCCTGGAAGCCCCCGGCGCCCTGGTGATCGCCGAGGAGTCCACGGCCTGGCCGGGTGTCAGCCAAGGCACCCAGCAGGGCGGGCTGGGTTTCGCCTACAAATGGAACATGGGCTGGATGCACGATTCGCTGCACTACATCCAGCAGGACCCGGTGTACCGCGCCCATCATCACAATGAGCTGAGTTTCGGCTTGGTGTATGCCTGGTCCGAGCGCTTTATCCTGCCGATTTCCCATGACGAAGTGGTGCACGGCAAGCATTCGCTGATCGACAAGATGCCCGGCGACCGCTGGCAGAAGTTCGCCAATCTGCGGGCCTACCTGAGTTTTATGTGGGCGCACCCGGGCAAGAAACTGCTGTTCATGGGCTGTGAGTTCGGCCAGTGGCGCGAGTGGAATCACGATCAGCAACTGGATTGGTACCTGCTGCAATACTCCGAGCACCTTGGGGTGCAGAAGCTGGTGGGTGACCTGAACCGCCTGTATCGCCAGGAGCCGGCGCTGTACGACCAGGACGATGTGCCCCAGGGCTTCCAGTGGTTGATCGGCGACGATGCGACCAACAGCGTCTACGCCTGGTTGCGCTGGAGCCGGGAAGGCCGACCGCTGCTGGTGGTCGCCAACTTCACGCCGGTGCCGCGTGAGGCCTATCGGATCGGCGTACCCTTTGCCGGGCAATGGAAGGAGGTGATCAACAGCGATGCGGCGATGTATGCCGGCTCCAACTATGGCAATGGCGGCGGGGTTTCCTCCGAGGACCACGCCAGCCATGGCCAGGCCTCGTCGCTGGTGCTGAACCTGCCGCCACTGGCGGTGTTGATGTTGCGACCGGAGGGCTAGCCTGTAGGCACCGGGCTTGTCGGATCGCCGCACCGCCGCGAAGCTTTTAGCGTTTTCGCGGGCCGCTTCGCGAGCAAGCTCGGCTCCTACAGTGACCGTGTTCGGGCTTGATCGTGCTACCAGCGCATCCGCACCCCGACGTTGCCGATGATGCCGTTCAGGCCGGTGTCGTCGGAGGTGCCGCTGTAGTCCGCGCTGACATACAGGCTGACTGTCGGCGACACCTTGGCTACCAGGCCCAGCCCCAGCTCCACGGTGGAGCTGTTGCGACTGATGGCGATCTTGTCGACCGGTTCCAGGCTCAGGGAGTTGCCGCTGCCGAATGTGTGCCAGAAGTTGGTCCGCAGGTAGGGCTCCACGGGCAGGCCGTGCACTTCATAACTGCCCCTGAGACTGGCACCGATCCGGCCACTCCAGGACGATGGGTCGGCGGACGTAGTCGCCTGCCCGGGACTGTCCACGCTACCTTGCTGGTTGACCACCTGGGCCTGGGGTTCGATCACCCAGTCCCGGCCCAGTCCGATCGGGAATCCACCCTCCAGCGAAAACGTCATCTGCCGCGAAGCCTGGCCTTGCAGAATGCCCTGGTCGGAGCGGGTGTAGAGCGTACTCTGGTTATTCATGGCGGTCAGGTTGACATGCCAGCCCTGTTGCCCGGTCAGGCTCCAGAACGCGCCGAGATTATTACCTTGGGGACTCAGGCCATCCATGCGCGGGTCGCGTGGTGCGGTGACAAAACCATCAGCCCGATCCAGTGCGCCGCTGCTTCCGGTAAAGACCCCGGCGGTCAATGTCTGGCCGCCGCTGCGATTGCTGTAAAGGCCGGGAATAATCAGCAGGTCGCCAAAGGCGCCGGAAAACAGCGGATCGAGGTTACCGACCTCACCCTGGCCCAGCGTGCGGTCCTGGAAGCGAACCGTCGGATGGGCATCAGCGCTGCTCGATACAATGCCGGCGAACCGCCAGCCCGGCAATTGGCCGCTGCTGTTCAGTATTGGCAATCGACCCAGTGGCAAGGGCGCGAGCGTGTCGCCCTGGTACCAGGGGTGGAGGTCTTCTTCGAGAGGTGCTGCCTGGAGTTCAAGGGCGCAGCACAGTAAAAGCACAGTCGAAATCGTATCAGCCGTGGTCCTCAGGCTGCGGTGGGTCATGAACGTTTTCATCGGGTGTTCCTTGCTGTCGCATAAATACCTGAATTGGCGCCTCTCCTGCCCCCGAACGAGGGACGGCCGAAATCATCGAGGCAAACCGCCGGCGACCCGCTATGGCGGGCATCCGAAGGCTTGTCCCTTGGGTTTTGAAACCGGGGGTAGTCACTTGTAGCTAAGGAGAGCCGCAGGTCTGCGTCAAGAAAATAACTAATAAATAGATCTGTTTGATCAGGTTTTGCAAGTCATTGAGTAATCGGCTATTTGGTCTATTCGTGCTGATTCTGAGCGGGACCGGGAAGAGCGGCTTGGCCCTGTGTTTTTCAGATAAACACCATCTCGAACGGTTGCCGCGCCCGTTCAATCAGGGTCGGGGCCAGGACCGGTGGCAGTCCCAGTTCCGGATCGCCTTGCAAGTGGCTGTGGTAGGCGTGCGCGGCGTGCAGCTTGCGGGCAATACCCCAGGTATCGAGGCGGATCTTGCGGGCCCGGTGCCAGGGGATCAGGCCTTCGTCGCGCAAGGGTCGGAACCAGGCATGCATGGGGATCTCCAGCAGCGTTGCGCCGCTGGCGACGCAGGCCTGGGCGGCGGCGCGGCCGACGCTGTCATGATCGGCAATGCCGTCTTCGCGCCAAGTGGTCAGCACCACGTCGTCGGGGCGCAGGTAGCGCCGCAGGAATTGGCTGAGCGGTTGTTCCTGCTGTTCCAGCGCCCCGTGGCGAAAGCCGCCGCGAAGCCATTTCAGCCGGTGCAGTTCCAGGCCCAGGCGGCGTAAGGCTTCGGCGCTTTCCTGGGGGCAAACCACACTCAGGCGGCTTGAGGGCCAGAGGGTCGAGCCGGGGTAGAGGGCACTGCCGTCGGTAATCGAGATCAGCAGCAGCGGGTGTTCGAGGGTGGCGAGCAGTTGCAGCAGGCCGCCGCAACAATGCACTTCGTCACCGGGATGTGGGGCGATCACCACCGCCCGGGCCCCGGGCCGGATCAGGCGGTGCAGGCCAATGGTCGGGACACGGGCCAACTGCCGCGAGTTCCAGATCAGCGGCGCAACTTCGTTGCGTGCGGCTTGGGTGCTCATGATATTTGTCACTTCCTTGTGTGGACTTGCACGCATCCTCCATCAGCCTTGATGTGTCCGGTGTCGCCTGGCGACCCGGGAATGCGCGGGTGAGTATCGCCCATATAGATTGAAATGCGACGTTTATTGCGGAAAAAAACCTCAGGTTTCTTCGTCAGGTTGTAACTCGAACATCACCAGCGAGCGTCCGGTGAGGGTGTATTCGCGGTTGAAGGCAAAACGCTCCTGGCCCTTGACCTGCGGGTCGTTGGTGTCGAGCACGCAGGTCCAGTCCAAGCCTTGCGGCACTTCCGGCAAGCGGAAGTTGACGCCGTCGTGGTGGGCATTGACTGCCAGCAGCAAGGTCGCATCGGCGCCGGTGCGGGAAACACCGGAGACCTGGGCGCGGCCGTCGAGCAACATGCCCAGGCAGCGGCCATTGCCGTCGTGCCAGTGTTCGGTGGTCATTTCCTGGCCGTCCGGCGTCAGCCAGGTGACGTCCTTGATCCCCAGTTGCTCGTTGTAGTCGCCGACCAGGAAGCGCCCGCGGCGCAGGATGGGGTAGGCCAGGCGCAGCTTGATCAGGCGCTTGACGAACTTGAGCAGCGACTTGCCGTCTTCATCCAGCGTCCAGTTGACCCAGCCGATTTCACTGTCCTGACAATAGGCGTTGTTGTTGCCATGCTGGGTGCGGGCGAACTCGTCGCCGGCGACGATCATCGGCGTGCCCTGGGCCAGCAGCAGGGTGGCGAAGAAGTTGCGCATCTGCCGCAGGCGCAGGGCATTGATCTGCGGATCGTCGCTGGGCCCTTCGATGCCATGGTTCCAGGACAGGTTGTTGTTGCTGCCGTCCTGGTTGTTTTCGTCGTTGGCTTCGTTGTGCTTGTCGTTGTACGACACCAGGTCGTGCAGGGTGAAGCCATCATGGGCGGTGATGAAGTTGACCGAGGTGTAGGGGCGTCGCCCGCGCTGGTCGAACAGATCGCCGGAAGCGGTCATGCGCCGGGCGAAGTCGGCGAGCTGGCCGTCATCGCCTTTCCAGAATGCGCGCACGGTGTCGCGGAAGCGGTCGTTCCACTCGGCCCAGCCCGGCGGGAAGCCACCCACCTGATAGCCACCGGGGCCGCAGTCCCAGGGTTCGGCGATCAGCTTGACCTGGCTCAGTACCGGGTCCTGGCGACAGGCGACGAGGAAACTGTGCCGCTCGTTGAAACCGTCGTGATAGCGGCCGAGGATGGTCGCCAGGTCGAAGCGGAAACCGTCCACGTGCATTTCCGTGGCCCAGTAGCGCAGCGAGTCGGTGACCATTTGCAGCACGCAGGGGTGGCTCAGGTCGAGGGTGTTGCCGGTGCCCGAGTCGTTGATATAAAAGCGCTTGTCCTCGGGCATCAGCCGGTAGTAGGAGGCGTTGTCGATGCCGCGCATGGACAGTGTCGGGCCTTGCTCGTTGCCTTCGGCGGTGTGGTTGTAGACCACGTCAAGGATCAGCTCCAGGCCGGCGTCGTGCAGGTGTGCGACCATCTCCTTGAATTCGGCGATCTTGCCGCTGGCCAGGTAGCGCGGGTCGGGCGCGAAGAAGGCGATGCTGTTGTAGCCCCAGTAGTTGGTCATGCCTTTGTGCAGCAGGTGCTGGTCGTTGACGAAGGCATGGATTGGCAGCAGTTCCACCGAGGACACCCCGAGCTTGCGGATATGTTCCAGCACCTCGTCGACCATCAGTCCAGCGAAGGTTCCGCGCACCGCTTCCGGCACCGCGGGATGACGCATGCTGAAGCCGCGTACATGGGTTTCATAGAGCAGGGTGCGCTCCCAGGGCACGTTGACCCGCTGGTCGTGGCCCCAGGTGTGAGCCGGGTCGATGACTTTGCTCTTGGGGACGAAGGGCGCACTGTCACGTTCGTCGAAGCTGAGGTCGGCGTCAGGGTGACCGATGGTGTAGCCGAACAGCGCCTCGGACCATTTCAACTGGCCGACCAGTTGCTTGGCGTAGGGATCGATCAGCAGTTTGTTGGGGTTGAAGCGGTGGCCGTTCTGCGGGTCGTAGGGGCCATGCACCCGATAACCGTAGATCAACCCGGGATGGGCGTCGGGCAGATAGCCGTGGAAGATCTCGTCGGTGTATTCGGGCAGTTCGAGGCGTTCCAGTTCCACTTCGCCGTTGGCGTCGAACAGGCAGAGTTCGACCCGGGTGGCGTTGGCGGAAAACAGTGCGAAGTTGACCCCCAGGCCATCCCAGGTGGCCCCGAGCGGGAAGGGCAGGCCTTCGCGGATTCGCGAGGCCTGGGCTTCGAGCGTGGGTTCGGGCTTTTTCGGCTTGGACATGGGCGCTCCTGCGGGTGTGTTCTTGAAAGCCCCACGTGACGGTTGGAGATCGTCTTGACCTCGCGCTCGCAACGAGGGTCAACGCGGTCGCTGTGGGAGCCGGCTTGCCGGCGATGAGGCCCTTGAGCCTTGTGGTGCTCATCCGGACGCTATCGCTGGCAAGCCAGCTCCTACACGGTTTGTGGTGCTTTCACTGTTGCTGACTGATGTTCAGCCGGCTGACGGCTTGCGGGGTGCTCGGGGTTTCTTTTCGGCGGTCGGTTTGGTGGCGGCGGTAGCCGATTTCGGCGCCGCTTTCGGGGTGGCCGCGGGCTTGGCGGCGACCTTGGGCTTGGCGGCGGGTTTGGTCACGGTCGGTTTTTTCGGTGTCAGCGCCTCGGCTTCCGCCAGCTTGCGCGCCATCTCCCAATGCCGGGCCTCCTGGCCCTCGGGGCGGCCCTCCGACTCCCAGATCTGATAAGCAAACTCACGGATGCGTTTTTCGTCGGTACTCATCGCCATGCTCCTGAACTCAAGTTTGGATAAAGAGATTGACCGGGAAATCTTCGAGTGCCGCACCCACCATCAGCTCGTTATGGGGTGTGACTGCGCACATCGAAAATAGTCCCTTTAATTTGCGCCCCGGTGCGGCGAATGGCAGTTTGACCCGCGTATCGCCCCAAACCGGTGCCTGTACCCGCGGCAGCTGATCGTCGGCCAGCAGTTGGGCCGACAGCCGGGGGATGATCACAATGGCGCGCTGCGTCGGTGTGCCGCGCATGAAAGCCAGCACCTGTTCGGCCCGCTTGCCGAGCACTGCCAATGGCTGATAGTCGCCACGACTGAAGACCCTCCCATATTCAGCCCGCACCCCCAGAGTACGGGCAATCAAGGCCTGTTTGAGTCGACCGCTGCGCCAGTCCGTCAACAGCTCCCCTGGCGCTGCCGGTTGCTGCAATGCCTGTTGCCGGGCCGCGAAATCCACCGCTCGGCGATTGTCCGGGTCCACCAGGCTGAAGTCCCAGAACTCGTTGCCCTGGTACAGGTCTGGCACGCCCGGTACGGTCATGCGCAGCAAACACTGGGCCAAACTGTTGAGTGCGCCGGCTGGCGCAATCTTTTCTACCGCTGCCGCCAGGGCCGTGCGCAGTGGCAGGCCGGCCGGACGGGTCAGCAGTGTTTCGAGAAAATCGCGGCAGGCCTGCTCGTAGGCCTCGTTGGGCGCGCTCCAACTGCTGTGCAGCTTGGCTTCGCGCAGGGCCTTGCATTGCCATTGCCAGAGACGTCCGGCGTAATCATCCAGCCCGGCCGAATCGTCGCTCGCCAGGGTCAGCGGCCAACTGCCCAACAGCGCCTGGTAGAGAATCAACTCGTCCGCCGCCGAGGGGGCCAGGGGATCAGCGCGCAGGGCTTGGGCCAGTTGGCGAAAGCCTTGCACCTGTTCGACATACCAGGGACCGTACTCGCTCAGTACCGCCAGCCGCGCGCGGCTGTCCTCGCCCCGTTTGTGATCATGGGTGGCGCTGGTCAACAGGTTGT
Source organism: Pseudomonas sp. GW821-FHT04D07 (assembly GCF_059420225.1). Lineage (NCBI taxonomy): Bacteria > Pseudomonadati > Pseudomonadota > Gammaproteobacteria > Pseudomonadales > Pseudomonadaceae > Pseudomonas > Pseudomonas sp. GW821-FHT04D07. The sequence continues at coordinate 112,763 of NZ_JBWKTH010000010.1, forward strand.
CCGGGAAATTTTCCAGGCGTTGTCGGTTGGCCGCATGGAAGGCCTGCGGGGGGGCGCTGAAGCGCTCGGTGGCAAAGCCCACGTCATTGCGCGACAGCAGCACCGCCGAGCGATAGAACGCCGTATCTTCGACAGCCTTGGCGGCCGTTGGCGAGGTCAGTTGCTGGAAGCGCACGCAGGCATGCTTGAGCAGCTTGCGCTGACGCCCTGGTGCGCGCTGGCGCCAGGGTTGTCCGCCGAGCCACTGTTGCAGGTAGTCGAGCAGCGGCCAGTCGGCCTCGCCGAGGGTGGTGCGAGCGCCGGCCAGGGCCTGTTGGAAAAACCCCTCGTCCTCGGCCGGGCGGCCATTGGCGTTGATATAGGTGCGGTACACCGGGTAGTGCACAATCAGCGCCTGCAAGGCTCGGCGAATCGCGCCGAGGGTCAGGTCGCGGCTCATCAGGTCGTCCCGGGCCACTTGCAGCAGGGCCTGGGCCACGCTTTCGCAGTCCCCCGCCAGCCCGCCGGCAAGGACCTGCTGGCGGGCCAATTGGGCTTCCTCGGCGAACTTGGCGGGGCGCTCGCTCAAGCGGCTCCAGAGTTCGCTCAAGGGTTGCTCGCCGCGCGGATCGTGTTGCAGCAGCGACAGCTGGTCCATGAACTCGTAGCCGGTGGTGCCGTCCACCTGCCAGTCGCGGTGCAGGTTTTCGTCCTGGCCGAGGATTTTCTCCACGTAGATCGGCAGGTGCCGTCCGGGTGCCAGGCGATCGACCCGCCGGCGCAGTTTGCGGCAGTAGCCGCGAGGGTCGGCGAGCCCGTCGATATGATCGATGCGCAGGCCATCCACCAGGCCGTCCTCGATCAGCTGGAAGATTTTCCGGTGGGTGGCCTCGAACACCGCCGGGCGCTCGACCCGCAGGCCACCCAGTTCGTTGACATCGAAGAAACGCCGCCAATTGATGTCGTCGGCGGCGGTGCGCCAACTGGCGAGGCGGTAGTGCTGGCGCTCCAGCAGCCGGTGCAGGCGCTGGAAACCTTCGGGCTGGCGCGAGTCATAACGTGCAAGACTCTGCTCGATGGCCGCGTGGAAATCGTGGCGTTGCGCCAGTTCCGCGCGCAGGACCTGCGCCTGGGCATAGGCGTCGGGCAGGCTGTTGAGGGCCTTGAAGTGCCCGGCCAGGGTTTCCAACTGGGGGATATCGGCGAGTATCTGCGCGTAGTCCCGGGGACAGATGGGAAAGCGGTGCTGGTAATGCTCGATATGGAAGCCGCCGTACTCGGCATCGAAGCGCAGGGGGATGGCGCCTTCCTGCAAGGCCACGCCGTAGTCGCTACCGAGGAAGGGCATCAGCAATTGCCCTTCGAGCAACGGGTCGGGCGAGTGCCACTGGATATCGAAGAATTCGCCGTAGGGGCTCTGCCGGCCCCATTCCAGCAGGTCCAGCCACCAGGGATTGTCCGCGCCGCCGACCGCCATATGGTTGGAAACGATGTCGAGGATCAGGCCCATGTCGTGTTGACGCAGGGTCTGCATCAGGCGCCGCAATGCCGGTTCACCGCCCAGTTGCGGATTGACCCGGGTCGGGTCGACCACATCGTAGCCGTGCATCGAACCGTCGCGCGCGGTGAGCAGCGGCGAGGCGTAGACATGGCTGATGCCCAACTGCGCGAAGTAGGGCACCAGCGGCACCGCGTCATCCAGGTTGAAACCTTGATGAAATTGCAGGCGCAGCGTCGCACGCAAGGGTGGACTCATCGGTCACGCTCGGCGGCCTGGAGGCGGGCACAGGCCAGCAGTTCCAGGCGGCGGGCGGCGTCCACATCGTCCAGCAACTGGCTGCTGTCGCCGGGCAGGCGCCGACGCCAGTTCGGGTGGCTATCGAGGGTGCCGGGCAGGTTGGCTTGTTCTTCGACCCCCAGGGCGTCCTCCAGCGGCAGCAACACCAGGGGCGCGCGGGTATGACCGAGGAAACGCACGCTGGCATCGAGGATCTGGTCGGTTTCGTGGGACTCATCGCGGAAATTCTGCGGGTCGTTGCTCAAGGTACGATGCAGGCCGTCACGTTCATGCTGGCGGGTTTCGCGCCAGTGATCGGCGGTGCTGTTGTCGATCAGGCCGAGTTGGATATTCCAGTCGATATCCCGGGCATGCCACCAGCCATTGAGGGTCGGCAGGTCGTGGGTGCTGGTGATGGCCAGGGCGTTGTCCGGCCAGTCGAGGATCGGCCGGAAGCGATGGTCATATTCCTGCTCGAACAACAGCACGCGCATGCCGAGGATCGCCCGGGCGGCGAGTTTTTCCTGCAGGCCCTCGGGTACCGTGCCGAGGTCTTCGCCGAGCACCACCGCCTGGTGGCGCGCGGACTCCAGGGTCAGCAGGCGCAGCAGGTCGTCCAGCGGGTAATACAGGTAGGCGCCGTCACTCGGCGGTGAGCCGAGGGGGATCACCCAGAGCCGTTGCAAGCCCATCACATGGTCGATGCGCAGGCCGCCGGCATGGGCGAAGTTGGCCCGCAGCATCTCGATAAAGGCGCGGAACCCGTGGCGCTTCAGACCTTCCGGGGCGAAGGCCGAGATGCCCCAACTTTGCCCGGTACGGTTGAGGATATCCGGCGGCGCGCCGACGGTGAGTTCGGCCAGCAGTTCATCCTGCCGGCTCCAGGCCTGGCTGCCGCCGCCATCGGCGCCGACGGCGAGGTCGGCGATCAGGCCGATACCCATGCCGCTGTCCCGGGCGGCCTTTTGCGCGCGCTCAAGGCAGCGGGCGACCAGCCATTGGCCGAAGGCGTAGAAACCGATCTCCTCGGCCTGCTCCTCGGCGAAGCGGGCAAGGACCGGGCTGTCGGGATGGCGCCAGATCGAGGGCCAGTGGCGCCAGTCGGTGCTTTCGCCGCGGGCGCTGCAGGCCGCCTGCAGGGCTTCGAAGCGACAGTGATTTTCCAGGGCTTCGCCGCCGATCTGGCGAAAATGCGCGAAGTCCGTGGCGAGCGGGTGGGTGCCGAAGCGGAAGCCGTCGTACAGTGCGCGCAACAGGTGCTGTTTGGCGCGGGCGGCGCGGGGCCAGTCGATCAAGGGCAGCGCTTCCAGTTGCCGCAGTTCATCGGCCAGCCCAGTGGTGTCGATGGCCTGGCGCAGGGCCGGTGCGCCGAGAATCGCCTCCGGCGCCGCATATAGACTGTTGAGAAACAACCGGCTGGAGGGCGAGTAGGGGCTGTAGCGTTGCGGGTCGCAGCTGAACATGGCGTGCAGCGGGCTGATCGCCAGGGCGTCGGCGCCGCGCTCGCCGGCGGCCCGGACCAGGTTTTCCAGGGCCAGGGTGTCGCCGAAACCGCCGTCGCCGGCGCGTTGCAGGGCATACAACTGGACCGTCAGGCCCCAGGCACGAGGTGTTGCGCTATCGGTGGCCGCCGCCACGCTGTGGCACTGCGCCGGGGCCACGGCGAGGGTGAAGTGCTGGCCGGCGATATGCACCGTCTGGTAACCCACTGGAATCTTGCCCGGCAGCACCGCGTCCTGGTCCAGCTGCAAGTGCAGGAGCGTGCCGTTCTCCAGATGCACCTCGCAGGGGGTGGCGGCGGCGAAATAGTGGGCCAGGTCCAGGCCCTTGCCGACGTCCACGGTCAACAGCGGCGGCAGATGTTTTTGTTGCTGGGCGAGTTGCAGTTCCCGCAGGCTGTTGTCGATGGCCAGGTCAGTGTCGGCGGGATGGCCGAGTCCGGCCAGGATCTTGCGCAAGACCTCGGGCCGGACTTTCTGCGGACGGCCATTGGCGTCGATCCAATCGACGGCCAGGCCGGCCCGGCTGGCGAGTATTTCCAGTTGCGCGTCGCTCATGGGTGCTCTCCGGTGGGTGACTGCATGACGTCCCCGGGGGTCAGGGTAACCAGCGCACAGTAGGGGGCCAGATGACCTTCATCCAATTGGCGACTGGCCCCGGCGGTGCTTTCGAACAGCAAACGGGCTGGGCTGGGCGGGTGATGGCTGACGGACTCGGCGCTGAGATTGAGGTCGATGCGCAGCAGGCTACCGTCGCCCATGCGCCAGCGCGCGCTGAGGGCGCCATCGGCCAGCACATCGCTGCCCAGGGCCTGGGCGCCGGGGAGCCGGGGGATGATTTCCCGGTGGCGCAGCTCCAGCAGTTGCCGGTAGAGGCATACGGTGGCCTGGCGATTGAGGTCGTCGCTGGCATCGTTCAGGTCGGGGCGCGAGTCGTTGAAGCTGTCGGCGGCATTCGGGTCGGGAATATGTGCCCGGCGTGCGGGGTCGGCAAAGGCCGGAAAATCGGCGAATTCCGCGCGCCGGCCTTCGCGCACCGCGTCGGCCAGTTCACCGTGGTGATCGGTGAAAAACAGGAAGGGCTCTCGGGCCGCGGTTTCCTCACCCATGAACAGCAAGGGGATCATCGGTGACAGCAGCAGCAGCGCCGTGGCCGCCCGCAAGGCCGGGGCCGGACAGAGCTGGTTGAGGCGCTCGCCCAGGGCCCGGTTGCCGATCTGGTCGTGGTTCTGCAGGAACAGCACGAAGGCGCTGGGCGGCAGATGGGCGCTGGGCGAGCCGCGACTGCGGCCGTGACGGTCAGGATGGCCCTGGAAAACGAAACCCTGGCTCAGGCAGCGGGCCAGCTTGGCGGTGGTTTCCCGGGCAAAGTCGGCGTAGTAGGCGTCGGTTTCGCCGGTCAACAGGACGTGCAAGGCGTTATGGCCATCATCGTTCCACTGGGCGTCAAAGGCTTCTTCCAGCAGGCTGGCCTGGTTGTGTTCGTTTTCCAGAGTCAGCCACACGTGTCGCGTTGGGTCCACCTGTTGGCGAACCGCTTGGGCCAGTTCGTGGAGCAAGGTGCTGTCGTTGATCGCGTGTACGGCATCCAGGCGCAGGCCGTCGAAACGGTACTCCAGCAACCACATCAAGGCGTTGTCGATGAAAAAATCGCGGACTTCGCGGCGGCGAAAATCGATCGCCGCGCCCCACGGAGTCTGCTGGTCGTCGCGGAAGAAGTCCTTGGCGTATTGGCCAAGGTAATTGCCGTCCGGGCCGAAGTGGTTGTAGACCACGTCCAGCAGCACCATCAGGCCATGTCCGTGGGCCGTGTCGATCAGGTGTTTGAGGTCTTCGGGCGAACCATAGGTGGCGTGCGGCGCATAGGGCAGCACGCCGTCGTAGCCCCAGTTGCGCTCGCCGGGGAATTGGCCCAGGGGCATCAGCTCAATGGCGGTGATGCCCAGTTCGGCCAGGCGCGCCAGTTGGTTTTCGACCTGGCGATAGCCACCCAAGACCCCGACATGCAGCTCGTAGATCACCGCCTCGTGCCAGGGCCGCCCCTGCCAATCCTTGTGTTGCCAGTGATAGGCCAGGGAATCGACCACCTGGCTCGGGCCGTGCACATCGCCGACCTGGCGCCGCGAGGCCGGGTCGGGCACCAACTGCTCGCCGTCGATATGGAAGCGATAGTGGCTACCGACCGGGCAGCGGGCCTCGAGGACAAACCAGCCGTCGTGCTGCGGCAGCATGGCCAGGGAGCGGCCATCGTCGAGCTCGACGCTGACGTAATAGGCATCCGGTGCCCACAGCGCGAAGCGGGTGTGCTCGGCGTCCAGCAGGGTTGCGCCATGAGGCCAGGTTTCCAGAGTCCGTAACGGCATCTATGAAGACCTCCTCAGTGCTGGCCCGACCTGCTCCGGGACTTGGCGACCAGGTTCTGGTACAGCTCGGCGTAGGGCTCCACCGCCTTGCACCAGTTGAAGGGGGCCGCCATGGCACGGCAGCGCATGGCGTTGAGCAGCGGTGGATGGGCGAACACCTTGAATGCCCGGCTCAGCGCCTCGGCATAACTGTCCACGCTGGACTCGTCGAAGAGGAAGCCGGTGACACCGTTCTCGATGGTGTCGGCCAGCCCGCCGGTGTTGCGCGCCACCGGCAGCGAGCCGAAGCGCTGGGCATACATCTGGCTCAGGCCACAGGGTTCATAGCGCGAGGGCATCAGCAGGAAATCGCTGCCAGCGAACATGCGGCGGGCATCGGTTTCGTTGAAACCGATGCGCACCCCGATCCGCCCTGGGAAACGCAGGGCCAACTGGCGCATGGCCTGTTCTTCTTCCGGTTCGCCACGGCCGATGATCGCGATCTGGCCACCTTCGGCCACAATCATTTCGCTGACCGCCTCGGTCAGGTCCAGGCCTTTCTGGTAGACCAGACGCGAGACCACCGCAAACAGAGGTCCGGTCGATGGATCGAGGCCGAACAGGGTCCGCACATGGGCGGCGTTGACCGCCTTGCCGTCCCAGTCGCCCGGGGTGAAGGGGTGGACCAGGTGGCTGTCGGTGGCCGCATCCCAGCTTTCATCGATGCCGTTGGGAATCCCGCTGAGCAGGCCCTGGTGGGTCTTGCTGGCAAGGAATCCGTCCAGGCCACAGCCGAATTGCGGGGTGGTGATTTCCTGGGCGTAGGTGGCACTCACCGTGGTGATATGACTGGAGTAGGCCATGCCGGCCTTGAGGAACGACAGCTTGCCGTAGAACTCCATGCCTTCCTGTTGCAGGGCGTGGGGCGGGATCCCCAGTTCCGGGCAGCAGGCGAGGCTGACCACGCCCTGATAGGCGAGGTTATGAATGGTGAACAGGGTCGCGGTGCGCTGGCCGCGCCAGTGCATATAGGCCGGGGCCAGGCCGGCCGGCCAGTCGTGGGCGTGGACCAGGTCCGGGGTCCAGTGGATCTGCGCCAGGTTGGCGGCGATATCGGCTGCCGCCAGGCCCAGGCGGGCGAAGCGGATATGGTTGTCCGGCCAGTCGCGCCCGTTGTTGGCGCCGTAGGGGGTGCCATCGCGCTCATAGAGCTCGGGGCAGATCAGCACGTAGATCACCAGGCCGTCGGGCAGGTCCATGCGGCCGATCTTGCACGGTGGCAGCGCGGCGTGGCCACCCAGCTCGCCGATGATATGGATCGGGTTGTCGCTGTTCATCACCTGCGGATAACCGGGAATCAGCACCCGTACATCGTGCAGGTGGTGCATGGCCCGGGGCAGGGCGGCGGACACGTCGCCCAGGCCGCCGGTCTTGACCAGATCGGCGAATTCGGAGGTGACGAACAGCACCTTTTTCTTGTTGGAATTGACAGCGGCTGCCGTCAACACAGATTTTCCTCCCGCCAAGGGGGCTGACACGGGGACCGCTTCGCTGGCCTGATTAAAATGCTCTTCCTGAGTTTCCAACGCAGCGCTGCTGATCATGTGACTCTCCCATTTTATTTGATCTGGTTCTTTTTCTCTTTCATACAGCGTGCCCAAACCGCTTCCTTTGGTCGGACACACTGGTTTCGCGCGGCTGGGCGAAGGATGCCCATCGCACGGAGGCAAGAAAGAGTGGGGAGCCCCTGTCCGCATTACATCCGGAACAGACGCCCTACCTCTAACCTGACCGGCCGCCGCATCAGAAGTTTCGACTTTTTTGCGCGAAAATGACTGGTCGGTCAGCAGGCCCGAAAATCAGTGTAGGAGAGATGTTGCCACTGTGAGCGGCGTTGTTTAGACGAATATTGGGAAAATACGGCGCAGTTGATCTATGTCACAGGCGATCCTGGGCGAATGCCCCGGAACGGCCGCACATCACTGGCGCAGGTTCGAAGCCCAAGCGCTCGAAAATAGTGCGTTGGTGGCTGGGCAGCAGTTGATGGTATGCCCAGATATAGAGCCCGCCGATTTGTTGCTCGATCACCTGGTCGAGAAATAACTGCAGATTGTGATCGCTCAGGCCACGGCTGGTCAGCGCCAGGATCAACTGCCCAGGCCGTGCACCATGGGCCAGGGTACGCTCCAGGGATTGGCCCACGTAGCGCTCGATTTCGGCATCGGTCCACATCCGGCTGGCGTAGCAATAGTGCACGATCTGCTCGCAATGCCCGGACTCGACCACTTGCCGGATCTTGTCGTTGAGGGCCATGCCGGTGCTGCTGGTGGGGGTGTTGTAGGTGTAGCCCGAGATAAAGCCAAAACGGGTCTGTTTGTTCCGCTGCTTGAGGATCTGCATGGCCGTGATGACATTCGGGATGTTCATCTGGCACTCGTCGTCGAAGTCGACGCCGTCCCAGTTATTGTCGAGGGTCGCGTTGACGATGGCGTCGATCTCGTTCTGGTCGGCCGGCTTGGCCTTCGGTGAGCAGAGGCCGCCGCCGTAGCTCCAGAGCACTTTGCCAGTGTAACCGTCTGGACGTGGAGCTGCCGAGGTAGCGGGGCTCCAGCCGGGTGTGCTGACAGTGCCGGTGGTCAGTCCGTCGAGATGGGTCACCATACCGTACATCATCTGGGTGAAATGCGGCATGGGTTCGCGAGTGAGGGTCTGGCTCCAGCCGCCGAGTTCGAAGGTGGGTCGGGTCATGCTCGTTCTCCTGGGCGTGCCGTCGAAGGTGACGGCACTTCAGGAGCGAGTAAACGAAGGCGCGAGGCCGAGGTGGAGGTACTTATCTATTGCACCAGCCAGGCAGCCGCGTGCTTAGCTCAGGAGCCGGATCGGCTGCCCGGCCGACCAGGCCTGGATATCTTCGATCATCTGGCTGTAGAACAGCCGGTAGTTGTTCTGGCTGACGTAGCCGACATGGGGGGTTGCCAGGACATTGTCCAGCTTGCGGAAGGGATGCTCGGCTGGCAACGGCTCCTGTTCGAAGACGTCCAGCGCGGCACCGGCCAGTCGGCCTTGCTCCAGTGCCGCGATCAGCGCCTGTTCGTCGACGATCGGCCCACGTGCGGTGTTGATCAGGTAGGCCGAGGGTTTCATCCAGGCCAGGGCCTCGGTGTCCACCAGGCCACGGGAACGCTCGCTGAGCACCAGGTGCACGGTGAGCAGGTCGGCCTGCTTGAACAGTTCCGCCTTGCTGACGTATTCCACGGCGGATTCGGCGGCGCGTTCGGCGGTGAGGTTCTCGCTCCAGGCGATGACCCGCATGCCGAACGCCTTGGCGTAGCCGGCAATACGCTGGCCGATGCTGCCCAGGCCGAGGATGCCCAGGGTCTTGCCATACAGGTCGCCGCCCAGGCCTTGCTGCCAGTGTCCGGCGCGCAGGGAGTTGGCCTCCTTGAGCAGATTGCGGTTGGCGGCCATGATCAGCGCCCAGGTCAGCTCCGGCGCGGCCTGCTTGTAGCTGTCGGTGCCGCAGACCTGGATGCCCAGGGCGCTGGCGGCCTTGATATCGAGGGCGGCGTTACGCATACCGCCGGTCACCAGCAGCTTCAGGCGCGGCAGTTGGCGCAGCAGGGCCTCATTGAACGGGCTGCGCTCGCGCATCACGCAGATCACCTCGAAACCACCCAGGCGCTCGGCCATGGTTGCGGTATCGGCCGGGTAGTCGTGGAGAAAACTGACCTGGCCCACGGTGCTCAAGGCACTCCAGTCCACCGCCTCGGCGGCCACGCCTTGCCAGTCATCGATTACCGCGATCTGTAGGGGCATTCACTCTTTCCTCGTTATTGTTTGCTGACCCGCCGGTCGAGCAGGTCCTTGAACGGGTAATAGACCGGCTGAGTGAAGATCATGTCGTAGATTAGCGCCGAGTTCCAGGCGATCGCGACGTGGGCGCGCGGGCATTCGACATACAGAATTTTCAGAAGAATCGGAGCGATGCTGGTGAGCGGCGATTAACCCTGGATTAACGCATCTCTAGAGAGCGCCACTGAACCTGTAGGAGCCCGGCTTGCCGGCGATGGCGTCGGTGAGTTCAATGCAGGACTTGATGGCCTCATCGCTGGCAAGCCAGCTCCCACAAAATTGGCGGAGGGCTGTGAGGTGTCAGGCCGTGGAGCGCTGTGGGGTTTCCAACAGGTGCTTGAGGTTGTCCATCGCCCGCGTCGAGACCTCGACCATGCGTGCGTGCAAACCGTTCAGGTGCAGTTCGGTGATGTATTGCAGGGTGCGGACAAACAGCGTGCCACGGCCGTCACGCAACAAACTGTAGTGGATGCAGCCATCGACCACGGCGGAGGTAAAGGCCATCTTGAACTCGCCCGGGGCATCGGCGATGACCACCCGATAGTTCATCTCGATCCGTAAACCCAGCAGGTCGATGACTTCGGTGAAGCGCTGATCCTTGGGCAAGGGACCACGGATGCCGGTCTCGGCGCTGACGGAGGTGGGGTGCCATTCGTGCCAGCGATCCGGCTGGGTCACGTAGGCGTAGACCGTCTCGATATCGGCTTCTATATAGACTTTGTTGCTGAGCGTTTTGGCATAAGGCTGGAAAGAGGGGGGTTCCATGGCTCTGCTCCGACTGCAATCCTTGTTAAAAGGCGGAAACAGTAATGAGCATAGGTGATACAAAATATTTCGTACTTTACAAGACCAACACAAGACCGGCGGTCGTGCCCCGACTCCGGGGCACGAGCGGCAGCGTGTTACTTGACCTTGAAACGGCCCATCAAGGCGCTGACGCGGTTGTTGGCGTCCAGCAGGCTGCGGGTGTTGGCATCGGTGGCATGGCCGCTCTGGACCAGTTCATCGACCATATGGCGGATCTGCACCATGCTGCGGTTGATCTCTTCGGTGACCGAACTCTGCTGTTCGGCAGCCGTGGCGATCTGGGTGCTGAGGCTGTTGATATGGCTGACGGAGCCGGCCATTTCATCGAGCCCGGCGTTGACCCGCGCGGTGGCGTCGGCCGCGGACTGACAGCTGGCCTGGGTATTCTCCATGGCGGCGACCGACGAACTGACCCCCTGGGTCAGGCGCGTGAGCATCTCGTTGATTTCCGAGGTGCTGGCCTGGGTCCGGGCGGCGAGGGCGCGGACCTCGTCGGCGACCACCGCGAAGCCACGCCCCTGCTCGCCGGCGCGGGCGGCTTCAATGGCGGCGTTCAGGGCCAGCAGGTTGGTTTGCCCGGCAATGGCGCCGATCACCCCGAGAATCTCGGTGATGCGCTGGGCATCCTGCTGCATGCTCTCGACCTTATGGGTGGCGCTGGAGACTTCGTCGATCAGGGCGATCACGCTATTGGACGCCTCGCCCACCACCACCCGCGAACGGTCGGCATGTTCGTTGGCGCGCTGGGTGAAGGCGGCGGTTTCGGCGGCGTTCTGCGCCACGGTGTCGGCGGTGGCACTCATCTCGGTGATGGCGGTGACCGTCTGTTCGGTTTCCGAGGCGTGGCGGGTGAGGATCTGGTTGGTATGGGCCGAGGTCTGTTGCAGCTTGTCCAGGCTTGAGGCCATGTCGCCGGTGGCCTGGGTGACTTCGCCGATCATGTTCTGCAGGTAGACGATAAAGCGGTTCACCGAGTGGCCGATGGCCCCCAGCTCGTCTTCGGCGCGGATGGTGATGCGCCGGGTCAGGTCGGCATCGCCGGTGGACAATGCGTCGATATTGGTCTTCAGCGCGCGCATGCGGTTGACCAGCTGGCTGATGGCATACACCTGCAACAGCACCAGCAGCACAATCATCGGGATCTGCAGCAGGGCCAGGGTATTGAGCACGTCATCGCGCTGGGCGGCGAGCAGTTGGGTCGGCAGGGCCGTGGCGAGGTACCAGGGGGTGCCTTCGATGGGGCGCATGAAGAAGGTGCTGGCCACGCCGTCATTGTTGAATTCCACGCGATGGGACGCGGCGTCACGGTTTTGCAGAGCGGTCTTGACCTGTGCGGCGAAGGCCGAGTTGCCGGCCAGGTCGTTGATGTTCTTGAGCACCACCGGGCTGTTGATATGGCTGCTGTTGCTGATGATCTTGCCGTCGGCTTCGACAATCAGCATTTCACCGCCGATGTCTTTTTCCTTGCTCGCCACCAGGTCGTTGAAGAAACCCAGGGTCACGTCGATGGTCGAGACGCCGTACGGCGCACCGTCGCGCTGGATGGCCATGGCGCAGTTGGTCCGCGGTTCCTGGCTGGCGTCATCCTTGTAGGCCGCCGCCCAGGCGCACTGGCCGCGTGGGGTGGCCATGCCGCCCTTGTACCAGGGTTGCTCGTAATAGTTGGGTGCTTCGGCACTGTTCCAGAAAGTATTGACCTTCAACTGGCCGTTGGCATCGCGATGCCAGAAGGTGCTGTGCTTGTTCCGTCCTGGCGTGCGCTGACCGGGCAGGGGCCAGATACCGCCACCGAAGACCTTCAACTCGCCGTACTGGTCCACCAGGCCGGGCAGGACCTTGTCGATGGTGTCGCTGTCGAGCAGGGGAATGGTCTGGGTAATGCTGCGTTGCTGGGCCTGGACCTTGTTCAACTCGCCCTTGATCTGCTCGGCCACTTCGGCCACGCGGTTGAGTACGACCTGTTCTTCGGTCTGGCGCAACGTGGGGGCGACCAACTGGCTGATCCCGACCACGGTCAGGACGAACAGCAGCAGAACGAACAGGACCAGAAACAGCGTGTAGCGGGCTTGGATCGTACGGAACATGGGCATGGGAGCTGTCCTAGCAAAGCGGTTTTTATTATTCGGTCGGCCTGATCTCGTCAGGGCTTCGTTCGGTTATCGGCTTGGGGTAAGCGAGCTTTAGGTACGATCGTGCAAGAAAGTGCCAGGGAGCCGTGAACACTTTTGCGGATTACCCAAGCGCGGGCTGGCGTTCATTCTGGCGAACGCGATGTTCTGGCAGTCGTTGCTGGCCCAGGCGGGCGGGATTGCCGTCAGCGGAGGCTCCACGCTGAGTCAGGCGGGCATGGCGTGCCAATCACCAATATTGCCGCGCTACCGGGCTATCACGTCCATCTGGGCATGCTCTACGGCAGCCTTGGCAAGGACGATCAGATGGTGCAGCAGTTCCACACCGAGAAAGCCTTGTTCCCTGAATCGACGGCTTACATGGACTTTCTATTGGGCAATGCCAAGAAGGGGATTAAGCAATGAATCCACGTTTTCTGAGTGCTCTGGACGCTCTGTTGCTGGTGAGTCTGCTGGGTGGCTGCGCAGTCCCCAAGAGCGTGGATTATTCGTCGTATTGGCTTCGCCCCAACCCACAATTGCAGTACATCTTTTCGATGGGTGTCTTGTAACAAAGATTGTATATTTGTACATTCATGTTACATGACTGGAATCATTTCTTATTTCCACCTTTGACAGGACACTGCTTATGCTCGCCTTGAAAGGACCTCAGCAGCACGGTGACATCTCCCTCGACCGTATGGCCGGAGGTCGGGTATGAGCAGTGGTTCAGTCGTCGCCTGGGCCACCGCGCTCAGTACTCGCGTGTTTGAGCGCAAGGCTGCCGATACGAAGAACGCCAACCTGCAGGAAATCAAGAACAAGCAGGTGCTCAACAACATCCCGAGGGATCCGACCGCCCTCGACACCACGCAGATGCAGAAGGACAAGCTGCAGTCGCAGTTCCAGGGCTTCGACCCGAAATCGGTCACCCCGGATCAGTTGACCAAGTACAGCAATATCCTCAAGGAACATGGCCTGATCAGCACGACCACCGCCGGCCTGCTGGCTACCGCCGGGACGAAAAACAAGCCAGGCGAAAAATTCAACGCGCTGGACTATTTCGCCAGCCAGATCAGCACGCTGCAAAGCGGCAGCTCCAGCGACCAGTTCTCCAATCATATGATCCCGGAATACAAGAAGGCGATTAACGTGTTGCTGAACCTGCAGCAGTTCGCCAGTTCCGGCGCGAGCATGTCGATCGATACCAAGGTCTGAAACCCTTGTCGCACTGATGACCGTCTGCATCGGCCAGGTGCTTGCGCCAGGCAAGCGCCGATCAAACACGATCCATGTTCCCAGCCATCACCCTCCCGCCATTGATGGTCCGTGCTCGCCGCCTATGATGACCGTGACGTCTGTCGGCCTGCCGCCGTGATCCGACAGCCTCGCGTACTTTCATTCCTGCGAGCGCCACCATGACTCAAACAAGAACCCTCTACGACAAGCACATCGACTCCCATACGGTGTGTCGCCTCGATGATCAGGGCCATGTCCTGCTGTATATCGACCGTCAGGTCATCAACGAATACACCAGCCCGCAAGCCTTCAGCGGCCTGCGTGAAGCCCAGCGCGGAGTCTGGCGCGCCGAAACCGCGCTGGCCGTGGTCGACCACGTGAACCCCACCGCGCCCAAGCGCATTGCGGCCATGCCGGACGCCGGCGGTGCGCGGCAGGTGTCATACCTGGCCGAAAACTGTGCCGACTTCGCTATCGAACTGTTCGATGTGCTCGACAAGCGCCAGGGCATCGAGCATGTGATCGCCCCGGAGCAGGGCTTTATCCTGCCGGGCATGGTAGTCGCCGCCGGTGATAGCCACACCACCACCTATGGCGCCCTCGGCGCGTTTGGCTTCGGTATCGGGACCTCGGAGATCGAGCATCTGCTGGCCTCGCAGACGCTGGTCTACAAGCGCCTGAAGACCATGCGGGTTACGGTCAGCGGCGAGCTGGCAGCGGGTCTGACTTCCAAGGATGTGATCATGGCGCTGATCGGCAAGATCGGCGCTTCCGGGGCCACCGGCTATGCCATCGAATTCCGGGGTTCGACCATCGATACCCTGAGCGTCGAGGCACGCATGACCATCTGCAATATGGCGGTGGAGGCGGGGGCGCGCGGTGCTTTCATGGCGCCGGACGAGAAAGTCTTCGCCTACCTCAAGGACAAGCCCCGGGCGCCCAAGGGCGAGCTGTGGGAGCAGGCCGTGGTCCGTTGGCGGGAGCTGCACACGGATGTCGGTGCGCGGTTCGACCGCGAAGTCGAACTGGATGCCAGCGCGCTGGAGCCCATGGTCACCTGGGGCACCAGCCCGGACCAGGCCGCGCCCATCGGTGCGCGCGTGCCGGACCCGCAAGGCATCAGCGACCTGATCCTGCGCCAGGACATGCGCCGTGCCTTGAACTACATGGGGCTGGAGGCCGGCATGCCGTTGAACGAGATCGTGATCAGCCATGCTTTTATTGGCTCCTGCACCAACGCGCGCATCGAGGACCTGCGTGATGCGGCCCGTGTGGTGCGTGGCCAGCAGGTGGCCAAGCATGTACGGGCGATGATCGTGCCGGGTTCGACCCAGGTGCGCGATCAGGCCGAGGCAGAAGGCTTGGCGGCGGTGTTTATCGACGCCGGCTTCGAGTGGCGGCAGTCGGGTTGCTCGATGTGCCTGGCGATGAACGATGACGTGCTGGAGCCCGGTGATCGTTGCGCCTCCAGTACCAACCGCAATTTTGAAGGGCGTCAGGGCGCGGGCGCGCGCACGCATTTGATGAGCCCGGCGATGGTCGCCGCGGCAGCCATTGCCGGACACCTGATCGATATTCGCCACCTGGAGCCAAGGCCATGAGCATGCAGCCGTTTTCCCAAGTCACCGGCAAGGCCGCGCCGATGCTGGCGGCCAATATCGACACCGACGTGATCATGCCCAAGCAGTTTCTCAAGGGCATCGATCGCAACGGGCTGGACCGTGGTTTGTTCTTCGATCTGCGGTTTTTACCTTCCGGTGAACTCAATCCTGAATTCGTGCTGAACCAGCCGGCCTGGAAAGGCGCCAGCTTCATGGTGGTGGGGCCGAACTTCGGTTGTGGCTCCAGCCGTGAGCATGCGGTGTGGGGACTGAAGCAGATGGGGATCCGGGCGCTGATCGGTAGCAGTTTCGCCGGGATTTTCTACGATAACTGCCAGCGCAACGGGGTGTTGTTGATCACCCTGGACGAGGCCACGGCGCAGCGTTTGGGGCAGGTGGTGAGCCAGCCGCAGAGTGCGCAGATCAGCATTGATCTTGAGGCTCAGCAGATCCGTTTGCAGGATGGCAGTGTTATCGAGTTCCAGATCGATGGGTTGCGCAAGACGGCGTTGATGCTGGGGCTGGATGCCATTGGCAGCACCTTGCAACGGAGCGAGGAGATCAAGGCGTTCGAGCGGGCGCATTTACAGGCCAATCCCTGGTTGGCTTGAAGCCGAGGTTGACTCATTGTGGCGGGGGGGGAAGCCCCCTCGTCCCCCAGGGGTTCTG
>NZ_JBWKTH010000010.1:128645-189710 GCF_059420225.1 Pseudomonas sp. GW821-FHT04D07
CCCCCCCCCCCCCCCCCCCCCCCCCACACGGGGTTCATGTGGTGAGTTCCGGAGCTGGCTAGATAGACAACTGTCGAAAGTGCTCCTGCAAAAACTCCACGCAGACCCGCAATTTACCCGAGTACGCCAGCCGTGTCGGGTACACCGCCCAGACATTCGCACTCTGGGTATAGTCGTGCAGCACCCGCACCAGTCGACCCTGTTCCAGCAGCGGTTTGACGTCCCACAGTGAGCGCAGCAGGATGCCGCGTCCGTCCAGTGCCCATTGCAAAACAATCTCACCGCTGTTGGACGATAACGGTCCGCGCACCCGCACACTGTCCTGGTTGCCGTCGCGCTCCAGGTTCCAGATGCCGAAGGCGTTGTCGCGCTCCTTGAGCACCAGACAATCGTGTTGCTCCAGGTCGCTCAGTTGCTGAGGCGTACCACGCCGCTCCAGGTAGGCCGGTGCCGCGCACAGTACCCGGCGATTGCTCACCAGGCGCCGACCGATATGCTGGCCGGGGATGTCGTCGCCCACGCGGATCTCCAGGTCGAAACCCTCGCTGACGATGTCCACCACGCGGTCGAACAGGTCCAGGCGGATCTCCAGGTCCGGGTAACGCTCGGCCAGCAACGACAGCGCCGGAGCCACGTGATTGCGTCCGAAACCAAAGCTGCTGCACAGGTGCAGGCGGCCGCTGGGGCTGTCGTGGGCTTCGCAGAGTTCGTCGTTGAGTTGCTGGAAGTCTTCGAGAATGCGCACCGCCCAGCGTTGTACCCGTTCACCGTCCTCGGTCAGGGCGATACGTCGGCTGGTGCGGTGCAGCAAGCGGGTGGCAAGGGTGGTTTCGAGAATCTGGATACGTTTGCTGACGTAGGCAGGCGATAGTCCCAGTTCATCGGCGGCAGCGGCAAAGCCGGCCTTGCGGATGACGGTCAGGAATACGCGCAGGTCTTCGGGCAGGGGCACGGTGTCTTTCTTTTGGCTCATGGGCGAAGCAACGAACATTGGCGGCAGGAGCCGCCAGAATAGCATTGGATGAGTAGGGCGAAGCACTGCCGTGCCCTCCTGTAGGAGCGAGCTTGCTCGCGATGGTGGCCGAGACACCGCTGGGTATCAGGCTCCCCGCGTTATCGTTGCTGACCATCGCGAGCAAGCTCGCTCCTACAGGGTGTTTAGGGTTGTGTGGCATCGGCCGTCTGGGCCTTGCGCCCACGCTTGAGGGCAATCGGCGCCATCTTGCTGCGGTCCAGTTCGCCTTCCCAGGCCGCCACCACCAGCGAGGCGACGGCGTTGCCGATGATATTGGTCAGGGAGCGACACTCGGCCATGAACCGGTCCACCCCGAGGATCAGCACCATCGCCGCCACCGGCACGGTCGGCACTACCGCCAGGCTCGCGGCCAGGGCGACAAACCCCGCACCGACCACCGCACCGGCGCCCTTGGAGGTGAGCATGGTCACCGCGAGCAAGGTCAACTGCTGTTCCAGGGTCAGGTCGATATTGGTTGCCTGGGCCAGGAACAGCACCGCCAGGGTCATGTAGATATTGGTGCCGTCGAGGTTGAAGGTGTAGCCGGTCGGCACCACGATGCCCACCACGCCTTTGGAACAGCCCAGGCTTTCCAACTTTTGGATAAGCTGCGGCAGGGCCGACTCCGAGGAACTGGTGCCGAGCACGATCAGCAGTTCCGACTTGATGTAGCCCAGCAGGCGGAAGATGCTGAAACCGGCATAACGGGCGATGCTGCCCAAGACGCAGGTGACGAAGATGAAGGCAGTCAGGTAGAAGGTGCCGACCAGCTTCATCAGCGGCAGCAGCGAGCCCAGGCCGTACTTGCCGATGGTAAAGGCCATCGCGCCAAACGCGCCGATCGGCGCCACCCGGGCAATCATGCCGACAATGCGGAAAAATACTTCGCTGGCCTGGTGAACCACACCGACCAATGGGCGGGCCTTTTCACCGACCATCACCAGCGCCAGGCCGAACAGGATCGAGACGAACAGCACCGGCAGAATCTCGCCCTGGGAGAAGGCGTCGAAGAAGGTGGTGGGGATCACATGCAGGAGGAAGCCGGTGATGCCTTCGCCATGCTGGGCCTGGCCGACAAAACCGGCGATGGCGGCGCTGTCGAGGGTTTTCACGTCGACATTGAAACCCGCACCCGGATGCAGTACATGGGCCGCCAGCAGGCCGATCGCCAGCGCGAAGGTGGAGACGATTTCGAAGTACAGCAGGGCCTTGCCGCCGACCCGCCCGACCTGTTTCACGTCGTGCATGCTGGTGATGCCGGAGACCACGGTGCAGAAGATGATCGGGCCGATGATCATCTTGATCAGCTTGATAAAACCGTCGCCCAGGGGCTTGAGGTCGATGCCGGTCTGCGGCCAGTGGTTGCCGATCAGCACCCCCAGCACAATGGCGATGACCACCTGGACATACAGGGTTCCCAGCAGTTTGCGGATTGTCATTGTTATTATCTCGTCACGGTTTTTGGGCAAGCCGATCCCGTTATGGGCGGCTTGCGCCAGCCCACTGGGGGAAGGGTGGATCAGGTCCTTTGAGTCAGGCTGTTCAGCGCAGGAAGGTCAGGACTTCGCCGAGCAGCTGTTCCGGGATCTCTTCGGCCAGGTAGTGCCCGCCGGGCAGGGCCTTGCCGCGCACATCGGTGGCGACCTGTTGCCATTCGCGCAGTGGATCGAAGCAGCGACCGACAGTGCCTTCGGCGCCCCAGAGCACCAGCAGCGGCCTATTCAGCTTGCGTCCGGCCTCGATGTCGGCGCGGTCGTGTTCCAGGTCGACGCTGGCGCTGGCGCGGTAGTCTTCACAGATGCCGCGCGCGCTACCGGGCAGGCTGATGCAGCGCAGGTATTCGCTGAAGGCTTCGTCGGTAAAGGGCTTGAGGCCGGCACTGCGACTGCCCATCACACTGCGCAGGTATTGTTCCGGGTTGGCTTCGATCAGGGTTTCCGGCAAGGGGGCCGGGCGGATCAGGAAGAACCAGTGCCAGTAGGCACGGGCAAAGGCTTCGTCGGTCTGGGCGTACATCGACAGGGTCGGGGCGATATCCAGCAACACCATGCGTTGCACGATCGCCGGGTGGTCGAGGGCCAGGCGATGGGCCACGCGGGCCCCGCGGTCGTGGGCCAGGACCGAGAACTCGCTGAAACCCAGGGCCTTCATCAGGGCCACGCCGTCACGCCCCATCTCGCGCTTGGAGTAGTTCAGATGCTGCTCGTCGGCCGCTGGCCGGGCGCTGTCGCCATAGCCGCGCAGGTCGGCGGCGACCACGGTGAAGTGCTTGGCCAGCTCGCCGGCGATCTTGTGCCAGATGACATGCGTCTGCGGGTGGCCGTGCAGCAGGAGCAGGCCCGGCCCGCTGCCGCCGATGCGGTAGGCAATGTCCACACCGTTGACGTGGCGCTGGTCTTTCTGGAATCCGGCGAACATGGAATGACTCCTTATGATTGTTGCGTACATCCTAAGACCCACAGCGCGCAGGGCAAGGCGCAAAGCGTGGTGCGCCTGTTCATGAAGTGTGTTGTTGGACAGGTTAGGTCATTGCGCGGCGATGACTTCACGCTTTCATCCGAGGAACCGCCACGCCGACCGTCGCCCTGGTTGCTGTGGCGGTTTCGAACCGAGGGCTAGAAATCGACATCCGCCCGATTGTTGTAGCGGTCCAGCAGGACATCGTAGCGGTGGGTCACGTTCCAGAAGTCGTCGCTTAGCACTTGCGGTTCGGCTTGGTTACGCCAGTCCGTCGCCAGTTGCTCGAGGGCCGCCTGGTAACGCTGTGCAGGCTGTTCCAGCAAGGACCACAGCTCCTGAACCGGGCCTCGGCGGTGATTGCTGGGGAGGCTGTCGAGATAGCTCTCGCCGGCTTGTCTGGCCTGGCGCACAGTCTCGCTGGTAGCGCTCAGCAGGGGCAGGTCCAACTGCTGGCTATCGGCGGCTTCGGTCAGGCGGTTCACACTCTGCCGGGCCTGAATCATGTAGTTCAACAGGTGCCAGTGAAGGTCATGGCCCAATCGCAGCTCCAACTGTTTGAGCTGTTTCGCGCGTAGTGCGAGATCGAGCCATTCGAGTTCGTGGCGCAGCGCGTTGGAGGCCGGTAGAAACGCTTCGATCTTTCCATCATAGTATTTCTCATGGACGTTCCAGCCGAGTTTGGCGCTCGCCGGAGAATCGCGTTGTAGTTCCTGGTGACGTTCCAGTACATCGGCGAGTGTCGAGGTATAGCGATCCACCACCGGCCCTAGCTGCTGCGTACCTTTGAGTAGATTGACCTTTAAGGCGATGGCCGGCTTGCAGATGTCATGTCGTATCGCGTTGAGATCATGGCGTTGCAAGTAGAGGAAGTCACCGCTGTTATTGGTGGTCTGAGGCACTCGGTCGAGCCGCCAGGACACATCGGCAACGTTGATGCATTTGATCAACGGCCGCAGTGCATTGGCCTCGGCGATTTCCTCGCTGCTTTGGCGGTCGAGCCAAAGGCCGAAGCGGCTCTGCTGCTGTTCGGTACCGATGGCCACATAGATCAGGCCGATCAGCACCACGCCGAAGGTAAGAAACCAGCGTCTGTCCATCAGTGGGACTCCTTGCCGTACCATTGTTCCTGGGTCGCCGGCGGGCGGCAGTCTTCGACGCTGGCGGGTATTCGACTGCACAGGCGTTCGGGCCAAGGTTGCAGGCCCTGGTTGCGCCCGGCGACGGTCAGGCCGTGAGCGGCATACAGTGCCAGGGTGCCCAGGGTGACGCTCAGTATCAGACCCCAGGCCAGCCACCAGGAAGTCGGGCGGGCCGAGGCTGTCTTCGGGGTGGCGCGGCTTTTAGCGGGGCGGTCGAGCCAGGCCATCCCCAGCATCGCGCCACCGTAGGCAAGCAGCGGGACGATACCGAAGCAGGCGCCAATGACACCGGCCACCATCCAGCAGGGCAGCAGCTCACGCAGTATCAGTGGCGGCGGGCGGCGCGGGCTGAGTCTTGCCGACAGGCGCTGGCTCAGGCGTTGGTCGAGCGTCCACAGGGTGTCGGCGATACCGGGCCAGTACAACAACAGGATGCCGTTCAGCCCGCAGAGCAGCAGCGACCAGAGCACAATGGCGCTGGCGGTTTCGTTCAGCCCGCTGCCCGGCAGCAGCTTGTGCTGCACCGCCGCCACGCCGCCGGCCAGCATCACGGCGGCAAAGCCGAGCCAACCGGTACCAGGAGACTCCCATTCGCGCCAGAAAAAGGCATCGGCACCGGGCAGCAGGCTTTGCAGTCGTGGATGGCTGGCTTGTATCGATCGGGCCAGTTGATGGCAGGCCTGCCAGTCTTCTTTATGGAAGCGGCGAGAGAAGCCGTGGCGCTGGGCCAGGGTCATATCGGCAAACAACAGCTGTGCGACCCGGTTGTCGGGGGTGTCCGGCGGCAGGTCGAGACGGTGTTGCTGGTTGGACAGGAAGGTTTCGCTGCGGCTGCGCTCCAGCAGGCGTGTCCAGTAGGGCTCCGGGCAGTTCGGCGTGAAGCTGCCGGTGTTCCAGTGATTGAGCTTGCAGACGGAGTTGAACAGCTTGGCCGACCAGAACGGGCTTTCCAGCAGCAACTTCGCCAGCAGCGCATTGAGGCGCTCCCGCTGCCCCAGGCTCTTGAGCCAATCGAGCTGCTCCAGGTTGTAGTATTCGCGCCAGAACCCTTCGATATCCCCGCGCCCGAGCAGGTCCGCCAGGGGCTCTTCGAAGTTTTTGAACAGCCGTCGATCGAGTTCAAGCAACGTGTGTCGCGGCAAGTCGTTGCGTTGCCAGGGGCTCAGCCACTTGAAATGTTCCAACCCCCAGTGGGCGAGGGCCCGGAAGTCCTGCCCGGGTTCCAGGCAGCGCAGCAGCAGTTGTTCCTCGAACTCGCGCTGACAGTAATAGACGAGCGCCCGGGAAAAACGCTCGTCGAGCAAGGCCGGGGTGATGCCTTCGAGCAATTCGCTGGCGACCCGTTGCGCAGCGCTGGGGCCCGCGGGAGCAGGGGACAGGCCGGTTTCGCTGGTATACAGAACCGGTTCGACGACAGCTGCCGGCTCCGACGCCTGCGCGTTCCAGTCGAGGGCCTGCTCGTAGGCTTCGCGTAGCCGCTGGAAGCCCTCCGGGTCGTCGTCCGGGCGGGTCTGTTTGAGCAGGGTCGCGTATTGGCGCTTGATGCCGCGGGTATCGGTGTCCGCTGACAGCCTGAGAATTTCCCAGCAACTCATCGATCAGCCACCAAAAATGGCAGGGGTACAGGAGGGGTGCCACTGTGCAAAGCCATTCCTACGACCATACTGAATAAAGCTCCCTGAAAAGGCGGTTCCGCACTGGCCGCGGATCATAACAAAGCCAAGGCTATCGGTGCTGCTGAGGATTTTATGAGGGGTTCACGCTGGCTTTTTGTTCGGCGCTGCCTAAGATGGCCGTCACAAGGATCAGCACAAGGCTTGAGCGACAGCCAATGTTGGAAAAAGACACCATCTCCATCCCGCTGGTGCGTGAGGCACTGTTGCAGAGTTGCGCCCCGGGAGCGGCCACCGAGGAGGTCCTGAACAAGGTCGGGATTGCCACGCACTTGCTGGAGCAGCCCGATGCCCGCGTACCGGCCAGTGATTACGCCCGGCTGTGGCGACTGTTGGCGCGGCGCAACGATGACGAGTTCTTTGGCATGGACCCGCGCAAGCTGCGCTCCGGCAGTTTCACCTACCTGTGTCGCGCCGGCATGGCGCAGCCGACGGTGGCGGCCGGGCTGGACTCGGTGCTGGGTTTCCTCTCGTTGATGCTCGAGCGCCTGCCGGCCCAATTGGTGCACCGGCAAAGCCTGGCGGAAATCGTCCTGCTGGAACCGCAAGGGCAGGGGCGGCGGCCGTTTACCTACTTCGCCTACTGGATGATCGTGCATGGCGTGGCTTGCTGGCTGGCCGGGCGGCGTATCCCGATCCTGGCCATCGAGCTGCGCTGTGCCGAGCCGGATTACTGCGAGGACTATCGGGTGATGTTTTCCGAGAACCTGCGCTTCGACCGGCCACGCACGCGGATGATTTTTTCCGCCGACTGCCTGGACCTGCCGATCAAGCGCAGTGCCGAGGAGTTGCAACGCTTTTTGGCGCTGGCGCCGGCCAATATCCTGGTCAAGTACCGCGATGCCCAGAGCCTGGCCAGCCGCATCAAGCTGGACCTGCGGCAACTGCCGGCCGAAGAGTGGCCGGAAACCGAAGGACTGGCCGTGCAATTGTGCATGTCGGCCTCGACCCTGCGGCGGCGGCTGGCGGAAGAAGGGCAGACCTACCAGGGTCTCAAGGACAGCGTGCGCAAGGAGTGGGCGATTGCCTGGCTGGCGGAGCCGTCGATCAGCTTTGCCGAGATCGCCACCCGGCTGGGCTTTGCCGATGCCAGTTCGTTCTACAAGGCCTTTCGCAAATGGTCTGGGTCCAACCCGGGGCATTACCGCAGCCTGATTCTCAACGAGGCGCACTAGGCCTTCTTGGTCCGGCTTGCTGGCGATGACGTCCGGATGGGCTGCGCAAGGCTCAAGGGCCTCTTCGCGGGCAAGCTCCGCTCCCACGACACACGCCGGCCCCTACAGGTCGAGGCCGCTTATTGGCCAAACCAGTCAATCAGGTTGAAAGCTTTGACCATTGTCCCAAGTCCCTGACAGCGCGACTATTTCCAGGATTTTTCTACGGTTCCTTCCAATAACAAGACCGAGAGATTCTGGACATGCGCGACTATCAGACCGCCACCGCGGACTTCGATTATCAGCAAGCAGCCCAAACGGGCCTCAAAGGGACTTTGACGGCGCTCAACGCCTGTGTCGAATGCTGCGACCGGCATGCCTTGCCGGGGCGTATCGCGCTGTTCTGGGAGGGCCGCGATGGCAGTAGCGCGGTTTACACGTTCAGCGAGTTGCAGGACCAGGCCGCGCGTTTCGCCAACTTTCTGCTGGCCCAAGGCGTGCGCCGTGGCGACAAGGTTGCCGCGCTGTTGCCGCGCAATGTCGAACTCTTGATCGCGCTGTTCGCCACCTGGCGTATCGGCGCCGTCTACCAGCCACTGTTCACCGCCTTCGGCCCCAAGGCCATCGAGCACCGCCTGGGCAGCTCCGGCGCCAAGCTGGTGGTCACCGACGCGGTCAATCGGGAAAAACTCAGCGAAGTCGCCGACTGCCCGGCCATTGTCACGGTCGGCGGCGCCAAGGGCCAGGGCATCGTACGCGGCGATTTCAGCTTCTGGGCCGAACTGGACAACTACCCGGCCTACTGCGAGCCAGTGCTGCTCACGGGCGAGGACCCCTTTCTGCTGATGTTCACCTCGGGCACCACGGGGCCGGCGAAACCTCTGGAAGTACCGCTCAAGGCGATCATCGCATTCCAGAATTACACCCGCGACGCGGTCGACCTGCGCCCTGACGACGCATTCTGGAACGTTGCCGATCCGGGGTGGGCCTACGGCCTGTACTTCGGTATCACCGGGCCGCTGGGCACGGGCCACCCGATCACCTTCTACGATGGCCCGTTCACGGTGGAAAGCACCTGCCGGATCATCGAGAAATACGGCATCACCAACCTCACCGGATCGCCCACGGCCTACCGCCTGCTGATTGCCGCCGGCGATGCCTTCGCCAGCAAGGTCAAGGGCCGCCTGCGGGTGGTCAGCAGTGCCGGCGAACCACTGAACCCGGAAGTGATCCGCTGGTTCGCCGACAACCTGGGAGTGACCATTCTCGATCACTACGGCCAGACCGAAATGGGCATGGTGCTGTGCAACCACCATGGCCTTGAGCATCCGGTGCATGTCGGCTCGGCGGGGTTCGCCTCGCCGGGGCATCGCATCGTGGTGCTGGATGAGCAGCAGCGGGAGTTGGCGGTCGGGCAGCCGGGGATTCTCGCGCTGGATCGCTCCCAGTCGCCGATGTTCTGGTTCAACGGTTACCAGGGCTTCGAGACCACGGCCTTTGTCGGCCAGTACTACCTCAGCGGCGACACCGTGGAACTGAATAGCGACGGCAGCATCAGCTTTGTAGGGCGTAGCGATGATGTGATTACCACTTCGGGTTATCGGGTCGGCCCGTTCGATGTCGAAAGCGCCCTGGTGGAGCATCCGGCGGTGGTGGAGGCGGCGGTGGTCGGCAAGCCTTGCCCGGAACGCACCGAGGTGGTGAAGGCCTTTGTCGTGCTTGGTGCGCGCTACCGTGCCGAGCCGCAGTTGGCCGAGGAATTGCGCCAGTATGTGCGCAAGCGCCTGGCGGCCCATGCCTACCCCCGGGAAATCGAATTCGTCGACGAGTTGCCCAAGACCCCGAGCGGCAAGTTGCAACGTTTTATCTTGCGTAATCAGGAGATCGCCAAGGCCCAGGCCGCGACCTGAATAGACGAACCCTTTGTAGGAGCCGGCTTGCCGGCGATGGCGGCCGGACAGGCGATGCAAGGCTTGCGGGCCTCATCGCTGGCAAGCCCGCTCTGACAAAGGCTGGGTACGAAGACAGTTTGGCGGAGCGCCTACAGGGGATCGCGTCGGTCATCAGAATCACTTACGGTTTTAACGAAGGACAGTGCAATGGACATTAAAGACAAGGCTTTCATGGTCAGCGGTGGGGCTTCCGGCCTCGGTGCGGCCACCGCTGAAATGCTGGTGGCTGCCGGCGCCAAGGTGATGCTGGTGGACCTCAATGCCGAGTCCGTCGCCGCCCAGGCGCAAAAGCTCGGCGCGCAAGCCCGCAGCGTGGTCGCGGACATCACCCAGGAAGCCCAGGCCCAGGCGGCGGTACAGGCCGCGGTCGAGGCCTTTGGCGGTCTCCACGGCCTGGTCAACTGTGCCGGCATCGTGCGTGGCGAGAAGATCCTCGGCAAGAACGGCCCGCACCTGCTGGAAAGCTTCAGCCAGGTGATCAACGTCAACCTGATCGGCAGCTTCAACCTGCTGCGCCTGGCCGCCGCCGCCATTGCCGAAACCGAAGCGAATGCCGACGGCGAGCGTGGGGTGATCATCAATACCGCTTCCGCCGCCGCCTATGATGGCCAGATTGGCCAGGCCGCCTACGCCGCCTCCAAGGGCGCCATCGTCAGCCTGACCCTGCCGGCCGCCCGCGAGCTGGCTCGCTTCGGCATTCGGGTGATGACCATCGCCCCGGGCATTTTCGAAACCCCGATGATGGCCGGCATGAGCCCGGAAGTCCGCGCCTCGCTTGCGGCCGGCGTACCGTTCCCTGCGCGCCTGGGCAAACCCAGCGAGTACGCCGCGCTGGTGCGGCATATCATTGAAAACAGCATGCTCAACGGCGAGGTGATCCGTCTCGACGGCGCCTTGCGCATGGCCGCGAAATAGGAGAATCGATCATGACTGCCAACGACCCCATTGTTATCGTCAGTGCCGTGCGCACCCCCATGGGCGGCTTCCAGGGCGACCTGAAAAGCCTCAGCGCGCCGCAATTGGGCGCCGCCGTGATCCGTGCCGCCGTCGAGCGTGCCGAACTGGCGCCGGGCGAAGTCGAGCACGTGCTGTTCGGCTGCGTGCTGTCCGCCGGCCTCGGTCAGGCCCCGGCTCGCCAGGCGGCCCTTGGCGCCGGGTTGGACAAGTCCACCCGCTGCACCACCCTGAACAAGATGTGCGGCTCTGGCATGGAAGCGACCATCCTCGCCCACGACATGCTCGTGGCCGGCAGCGCCGAAGTGGTGGTGGCCGGCGGCATGGAAAGCATGTCCAACGCGCCCTACCTGCTGGACCGCGCTCGTAGCGGCTACCGCATGGGCCATGGCCAGGTGCTCGACCATATGTTTCTCGACGGCCTTGAGGATGCCTACGACAAGGGCCGCCTGATGGGCACCTTCGCCGAGGATTGCGCCGAAACCCACGGTTTCAGCCGCGAAACCCAGGATGCCTTTGCCGTGGCGTCCCTGACCCGTGCCCAGGAAGCTATCCGCGAGGGCCGCTTCCGCGCGGAAATCGTGCCGCTGACGGTCACCGTGGGCAAGGAGCAGCGGTTGATCAGCGACGACGAACAGCCACCCAAGGCCAAGCTGGACAAGATTGCCAGCCTGAAGCCGGCGTTCCGCCAGGGGGGCACGGTTACGGCGGCGAACTCCAGTTCGATTTCCGACGGTGCGGCGGCGCTGGTGCTGATGCGCCAGTCCGAAGCGCAGAAGCGTGGCCTCACGCCCCTGGCGGTGATTCGCGGGCATGCGGCGTTTGCCGATACCCCGGGCCTGTTCCCGGTGGCCCCGGTGGGTGCGATCGAGAAACTGATGAAGAAAACCGGCTGGTCCCTGGACCAGGTCGACCGTTTTGAAATCAATGAAGCCTTCGCCGTGGTTACCCTGGTGACCATGCAAAAGCTGGAGCTGCACCACGACAAGGTCAACGTCCACGGCGGCGCCTGTGCCCTGGGCCATCCGATCGGTGCGTCCGGCGCGCGGATTCTGGTCAGCCTGCTCTCGGCCCTGCGCCAGAAAGGCCTGAAGCGCGGTGTCGCGGCCATTTGCATCGGCGGCGGTGAAGCCACGGCCATGGCCGTCGAGTGCCTGTACTAGGAGTTGCCATGTTACCCAGCGATGAGCAAAAACAGATTGCCGAAGCGGCCCGGGACTTTGCCCAGGAACGCTTGAAACCCTTCGCCGCCGAGTGGGACCGCGAGCACCGCTTTCCGAAAGAGGCCATCGGCGAAATGGCCGGGCTGGGCTTTTTCGGCATGCTGGTCCCGGAGCAGTGGGGCGGCTGCGACACCGGCTACCTGGCCTATGCCATGGCCCTGGAGGAAATCGCCGCCGGCGACGGCGCCTGCTCGACCATCATGAGCGTGCACAACTCGGTCGGTTGTGTACCGATCCTCAAGTTTGGTACTGAAGAGCAGAAAGCCCGTTTCCTGCCGCCACTGGCCAGCGGTGCGATGCTCGGCGCCTTCGCCCTGACCGAACCCCAGGCCGGCTCTGATGCCAGCGGCCTGAAGACCCGGGCAAAGCTCGTGGGCGACCACTACGTGCTCAACGGCTGCAAGCAGTTCATCACCTCCGGGCAGAACGCCGGGGTGGTGATCGTCTTCGCAGTGACCGATCCGGACGCTGGCAAGCGCGGTATCAGTGCTTTTATCGTGCCCACCGACTCGCCGGGCTACATCGTTGCCCGGGTTGAGGACAAGCTCGGCCAGCATGCCTCCGACACCTGCCAGATCCTCTTCGAGGAGGTGAAGGTGCCGGTGGCCAACCGTCTGGGCGAGGAGGGCGAGGGCTACCGCATCGCCTTGGCCAACCTGGAAGGCGGACGGGTCGGCATCGCCGCGCAATCGGTGGGCATGGCCCGGGCCGCCTTCGAGGCTGCCCGCGATTATGCCCGCGAGCGGGAAAGCTTCGGCAAGGCGCTGATCGAGCACCAGGCCGTGGCCTTCCGCCTGGCGGACATGGCCACCCAGATCGCCGTGGCCCGGCAGATGGTGCACTACGCGGCGGCGCTGCGTGACAGCGGTAAGCCGGCGTTGGTGGAAGCCTCCATGGCCAAGCTGTTCGCTTCGGAAATGGCTGAGCGAGTCTGCTCGCAAGCCTTGCAAACCCTGGGCGGCTATGGCTATTTGAGCGACTTCCCGCTGGAGCGGATCTATCGCGACGTGCGGGTCTGCCAGATTTACGAAGGCACCAGCGACATTCAGCGCATGGTCATTTCGCGCAACCTGTGATCAAGGAATCTATCGATGAGTTATGAAACCATTCTGCTGGACATCAAGGACCGTGTCGGCCTGATTACCCTGAACCGCCCGCAGGCGCTCAACGCCCTGAACGCCCAGATCATCGGCGAATTGAACCAGGCGCTGGACGCACTGGAAGCCGATCCGAACATTGGTTGCATCGTGCTGACCGGCTCGAAAAAAGCCTTTGCGGCGGGCGCTGATATCAAGGAAATGGCCGAGCTGACTTATCCGCAGATCTACCTGGACGATCTGTTCAGCGACAGCGACCGGGTAGCCAACCGGCGCAAGCCGATTATCGCCGCGGTGTCCGGTTTTGCCTTGGGCGGCGGCTGTGAGCTGGCCCTGATGTGCGACTTTATCCTGGCCGGCGACAACGCCAAGTTCGGCCAGCCGGAAATCAACCTCGGCGTGCTGCCGGGCATGGGCGGCACCCAGCGCCTGACCCGTGCGGTGGGCAAGGCCAAGGCCATGGAAATGTGCCTGACCGGGCGCTTTATCGATGCCGTGGAAGCCGAGCGTTGCGGGATTGTGGCGCGGATTGTGCCGACCGATGAACTGCTTGAGGAAGCGCTGAAGGTCGCGGCGTTGATTGCCGGTAAATCGGTGCCGATCAGCATGATGGTCAAGGAAAGCGTCAACCGCGCGTTCGAGGTCAGCCTGTCGGAAGGTGTGCGTTTCGAGCGCCGGGTGTTCCATGCGGCGTTTGCCACCCTGGATCAGAAGGAAGGCATGGCGGCGTTTATTGCCAAGCGTGAGGCGCAGTTCAAGGATCAGTAAGTTCTGCGTTGATTGTTGGATCGCCATCGCCGGCAAGCCGGCTCCCACAAGGTATCGGTTGGCCACTAATCAGTGGTCCAACCACAACCCTGTGGGAGCTGGCTTGCCGGCGATGGCGTCCGCAAGCCCGCTACAAATCTTGCTGTCTTACACGAGGTAATGCCGTAACTCCCGCGCAATCAGCATCCGCTGGATCTCGCTCGACCCCTCATAGATCTGCGTGATCCGCGCATCCCGGTAATACCGCTCCACCGGATAATCTTCCAGATAGCCGTACCCCCCATGAATCTGCATGGCCGAGGAGCAGACCTTCTCGGCCATTTCCGAGGCGAACAGCTTGGCCTGTGAAGCTTCCGACAGGCATGGCTGGCCGGCACTGCGCAGGCGCGCCGCATGCAGGATCAGCAGGCGTGCGGCATTGATCCGGGTGTGCATGTCGGCCAGCAGGTTGGCGATGCTCTGGTGCTCGATAATCGGTTTGTCGAACTGCACCCGCTCGCGGGCATAGGCCAGCGCCGCTTCGAACGCCGCACGGGCGATCCCCAGTGCCTGGGCGGCGATCCCGATGCGTCCGCCTTCCAGGTTCGACAAGGCAATCGCCAGGCCCTTGCCGCGTTCGCCCAGCAGGTTGGCCTCGGGCACGCGGCACTGGTTGAGGGTTACCGCGCAGGTGTCGGAGGCGCGAATGCCCATCTTGTGTTCGGTACGGTCGACGATAAAGCCCGGCGTATCAGTGGGCACCAGGAACGCCGAGAGGCCTTTCTTGCCCAGATTGGGATCGGTGACGGCAAAGACAATCGCCAGTTCGGCGCGCTTGCCGTTGCTGACGAACTGCTTGGCGCCATTGATGATCCACTCGCCGTCCTTCAGTTCGGCGCGGGTTCGCAGGTTGTGGGCTTCGGAACCGGCCTGGGGTTCGGTCAGGCAGAAGCAGCCGATGGCCTGGCCCGTGGCGAGCCGTTCCAGCCAGGTTTCCTTCTGGGCCTGGCTACCGTAGTTGAGGACCGGCCCGCAGCCGACCGAGTTATGAATGCTCATCAGCGCGCCGGTGGCGCCGTCACCGGCGGAAATTTCTTCCACGGCCAGGGCGTAGGCCACGTAATCGACATAGGTGCCGCCCCATTCTTCGGGGACCACCATGCCCAGCAGGCCCAACTCGCCCATCTTGGCGACCAGGCCGTCATCGATCCAACCGGCCTTTTCCCAGGCCTGGGCGTGGGGCGCGATCTCGCCACGGGCAAAGTCCCGGGCCATATCGCGGATCATCACTTGTTCTTCGCTCAGTTCGATATCGTGCATGGTTCAGTTCCTGCTCGCGTCGAGGCCATGGAAAAAGCTGGCGACATGCTCGGCATCCAGTTCGCGCAGGGTCGCGGGGTTCCAGCGTGGGTGCTTGTCCTTGTCGATCAGCAGGGCGCGCACGCCTTCCATCAGGTCACCGCGGTCGAACCACTGGCGATCCAGGTGCAGCTCCAGGGCGAAGCAGTCTTCCAGGGCCAGATGGCGGCCGCGCCGGAGCATTTCCAGGGTCACGGCCATGGCCAGGGGCGAGCGGGTCTCCAGCAGGTCGGCGGTTTCCCGGGCCCACTCATGGCTGTCGGCGACGGTGACTTCGCGCAGTTGCTCGACCATGCTCGGGACATCCGGCAGGGCGAAGAAGTGGTCGATGGCCGGGCGCAATGCGTCCAGCGGCGCCTCGGGCAGGGTTTGCACGGCGAGTTTCGCCAGCAGGCCCTGGAGGTCCTTGAGCGGCGTTTCATGCCATTGCAACCGGTCGAGGCGCTCATCCAGTTGCGCCAGTTTGTCGCTGGTCAGGTACCAGTCGGCCAGACCGCAGTAGAGGGCATCGGCCGCGCGGATCTGCACGCCGCTGACCCCCAGGTAGATGCCCAGCTCGCCGGGAATGCGCGGCAGGAAATGACTACCGCCGACATCCGGGAAATAGCCGATGGCAACTTCCGGCATGGCCAGTCGGCTGCGCTCGGTGACCACTCGCAGGTCGGCGCCTTGCACCAGGCCCATGCCGCCGCCGAGGACAAAGCCGTCCATCAGCGCCAGTATCGGTTTGCGGTAGTGGTGGATGGCCAGGTCCAGGGCGTATTCCTCGACGAAAAAGTCTTGGTGCAGGCGCCCGCCGCTCTGGTAGCTGTCATACAGCGAACGGATATCGCCGCCGGCACAGAAGGCCCGCTCGCCGGCCCCGCGCAAGACCACCGCGTGTACCTGCGGGTCGTGGGCCCAGGCATCGAGCTGCTGCTGCAGGGCGCGGATCATGTCCAGGGTGAGGGCGTTGAGGCCGGCGGGGCGGTTGAGGGTCAGGTGACCGATATGGTTGCGCACGTCGGCCAGGACGTCGGCGTCCGGGACGTCGAGGTCCTGGGTGGCGGAGGATGAAACCCGAGCAGTCATCACTAACTCCCTGCTTTTATTGTCTTTTTGGTGTGTTCGGCGGGCGAACGATGCCCGATCGTAACAGTGCAAATTTGCCCTGTACAACCGGAATAATCGCAGGTCGAGTCTGCATTTTTGCCTGGGCGCGCTGCGAGCACCTATGCCGTCTCTAGACCTTAGCCGTGCCTGGACTGCAAAGCGAATTATGGCCGCGCTGCGCGGAGTGTCGCGACAGGATCGGCTGTGGCCGCTTCGTCACGGGCTTTTTCCGGCTGTTTTGGCGCGGTCTTACGACACCCGCTCGGTTCTTCGAGTTGGCATTCTGGCCTCCTTGCGCTGACGTTCCCGCGAACGCTCGCAAGAGGACGGGCCCCGATCCTTAAAGGCGTGGGCTCATTCAATAACAATAAGAACGATAGCGCGGCATTGGCCGCCCATTCTCTGCCCCTGTCCAAAAGTGTGCCGGCATCCGCTCGCACACGATAACTTCAAATAAATCCGGGACTCTGAAGATGACTCATACATGGCTGACCTTACCTGTACTGGCATTGGCGCTTTGCTGCGGCGGCGCAAGCGCCAAGGAGTGGAAAGAACTGCGCTTCGGCACCAATCCGTCTTACCCGCCGTTTGAATCCAGCACCGCCGACGGTGGCGTGGAGGGTTTCGGTATCGACCTGGGCAATGCCATCTGCGCCGAGCTGAAGCTCAAGTGCGTCTGGGTCAGTAATGACTTCGACGGCCTGATCCCGGCACTCAAGGCCGGCAAGTTCGACGCCATCGAGTCGTCGATGACCGTCACCGAGCCGCGCAAGAAGCAGATCGACTTCACTGATCGGCTCTACGCCGGCCCGACCGCCATCGTCACCCGCAAGGACGCGGGGCTGCAACCGACCGCCGAATCCTTGAAGGGCAAGACCATCGGCTATATGCAGGGGACCATCCAGGAGGCCTATGCCAAGGCACGCCTGGCACCAGGCGGGGTGAAGATCCGCGCCTACCAGAATCAGGACCAGGTCTATGCCGATCTGGTCTACGGGCGTCTCGACGGTTCGATCCAGGACAAGCTGCAGGCAGAAATGAGTTTCCTCAAGTCGCCCCAGGGCGCGGCCTTCCAGAACAGCGCGGGGATCACTGATCCGCTGATCCCGATGGACATCGCCATCGGTGTGCGCCAGGGCAATGACGAGCTCAAGGGCATGCTCAACAGCGCAATCAAGGCGCTGCATGAGAAGGGCATCTACGCCCAGCTGCAGAAGAAATACTTCGGCGACCTGGACCTCTACAACAACTGATCCCGGCTCCCACGCCCCCCGTACGGTCCCTGGCCGTGCGGCGCCGGGGCGTGGCGCTGGAAGACGGGTGATCGATGTGACGACCTTTCTAGAATTCTTCGGCCTGGCTGCTTCCGGCCTGCAGGGCTATGGCCCACTGCTGCTGCATGGGGTGTGGGTCACCGCCAAGCTCTCGGCGTTGTCGCTGTTGGTGAGCATGGCCCTGGGCTTGCTTGGCGCCACGGCCAGGCTTTCGCCGCTGCGGCTGTTCAATCTGCCGGCGACCCTCTACACCACGCTGATTCGCGGTATTCCGGACCTGGTGCTGATGCTGCTGATTTTCTACAGCCTGCAAGGCTGGCTTAGCCATCTGACCGAGGCCATGGACTGGCCCTACGTGGAAATCGATCCCTTCGTGGCGGGGGTCGTGACCCTGGGCTTCATCTACGGCGCGTATTTCACCGAGACCTTCCGTGGCGCCATCCTGAGCATTCCCCATGGCCAGACCGAGGCCGCCACCGCCTATGGGCTGAGCGCCTGGCAGCGGTTCCGCTGCGTGGTCTTCCCGCAGATGATGCGCTTCGCCCTGCCGAGCCTGGGCAATAACTGGCTGGTATTGCTCAAGGCCACGGCGCTGGTGTCGATCATCGGCCTCGCCGATCTGGTCAAGGTTGCCCAGGATGCCGGTAAAAGTACCTTCAACATGATGTATTTCCTGGTGCTGGCGGCGTTGCTCTACCTGCTGATCACCAGTGCCTCGAACTACGTGTTGCGTTGCCTGGAGCGACGTTTCAACCTCGGTGTGCGGGAGTCGGCGCGATGATCGAGTTGTTCCGGGAATACTGGCAACCCTTCCTGTTCACTGACGGCGAGGGCCTGACTGGCCTGGCCATGACCCTATGGCTGTTGTGCGCGAGCATCGGCATCGGGTTTGTCCTGTCGCTGCCATTGGCGCTGTTGCGGGTGTCGCGCAACCTGCTGTTGCGCTGGCCGGTGCAGTTCTTCACCTATGTCTTTCGCGGCACACCGCTCTATATCCAGTTGTTGATCTGCTACAGCGGGATCTACGGCATGGCGGTGGTGCGTGAGCAGCCCTTGCTGGAAGCCTTCTTCCGCGACGCGATGAACTGCACCTTGCTGGCGTTCGTGCTCAACACCTGTGCCTACACCGTGGAGATTTTCGCCG
Source organism: Pseudomonas sp. GW821-FHT04D07 (assembly GCF_059420225.1). Lineage (NCBI taxonomy): Bacteria > Pseudomonadati > Pseudomonadota > Gammaproteobacteria > Pseudomonadales > Pseudomonadaceae > Pseudomonas > Pseudomonas sp. GW821-FHT04D07. The sequence goes on from NZ_JBWKTH010000010.1 coordinate 146,929, forward strand.
GGGCGATTCGCAGCATTCCCTACGGTGAAATCGAGGCGGCTCACGCCTATGGCCTGAGTGGCTGGCGCCTGGCCGTGCGCTTGATCCTGCCCTCGGCATTGCGCCGGGCACTGCCGTACTACAGCAATGAAGTGATCCTGATGTTGCATGCCACATCGGTGGCCTTTACCGCCACCATCCCGGACATCCTCAAGGTCGCCCGGGATGCCAATTCCGCGACCTTCATGACCTTCCAGGCCTTCGGGATTGCCGGGTTGCTCTACCTGGGCCTGTCCTTCGGCCTGGTGGGTATGTTCCGCCTGGCGGAACGACGCTGGCTGGGCTTCCTCGGCCCGGCGCACTGAACCCAATCCATCTTGTAAACAGCGCACAACCTGTAGGTGCCGGCTTGCCGGCTTGCCGGCGATGAGGCCGGTGAGGCCGGTGAGGCCAGCGTTGAATTCGAGGACGCAATCGCCGGCAAGCCGGCTCCTACAGGGGGCGTGTTTCTCCCCTTTTTCCAGGGCTTGCCCCGGGAGCTTCCATGTACAAATTGAATATCGAAAACCTCTACAAGCGCTTCGGCGATAACGAAGTCCTCAAGGGCGTGTCGCTGCAGGCCCGCTCCGGCGATGTGGTGAGCATGATCGGCGCCAGCGGCTCGGGTAAAAGCACCATGCTGCGCTGTATCAATTTCCTTGAGCGGGCCGACGAAGGCCGCATCGAACTGGACGGCGAACTGATCGCCACCCATCCGGCCCCGGGCGGGATGAAGGTCACCAGTCCGGCGCAGTTGCAGCGCCTGCGCACCCGCCTGGCCATGGTCTTCCAGCATTTCAACCTGTGGAGCCATCTGACGGTGCTCGAGAACATTGTCATGGCGCCGTGCCGGGTGCTGGGCGTGGCGCGCAAGGACGCCGAGGAGCGGGCCCGCGCCTATCTCGACAAAGTCGGCTTGCCCCAGCGGGTGGCCGGGCAGCATCCGGCGTTTCTCTCCGGCGGCCAGCAGCAGCGCGTGGCGATTGCCCGGGCCTTGGCCATGGAGCCGCAGATCCTGCTGTTCGACGAGCCGACTTCCGCGCTCGATCCGGAGCTGGTGGGCGAGGTCTTGAAAGTGATTCAGGCGCTGGCCGAGGAAGGTCGTACAATGCTCATGGTAACGCACGAGATGGGCTTTGCCCGGCAGGTCTCCAGCCAGGTGCTGTTTCTCCATCAAGGTCGGGTCGAAGAGCAGGGCAGTGCCCAGATGCTCGATGATCCGCAAAGCGAGCGTCTACAACAGTTTCTTTCTGGCCGTTTGAAGTGAGGCAAGCCATTTATGGCGGATGTTCGTGACCTGTCGATCGTCCTGGATCGCATCGACCAGGCAATTATCGAGGTGCTGCGCCACGACGGGCGCATCACCTACCAGAAGCTCTCCGAGCGTGTGCACCTGACCCCCCGGCCTTGCCTGGAACGGGTGCGCAAGCTGGAGCAGTTGGGCGTGATCCGCGGCTACGGGGCGATTATCGACGAGAAGAAACTCTCGTCGGGCTTGTCGTTGCTGGTGTTGGTAGCGTTGTCGAACCAGAGCGGGCGGGCGGCGCAGAAGGCCTTCGAGGCCAAGACCCGGGCCTGCCCCCAGGTGCTGGAATGTCGCTTGATCAGCGGGGCGTTCGACTACAGCTTGCGCATGCGTTGTCGCGACATGGAGCATTACCGGGTCCTGACGGAAACCTGGCTGGAAGACCCGGAGTTGCATATCGACAAGCTGGTCAGCCATCCTGAGCTGGCGATGGTCAAAACCTCGATGGAGTAACACTGCCTGCCTGTGTGGGGGCCGGCTTGCCGGCGATGGCGTCCGGATGGCCGCTGCAAGGCTCAAGGGCCTCATCGCTGGCAAGCCAGCTCCTACGGGGGCTCGGTTATACGCCGATTTTGAACATGGCCCCGACATGGTGGGAGCGGAGCTTGCCCGCGAAGAGGGCCTTGAAGTCGACAGCTGATTTTTCCCCTTGCGAGGTTGTTTCATCCACTCGCCGATTCTGCTGCACCGCGCAAATCTTTCAGCCGTTTCCAGCCTTCGCCAACGGCTTATCAACCGGGTTTTTCCCCGCCTCGAACAGACAATGAGCACCTCAACCCCTCATTGAATTCGTGCCCATGCAAACCACCCACACCGTCTTGATGGTTCGTCCGGCGAGCTTCGCCTTCAATCCCGATACCGCCGCCAACAACCGTTTCCAGCAGCAGGCCCTGGCCGACGAAAACGTCCAGCAGCAGGCCCTCGAGGAATTCGACCAGTATGTCGCGACCTTGCGCGCCCACGATGTCGAGGTCCTGGTGCACCAGGACCGCGCCTTGCCGCATACCCCGGACTCGATCTTTCCCAATAACTGCTGGAGCAGCCATCCCGACGGCACCCTGGTGATCTATCCGATGCAGGGGCATAACCGCCGCCTGGAGCGCAACAAGGGCGTTCTCGATTGGCTGCGTGAGCAGCACCAGGTGCTGCACTGCGCGGACTTTTCCGGCCTGGAAGCCCAGGGCCTGTTTCTCGAAGGTACTGGCAGCATGGTCTTCGACCGCGAACAGCGGATCTGCTATGCCGGCTATTCCACCCGCACCCATGCGGCAGCCTTGCAGCCGGTGCTCGATCACCTCGGTTACCAGCTTTGCGCGTTCAACGCCGTGGACCGGGCCGGGGTGCCGATCTACCACACCAACGTGATGATGAGTGTCGGTCGGCACCTGGCCGTAGTTTGCCTGCAGGCCGTCAGCGACCCGAGCGAACGCGACGGCCTGCGCCAGCGCCTGGAGTCCAGCGGCAAAGCCGTCCTGACCCTGGACTGGAACCAGTTGGAGTCCTTCGCCGGCAATATGCTGGAAGTGCACAACCGCCGGGGCGAACCGCTGCTGGTGATGTCGCGCACGGCCTGGGCGGCGCTCGATGCCGGGCAGCGACGACAAGTCGAACGCCATGCCACGCCCTTGCCGGTGAAGATCGACACCATCGAGCGTATTGGCGGCGGCAGTGCGCGCTGCATGTTGGCCGAAGTGTTCCTGCCCAAACAGCCCACCGCCGTGGAGTGTGCCCGATGATTGTTCGTCCCGCCCGCCTGTCCGACCTTCCAGCTCTGCTGTCCCTGGCACAAAGCGCTGGCGCCGGCCTGACCACGCTGCCCGCCGACCCGCAGCGCCTGCAACATCGCCTGGAATGGGCGCAAAAAACCTTCGCTGGCATCGCCGAGCGGGGCGATGCCGACTACCTGTTCGTCCTTGAGGCCGCCGAAGGCGAAGTCGTGGGCATCTGCGCCCTGGCCGGCGCTGTCGGCTTGCGCGAACCCTGGTACAACTACCGGGTCGGCCTGTTGGTCGCGGCGTCGAAAAACCTGTCGATCAACCAGCATCTGCCGACCCTGTTCCTGGGCAATGACATGACCGGCCATTCCGAGCTCTGCTCGCTGTTTCTCGGGGCTAATCATCGCGAGGGCCTGAACGGCCGGCTGTTGTCCAAGGCGCGCTTTTTGTTCCTTGCCGAATTCCGCGAATGTTTCGGCGACAAGGTGATCGCCGAGATGCGCGGCTACTCTGACGAGCAGGGTATCTCGCCGTTCTGGGAAGGTCTGGGGCGACACTTCTTCAAGATGGATTTCGCCGATGCCGACTTCCTCACCGGCCAAGGCAACAAGACCTTTATCGCCGAACTGATGCCAAAATTTCCATTGCCCACCTGCCTGCTGCCGAAGGCCGCGCAGGCGGTGATCGGCCGGGTACATCCCAATACCGAGCCGGCGCTGGGCATGCTCAAGGCCGAAGGGTTCGGCTTCAAGGACTACGTCGACATCTTCGACGGTGGGCCGTTGATCGAGTGTGCCACCGATGAAATTCGCGCCGTGCGGGACAGCCAGGTGCTGGTGCTGAGTATCGGCACGCCCGGGGATCACGCCGAGCCGTACCTGATCCACAATCGCCGGTTCGCCGAATGCCGGATTACCGCCGCGCCGGCCCGGGTCGCTGCCGGAACCCTGGTGGTCGAGGCGCGGACCGCCGCGGAACTGGGACTTGAGGCCGGGGCTTCGGTGCGCGCCGTGACCCTGTCAGCGCGCCGCTCGCAACAAGCCGCCGCCTAGCCTGGCGTGGCCCTGAAAACGGCCCGGAGGCTTTGGGAGATAAAAAAGGACCGCAAAGTCAGTATTCTGGCTCGGAAAAACCCTACAACTGTCATTTCTAACAGTTGTAGGAAGCGGGAATGAGCGATTGAATACTCGGCAGCCCTGCCGGCCGGCAGGGCAGGCAAGGGCACCAATCCCAGGGAGGACCCGCTCATGATGCTGGAGGAACTGCGAGGCTATCGGCTCAGCTCGGCGGGTGAAGCGGATTCGACGTTTGGGCAGTCGGGCACGCTCAGGTTGCAGTTCCCCGGTTGTCTGTCGAGCCTGGCCAATGACGTGGTCGCCTGTGCCGATGGCAAGGTCCTGCTGGCGCTCAAGATGGGCTTTGCCGACGGCTGTTGTTTTGGCCTGGCGCGGTTGCATGAGGACGGCACGCCGGACGCTTCCTTCGGTGATGGCGGTTTTGTATGCGGCCGCTTCGAGGCCGGTGCCGGTGCCATGGCCAGCAGCGTGCAGTTGCTCGCCGATGGACGGATCCTGCTGTTCGGCCTGCACTACCTGGACGCCGAACATACCTTGCCGGGCGTGGCACGATTTGACGCCAATGGGCACCTGGACCCGGGTTTTGGCGACCTGGGCGTGAAAGTGCTGCGTTTGCCCGGCGGGCTCGCCGAGGGCCCGCGGGACGGCTGGTTACCACCGGGGTTGCCGGGTGTCGAGGCCTGTACGGGGGCGGTCCAGGACGACGGCAAGATCCTGCTGATCGCCAATCACACCTACACCTTTGCCGACTATGTCGGGTTATTGATCCGCCTTCAGCCCGACGGCAGCCTGGATTCGGACTTCAATGGGCGTGGCTTTGTCCTGGTGCGGCATTTGTTGATGAACTCCTGGTTGAGCTGCGTCCGGCTCCAGGCCGACGGCAAGATTCTGGTGGGTGGCTCGGTGGGCTTTCCCCAGTTGGGGTTGCTGGTGCGCTACGAGGCCGATGGTCGTCTCGATCATGGCTTTGGCGACCTGGGTTTTCTCTCGTTTGGCTTTGCCGGCGCCAGTTCCCTGGTGACGGCGCTGGCCGCTGGCGAGAACGGGCGGCTGCTGTGTGCCGGCAACCGTTTCGGCCCGATGCGCGGTGCCCTGCAAGGGTTCAATCGCGAGGGTGCTCCGGACCGTGGTTTCAATGAGACCGAGGCCGTCCTGCTGGACATCGATACCCCGGCCAGCCTTTGGGCCAGTCTTGCGGTCCAAGCCGATGGCTCGATTTTGTTGGCGGGCTCGACGGTAATGGGCTTTGGCTCGGACTTTGTGTTGGCGCGCTACCTGGCCGATGGACAGTTGGACCGGGACTTCGCCGACGGACGCGGCTGGGTGCGCACCAGTCTGGGCCACAGCCTGGATACCGCCACCGCTCTGGCCTTGCAAGACGATGGGCGAATCCTGGTGGCCGGCTACTCGCTGTTCGGCAGTTTCAGGGCGGTGGTGCTGCGTTACCGGGGCTGATCGGCTTGCCCAGGGCGCGTGACCGTTGGGCCGGCAGATCGCTACGCGAGCATGGGGGTGCCATAGTAAAGAGCAGCGGATGTAAGAACGCTCCGTTTCGGAGGGTGGGTATGTGGCGGTTCAGCCTATTATTTGGAATGACCTTGGCGTTGTCTTCTACTGTTTGGGCGGACGATATGCTCTATGACGCAGGGCAACCGGTCGAACTCGGCGTCGGAAGAACGCAGGTCGTGTTGCAGGCATCGATGCCCACTGATCAGGGGCTGGCGTCCTGGATAGGGCGAGGCCCATTGGTCCTGGCTTTATCCGGTATCTGGGCGTCCGAGGCGCCGGCGGTCGCCTATCATCTCTACCTTGATCTGCCGCGGGACAGCATTCCCGGCGCTGATGATCCCGGCTATCTGGGGGGGTTGAATTTTTATGACACCCCTGACCACTACGTGGCCGAGCATCCCAAACGGCTCAGCTTTCTACTCGACCAGGCGCTGGTCCGCTTGCGCGATGCCGGGCGGTTGACGCAGCCGGCCACCTTGACCTTCATTCCCGTTCGCCCCGAAGAACCGGGCTACTCGCCGCGAGTCGAGCATATTTCGATCGTCAGGACATCGGACTGATGTAAAAGTTCCCGCGTTGATGGGGGAATGGTCCTTCACTGCTACTCTGACCTTGCTGTTGATTGTGGAGATCAATTCGTACGGCTCAAGGAGTGAAGATGACAATCAGTCGAAGGAAGGTGCTGAAGGCAGGTTTAGTGGGTGGTGGGATGGCGATGCTGCCATTCGGTCTGATGAACAATGCCTGGGCGGTCCAGGGCAAGACCCTGATGCGCTACAACGTGCTGTCCCAGGAAGGGCAGAAGATGTTGGCGATTTATGCCGATGCCGTGAAGAAAATGATGGCCAAGGATCCCAAGGACCCGCTGTCCTGGACCTTTCAGTGGTACACCCATGCAATGCCTGGTGATCGACCCAAGCCGGAAACCATCGAGAAGATGTATGGCCCAGGTAGCAGTCCGAACAAGGAGCTGGCGAAGGCTATGTGGTGGACATGCGAACCCCACGCCAGCCAGGGCGTCAATTCCAATGCCTTTCTACCGTGGCACCGCATGTATGTGTTGTATTTCGAGCAGATTATCCGCGCCGTTTCGGGCCGGCCCGACTTCACGCTGCCGTACTGGGACTATACCGGTCCCTACAGCGCCAGCGGTAACAACTACAGCGTCATGCCCAAGCAGTTTCTGCTGGAGAAGGACCCTGTCTGGGCGCCCCTGTATCGTCCTGATCGCAACCCGGGCTCGAATGCCGGGAAACCCGTGGTCGATGCGGGCAACCCGCTCGACTTGTCCTGCATGAAGTGGCCTAACTACGCCGACAAGGGTAACGTGGCGGGGTTCTGTTCCAACATCAATGGCAACCCCCACGGCGCCCTGCATGGCGATGTCGGCAATCAGAAAGGCATGGGCCAGGTCCCTTGGGCGGCGAACGACCCGATTTTCTGGCTGCACCATGCCAATATCGACCGAATCTGGGCCAGTTGGAACAAGAGTGGCGGAAAGAACCCCAATGACAGCGCTTTCCTGAACCAGACCTGGGTCTTTGCCGACGGAGCGGGCAAGGGCGTCAAGGTCAAGGTGGCGCAAGTACTCGATACGACGACCCTGGCCTATCCCTACGTTTATGCGGAGTATGCCGAGCGTCCCAAGGGCAGCCTGCCGTTTCCCTCCGCTCAGAAAAATTTCCAGCTGCGTGCCGAGAGTGTCGCCCCTGGAGCCACGGCCAAGGCGATCGCCTTGGGGGGCAAGGCGATCAGCGTGGCATTGCAGGTTCCCGTCGCCGCCAATGCGCTCAAACAATCCTTTGGTGCGCAGCTCAAGGCTCTGCCCTCCAGCAGCGTCTACGCCTTGTCGTTCGATGCCATCGAAGCGAACGGAGAGCCCGGCAACAGCTATCTGGTCTATCTGGGGTTGCCGGCCGGAGCCGCGCCGACGCCTGAGTATCTGGTGGGTGGCATCAGCATGTTCGGGGTTGGCTTGCAGGGTATGCACGGCGGGCATCATGCCTCTTCCACACGTGTCAGCTTCCTGGTCGGCGAGCGCATACAGAAGCTGCTCGCCACTGGGGGGCTGGAGGCTGCGCCCACGGTGACATTGGTACCTATCGGTGAGCCAGATCCGGGCACCACACCGACGATTGGCAGCATCACATTGCAGTCCCTGTCGATCTAGCGCGCTGGCGGGAGCCGGTCAGCCGGCTCCCGCCGTATGCTTCAGGACTGTAGCTCGGTCCTGTCCCGGAACTGCTCCAGCGCCTCGGGATTGGCCAGGGCATCGGTGTTTTTTACCGCCTGCCCATGCACCACATTACGTACCGCGAGCTCGACCAGCTTGCCGCTGAGGGTGCGCGGGATGTCCGTGACCGCAAGGATCTTCGCCGGCACATGGCGAGGCGTGGTATTGGCGCGGATCACCTGGCGGATCTGCTGCTCCAGGGCCTCATCCAGTTCGACACCGTCGCGCAGGCGGACGAACAACACCACCCGCACATCGCTCTGCCATTGCTGGCCGATGGCGATGCTCTCCAGCACCTGTTCGACCTTTTCCACCTGCCGATAGATTTCCGCCGTGCCGATGCGTACCCCTCCGGGGTTGAGCACGGCGTCGGAGCGCCCGTGAATCATCATCCCGCCGTCGGTGAATTCCTCGGCATAGTCGCCCTGGGCCCAGACCCCGGGAAACTGGCTGAAATAGGAGGCCTTGAGTTTTTCCCCTTGCGGGTCGTTCCACAAACCCACCGGCATGGCCGGAAAGTGCCGGGTGCAGACCAGTTCGCCTTTGGCCTCAAGCACGGGGCGCCCGTGCTCATCCCAGACTTCCACCGCCATGCCCAGGCTCTTGCACTGCATCCGGCCGCGCACCACCGGCAGCACCGGATTGCCGCTGACGAAGCAGGAGACGATATCGGTGCCGCCGGACATGGAGGTCAGGCAGACCTCGTCCTTGATCTGGCAATAGACATAGTCGTAGCTGTGGGGCGACAGCGGCGAACCGGTGCACAGCAAGGTTTTCAGGCTGTCCAGCCGATGGCTCTGGCGTGGCTCGAGACCGGCGTCTTCCAGGGCGGCGAGGTACTTGGGGCTGGTGCCGAAGGCGCTGATGCCTTCGCTGTCGATCAGGTCCAGCAGGCGTTGCGGGCCAGGATGGAACGGCGAGCCGTCATAGAGCACCAGGCTGGCGCCGACCGCCAGGCCCGAGACCAGCCAGTTCCACATCATCCAGCCGCAGGTGGTGTAGTAGAACAGGCAATCGTCGCGCCCCAGGTCGACATGCAGGCCGTGTTCCTTGAGGTGTTGCAGCAGAACCCCGCCGGTGCTGTGGACGATGCACTTGGGGACCCCGGTGGTGCCGCTGGAATAGAGGATGTACAGCGGATGGGCGAACGGCACCGGGGTGAATTCGGGATCGCCGCCGGCCTGGTAGAAGTCGTTCCACAACGTCACCCGGGCCTGGCTGCGGAAGTCCTCGACGCGCGCCTGGGGACGGGCGTAAGGCACGATCACCAGTTGCTGCAGGCCGGGCAGGCGTTCGAGGATTTCGTTGAGTTTGGCGGTCTGGTCGATCAACTTTCCGGCGTAGCGATAGCCGGCGCAGGTGATCAGCACCTTGGGCTCGATCTGGCCGAAGCGATCGATCACGCCCTGGGTACCGAAGTCCGGCGAGGAGCACGACCAGATGGCGCCAAGGCTGGTGGTGGCGAGCATGCCCACCAGGGTTTGCCAGGTGTTGGGCATGCAGGCCGCGACCCGGTCGCCGAGGCCGACGCCGGCGGCCCGCAGGCTTTTTTGCAGGCCCGCGACCTGGCCGGCGAGTTCGCTGTGGCTCAGGGTTTCCCGGCGCCCGTCTTCGCTGACGGCGACCACGGCCAGGTGATCGTCACGGCGGCGCAGCAAGTGTTCGGCGAAGTTCAGGGTGGCGCCCGGGAACCAGTGGGCGCTGGGCATCCGCGGGCCTTCGCGCAGTACCGCGCTGGCCGGGGTGTGGAACTCGACGTCGAAGAAGTCGACGATGGCCTGCCAGAAGTCCTCCCGGCGCTCGATGCTGAAGCGGTGCAGGGCGGGGTAGTCGCCCAGTTGCAGGTCGTGGCGATGATTGATGAAGCGCCGGAACGCTTCGATCCGGGTCTTGCTGACACGCTCGGCGTCGGGGCGCCAGAGGACTTCGGTCATGGTCTTTCCTTTGTTGTTTGTCTAACCGATCTTTGACGGCACACCACCTTTATTGACACCCGCAATCCTGTGGGAGCTGACTTGCCGACGATAGCGTCCTCGAGTTCAACGCAGGATTCGCTGGCCTCATCGCCAGCAAGCCGGCTCCCGCAGGTGTAGTGGTGTTTTCGAGATTCGATATCAGGCAATCAACTATTGTGCCAGCCAGCCACCGTCGATATTCCACGCCGCGCCGCGTACCTGGCTACCGGCCTCGCTGCACAGGAACAGCACCAGTTCGCCCAGGTGCGCCGGGGTGACAAACTCCAGCGACGGCTGTTTCTCCGCCAGCAGATCGTGTTGCGCCTGTTGCGGATCGACCCCGCCGGCGGCGCGGTCGTCGATCTGTTTCTGCACCAGCGGGGTGAGCACCCAGCCCGGGCAGATGGCATTGCAAGTGACGTTGCTGGTGGCGGTTTCCAGGCCCACCACCTTGGTCAGGCCGATCACCCCGTGCTTGGCCGCGACATAGGCGGCCTTGCCCACGGAGCCGACCTGGCCGTGGACCGAGGCAATATTGACGATCCGCCCCCAGCCTTTGGCGCGCATCCCCGGCAGCGCCAGGCGCGTGCTGTGGAACACCGACGACAGGTTGATGGCGATAATCGCATCCCAGCGCTCTACCGGGAACGCCTCCACCGTGGCGACATGCTGGATCCCGGCATTGTTGACCAGGATATCCACTGCGCCGAACTCGCGCTCGGCATAGGCGAACATCTCGGCGATCTGCGCCGGGTCGCTGACATCGGCCGGGTGATGGCCGACCCGGCCACCAAACTGCTTGACCTCGGCGATCACCGCGCCAGCGTCACCGAAGCCATTGAGCACCACATCGGCGCCGGCCCGGGCCAGGCCCAGGGCAATGCCCAGACCGATGCCGCTGGTGGAGCCGGTGACCAGGGCGGTTTTACCTTTGAGACTCATTGTCGACTCCTCAGACGATGCCGGTGGCATAGAAGGTTGCGATCACCACGAAGACCGCCACGGTCTTGATCAGGGTAATGCAGAAAATATCTTTATAGGCTTGCCGATGGGTCAGCCCGGTGACGGCCAGCAGGGTGATCACCGCGCCGTTGTGGGGCAGGGTGTCCATGCCGCCGCTGGCCATGGCCGCGACCCGGTGCAGAACTTCCAGCGGAATATTCGCGGCATGCGCGGCGCTGATGAAACTGTCGGACATCGCCGCCAGGGCGATGCTCATGCCGCCGGAGGCGGAACCGGTGATCCCCGCCAGCAGGGTAACGGTGATGGCCTCGTTGACCAGCGGATTGGGAATACTCTTGAGCCAGTCGGCCAGCACCAGGAAACCCGGCAGCGAGGCGATGACCGCGCCGAAGCCGTATTCCGAGGCGGTGTTCATCGCCGCCAGCAGGGCGCCGCTCACCGCGCTCCTGCTGCCTTCGGCCAGTTTGCCGCGAATGGCCTGGTAGCCAAAGAGCAGGACCATGATGATGCCCACCAGCAGGGCGGCCTGCACCGCCCAGATGGCGGTCAGCTTGGCGATATCGGTCTGTACCGGCGTGGTCATGCCCGCCAGGCTGAGGGTGTGAGTCTTGCCGTACCAGAGTGGAATCCAGTGGGTGAACAGCAGGTTCATGATACCCACCAGCAACAGCGGAGAGAGGGCGACCCAGGGGTTGGGCAGGCGGATGTCCTCGGCGGTTTCCGGTTCGTTGCGCAGCTCCGTGCCGTAGCCTTCGCCCGCGCGCTGGGCCCGGTTGCGCTGGCGTTGCAGGAACAGCATGCCGGCGCAGAACACGAAAATCGTACCGATCAGCCCCAGCCAGGGCGCGGCCCAGGCAGTGGTATTGAAGAAGGTGCTGGGGATGATGTTCTGGATCTGCGGCGTGCCGGGCAGGGCGTCCATGGTAAAGGAGAACGCGCCGAGGGCAATGGTCGCCGGCATCAGGCGCTTGGGGATGTTGCTCTGGCGGAACATCTCGGCGGCAAACGGGTAGACCGCGAACACCACCACGAACAACGAGACGCCGCCGTAGGTGAGCAGGGCGCAGACCAGCACGATTACCAACATTGCCTGGCGGGTACCGAACAGGCGGATGGCGGCGGCGACAATGGAGCGCGAGAAACCGGACAGCTCGATCAGCTTGCCGAATACGGCGCCGAGCAGGAATACCGGGAAGTAGAGTTTGACGAAGCCGACCATTTTTTCCATGAACACCCCGGTGAAAGCGGGGGCGACGGCGGAGGGGTCGGTGAGCAGGACGGCGCCGAGGGCGGCGATGGGGGCAAACAGGATAACGCTGTAACCACGGTAGGCGGCCAGCATCAGCAACGCCAGCGCCGCGAGGGCGATGATCACACTCATGGTGTGTCTCCAAAATTGTTATTTTTGTAGGTTAGGTCTGAATCTCCTGTAGGGTTTGCGAGTTTTGTGCCATTTTTTTAAGTTATTGAAATATATGGTTTTTTTAGTATTTTTGGTGAGGGGGAGGGTTTTTTGTCTCTGTAGTGAGACATCGGTGTGTTCGAGGGCCCCTTCGCTGGCAAGCCAGGCTCCTACAGGACGGTGTCGAACACCTATCTGGAGCACGACACAACCCTGTAGGAGCAAGCTTGCTCGCGATAAGAGTGCAGGGTACTCTCCATACTGAGACTAAAGTCTCTTTATTGAGACTCTGCAATCCCCAGCGCCACCATCTTCTTGTACAGCGTCGACCGCCCCAGCCCCAATTGTTTCGCCGCCTCCACGACCTTGCCGGCGCACTGCGCCAACGTCGCTTCAATCAATTGCCGATCAAAACGCTCCCGGGCCGCGCTGAAAGTCTCATTGCCCAGCGGTTCCATGGCTCGCGCCGGCGGTCGTTCCAGCGGCCTGAACGTACCAATGGCCCCGCGAATATCCGCCTCACTCAACACCTGCGCATCACTCAACAGCGCCGCCCGCTCCAGCACATTGCGCAGTTCGCGGACATTCCCCGGCCAGGCGTGCCGGCCCAGCAGCTCCAGGGCTTCGGCCGCGAGCTCATGATGGCTGCGCAGTTCTTCGAGGATCGCTTCGCTCAACGCCGGCAGATCCTCCAGGCGTTCGCGCAAGGGCGGCACCTGAATCGGCAAAACATTGAGCCGGTAATACAAGTCGGCGCGAAACTCACCGCGCCGGATAGCCGCCTCAAGGTCGGTGGACGTGGCGGCAATCACCCGCACATCGCTGCGCAGTACCTCGTTGGAACCTACCGGCTCGAACTCCTTCTCCTGCAACACGCGCAGCAACTTGCTTTGCAGGGGCAACGGCATATCGCCGATCTCATCGAGAAACAGCGTGCCGCCCTGGGCGATCTGCAACTTGCCGGGTCGACCCTTGCGATCCGCACCGGTAAAGGCCCCCGGCGCGGTACCGAAGAACTCGGCTTCCAGCAAGGTCTCCGGAATCGCCGCGCTGTTGATGCTGACAAAGGCCTTGTGCGCCCGTGGCGAAGCACTGTGTATCGCCTGGGCGAGCAGTTCCTTGCCGGTGCCGGTTTCCCCCAGCAGCAGGACCGGTGAGTCGCTGCTGGCGCCACGCCGGGCCCGGCGCTTGACCTCCAGGCTCTCGGCACTGGTGCCGATGAAGTGGGCGAAGTTGTATTTGGTCTGCCGCGAGCGCAGCAGCGAGCGCGTTGAAGCCAGCTCGGCCTGCATGCTCTGGTAGCGCTTGAGCAGCGGCGACAGGCTGCGCAGCTCATCGAACAGGGCGAAGCCGATGGCGCCGATCACCGTGCCGACGGCGTCGTGGATCGGCAGGCGCATGACCACCAGGGGTTCCTTGGGCGTGTCCTGCAAATCCAGCAGGATCGGATGGCCGGTGCGCACCACTTCGCGCAACAGGCTACCGGGGATCACGCTTTCGCAAGCACGGCCGATGGCTTCGCCGGCATTGGCCAGGCCGAAGCGTCGGGCGTAACGCTCGTTCATCCAGACGATATTCGCGTCACGGTCGACGATCACCGTGCCTTCGCTGGATTGCTCGATGATTTCGAACAGCGAACGAATCGCCAGCAGGCGAACCTGCTGGTAGTCCTTGAGGCTTTCAGTGTCGGTCATGGCAGGTTCGTCCATTGCCGGCGGGCGGCGATCGATCAAGTCGGGGCGATCAAGTCGGGGGCTATCAGGGTCGCGGCGAGCAGTTCCCGAGTATAAGGATGCTGCGGCGCATCGAACACCGCGTCAGTGGCGCCGCGCTCGACCACCTGGCCGTCCCTGATCACGATCAGGTCATGGGCCAGGGCGCGCACCACCGACAGATCGTGACTGATGAACAGGTAGGTCAGGCCGTGTTTTTCCTGCAGATCGCGGAGCAGGGCGACCACTTGTTTCTGCACCGTGCGGTCCAGCGCCGAGGTCGGTTCGTCCAGCAGGATCAGCGCCGGCTTGAGCACCAGGGCCCGGGCAATGGCGATGCGCTGGCGCTGGCCGCCGGAAAACTCATGGGGGTAGCGGTGGCGGCTTTGCGGGTCGAGGCCGACTTCTTCCAGTGCGCGAATCACCAGGGCGTCGCGCTCGGCAAGGGTGTTGGCGCAGTGCACCTCCAGGCCCTCGCTGATGATCTGCGCCACCGACATGCGTGGGCTGAGGCTGCCGAACGGGTCCTGGAAGACCACCTGCATCTGCTTGCGCCAGGGCCGCAGCTGTTTCTGGTTCAGGCCGTCGAGGGCCGCACCCTGGAAACGGATGCTGCCCTTGGCGTCCAGCAGGCGCAGGATCGCCTGGCCGAGGGTGGATTTGCCGGAACCCGACTCGCCGACAATGCCCAGGGTCTTGCCGCGCTGCACGCTGAGACTGATGCCGTCCACGGCGTGCAGGTATTCCTTGCGTCGGAACAGCCCGCCACCGACCTGAAAACGCACGTGTATGTCCTCGGCCTGCAACACCACCTCATTGTCCTCCAGCGGCAGTGGCTGGCCCGCCGGTTCGGCGTCCAGCAGCACGCGGCTGTAGGGGTGGGCCGGGTGCTTGAACAGGGTTTCGCAGTCCGCCTGCTCGACAATCGCCCCGGCCTTCATCACGCAGACCCGCTGGGCGATGCTACGCACCAGGTTGAGGTCATGGCTGATCAGCAGCAGCGACATGCCCAGGCGCTGTTGCAGGGACTTGAGCAGCAGGAGGATCTTGCGCTGCACTGTCACGTCGAGGGCCGTGGTCGGTTCGTCGGCGATCAGCAGCTCCGGTTCGCAGGCCAGGGCCATGGCGATCATCACGCGCTGGCGTTGGCCGCCGGACAGTTGATGGGGATAAGCCTTGAGACGCTCCCGGGGTTTCTGGATACCCACCAGTTCGAGCAGTTCGAGAATCCGTGCCTGGGCCGCCTTGCCGCCGAGGCCCTTGTGCAGCAGCAGGGTTTCGCCGATCTGCTTTTCCACGCTGTGCAGCGGGTTGAGGGAGGTCATCGGCTCCTGGAAGATCATCGCGATACGGTCGCCACGAATGCTGCGCAAGGTGCGGTCGTCGGCTCCCAGCAGTTCCTGGCCGCGATAGCGCACGCTGCCTGCGACCTGGCAGCCGCTGCGTGGCAGCAGTTGCAGGATCGAGTGCGCGGTGACCGACTTGCCCGAACCGGACTCGCCCACCAGCGCCAGGCATTCACCGGCACGGATATCCAGACACAGGTCGCGCACCGCCGGCTGGCCGTTGAAGGCGACGTTGAGCTGGCGGATTTCAATCAGGTTATGGGTCATCGCGGCGGCCTGGTTCATGAACGGGGGTCGAAGGCATCGCGCAGCGCCTCGCCGATAAACACCAGCAGCGAGAGGATCAGCGCCAGGGTGAAGAAGGCGGTGAAGCCCAGCCAGGGTGCTTGCAGGTTCTGTTTGCCCTGGCCGATCAGTTCGCCCAGGGAAGCGCTGCCGGCGGGCATGCCGAAGCCGAGGAAGTCCAGCGCTGTCAGGGTCGAAATCGCCCCGGTGAGAATGAACGGCAGGTAACTCAGGGTGGCGTTCATGGCGTTGGGCAGGATGTGCCGCAGGATGATCTTGCGGTCGGTCAGGCCCAGGGCCCGGGCGGCCTTGACGTATTCCAGGTTGCGCCCACGGAGGAACTCGGCGCGGACCACGTCCACCAGGGCCAGCCAGGAAAACAGCGCCATGATGCCCAGCAACCACCAGAAGTTCGGTTCAACGAAGCCGGACAGGATGATCAGCAGGTACAGCACCGGCAGGCCCGACCAGACTTCCAGCAGGCGCTGGCCGAGCAGGTCGATCCAGCCGCCGTAGTAGCCCTGCAGGGCGCCGGCGGCAACACCGATCAGGGCGCTGACGGCGGTCAGGGCGAGGGCGAAGAGAATCGACACCCGGGCGCCGAAGATTACCCGCGCGAGGACGTCCCGGGCCTGGTCGTCGGTGCCCAGCCAGTTCACTGTGGTCGGCGGGCTGGGGGCCGGTTTGTTGAGGTCGTAGTTGGGTGTGTCGGCACTGAACGGGATGGGCGGGAACAGCATCCAGCCGCCATCCTTGGTGATCAACTGGCGCACGTAGTCGCTGCGGTAGTCGGCCTGGAAGGGTAGCTGGCCACCGAATTCCTGCTCGGTGTAGCGCTTGAACGCCGGGAAATACAGCGAGCCCTGGTAACTGAGCACCAGCGGCTTGTCGTTGGCGATCAACTCGCCCCCCAGGCTCAGGACGAACAGCGCGGCGAACAGCCACAGCGACCACCAGCCACGGCGGTTGGCCTTGAAGCGGTCGAGCCGGCGTCGGCTCACGGGCGAGAGTCTGAACATCAGGCGTTCCTCGCGGCGAAGTCGATACGCGGGTCGACCAGGGTGTAGCAGAGGTCGCCGACCAGTTTTATCAAGAGGCCGAACAGGGTGAAGATGAACAATGAGCCGAACACCACCGGATAGTCCCGCGACACCGCCGCTTCGTAGCTCAGGCGGCCGAGGCCGTCGAGGGAGAAAATCACCTCGATCAGCAAGGAGCCGGCAAAGAACACGCTGATAAACGCCTGGGGAATGCCCGAGACCACCAGCAGCATGGCGTTGCGGAACACATGGCCGTAGAGCACCCGTCGTTCGCTCAGGCCCTTGGCCCGGGCGGTGACCACGTACTGGCGGGTGATTTCATTGAGAAAGGAGTTCTTGGTCAGGATGGTCAGGGTGGCGAAACCACCGATCACCAGCGAGGTGACCGGCAGCACCAGGTGCCAGAAGTAGTCGGCGATCTTGCCCAGGGTCGAGAGCTGGTCGAAGTTCTCCGACACCAGCCCGCGCACCGGGAACCAGTTCAGCGAGGTGCCGCCGGCGAAGGCGACGATCAGCAGCATGGCAAACAGGAACGCCGGCATGGCGTAGCCAATGACGATGGCGGTGCTGCTCCAGACATCGAAGCGGCTGCCGTGGCGGGTCGCCTTGCGGATGCCCAGGGGAATCGACACCAGGTAGGTGATCAGCGTGGCCCAGAGCCCGAGGGAAATGGTCACCGGCATTTTTTCCAGGATCAGGTCGGTGACCTGGGCGCCGCGAAAGAAGCTTTTGCCGAAGTCCAGGCTGGCGTAGTGCTTGAGCATCAGCCAGAAGCGCTCGGGAGCCGGTTTGTCGAAGCCGTACTGGCGCTCGATGTCGGCGATCAGCTTGGGGTCCAGGCCACGGCTGGCCCGTGAGGCGCTTTGCACTGTGTCGCCACCACCACCGAGGGCGCCGGCACCCGCGCCGCCGATCCCCTGCAAGCGGGCGATGGCCTGTTCCACCGGGCCGCCGGGGGCGGCCTGGACGATAATGAAATTGACCAGCAGGATCATCATCAGTGTCGGGATGATCAGCAGCAAGCGCCGCAGGGTGTACGCCAGCATCAATGCTGTCCTCCGGAACTGCCGCGCTTGATCAGCTCGGCGGTCATCTGTTCGTTGGTCAGCGGGGTCGGGCTGACTTCCCACCAGGTTTCGACAGCGGGGTCATTGCTGGCCTGCTCCCGGGGGAAACCGAAGCGATTCCACCAGACCGTCGAGGTGCCCGGCGGGTAATAGTTGGGAATCCAGTAGTAGTTCCATTGCAGCACCCGGTCCAGGGCGTGGGCGTAGCTGAGCATCCGCGCTTGGGTATCGGCCTTGATCAGGCCGTTGATCAAGGTATCCACGGCCGGGTTTTTCAGAACCATGAAGTTGCTCGAACCTGGGTCGTTGGCCGCCGCGGAGCCGAAGTAGTTGTACAGCTCGATGCCTGGCGAGGTGGTGACCGGGTAGCCACTGACGATCATGTCGTAGTCGCGGGCCTTGAGGCGATTGACGTACTGCGAGGCGTCGATGCGGCGGATATCCATGCTGATACCGATCTGCGCCAGGTTGCGTTTATACGGTAACAGCAGCCGCTCCATACCGTTTTGCGCGTTGAGGAAGGTAAAGCTCAGCGGCTCGCCCAGAGCGTTGACCAGGCGATCGCCGTCGGGCTTCCAGCCGGCCTGCTCCAGCAGGGCCAGGGCCTGTAGCTGTTTGTCCCGCAGGTTGCCGCTGGCGTCGGTTTTCGGCGCTTCGAAGACCTGGTTGAAGACTTCGTCGGGAATCTGTCCGCGCAGCGGTTCGAGGATCGCCAGTTCCGCCTTGTCGGGCAACTGCCGCGCGGCCAGGGCGGTGTTGGAGAAGAAGCTCTGCTGGCGAATGTACATGTTGCGCATCATCT
Source organism: Pseudomonas sp. GW821-FHT04D07 (assembly GCF_059420225.1). Classification (NCBI taxonomy): domain Bacteria; kingdom Pseudomonadati; phylum Pseudomonadota; class Gammaproteobacteria; order Pseudomonadales; family Pseudomonadaceae; genus Pseudomonas; species Pseudomonas sp. GW821-FHT04D07. The sequence continues at coordinate 165,358 of NZ_JBWKTH010000010.1, forward strand.
GCCGGTTGCTCCACTCGAAGTCCCAGAGCATGGCCAGGGCCTCACGCACGCGGCGGTCCTGGAACATCGGCTTTTGCAGGTTGAATAGATAGCCCTGCGCAGATTGCGGCGCCTCCCGGGCCAGATGGGCCTTTTGCAAGCGGCCATCGCTGAGGGCCGGGCTGTCGTAGCCGATGGAGTAGCCGGTGGCGGAAAACTCGCGGTTGTAGTCATAGGCGCCGCCGCGCAGGACCTGGCGGGCCACGTCGGTGTCGCCGAAGTATTCGAGGGTGAAACGGTCGAAGTTGTAGAGACCGCGGCTGACCGGCAGGTCCTTGCCCCACCAGCCGGCATTGCGTTCGAAGGTGATGCTGCGTCCGGAGTCGATCTTGCTCACCTTGTACGGGCCGCTGCCCAGCGGGGCTTCGTAGCCGCCGCCGTCGGCGAAATCGCGGGTCTTCCACCAGTGCTCCGGCAGCACCGGCAGGCTGGCGATATCCAGCGGCAGTGAGCGGTTGTCGTTGTTCTTGAAGTCGAAGCGGACCTGGGTCGGCGACTCGACTTCAACAGCTTTTACCGCTTCGAACTGCATGCGGTAGCTGAGGCTGCCCTGGGTCATCAGCAGGTTGTAGGTGTAGCGCACATCTTCGGCGGTGATCGGCGTGCCGTCGGCGAAGCGGGCCTTGGGGTTCAGGTAGAACCGCAGGGACAGGCCGTCGTCGCCGCGCTGCATTTTTTCCGCCACCAGGCCATAGACGGTATAGGGCTCGTCGAGAGAGCGCACGGCCAGCGGGGAGTAGATCCAGCCGTCGATCTGGGTGACGCCGGTGCCTTTGTCGACATAGGGCAGGATATGGTCGAACTGGCCGATCTCGATGGCCGAGCGGCGCAGGCTGCCGCCCTTGGGCGCGCGCGGGTTGGCGTAGTTGAAATGGCTGAAGCCAGGGGGGTATTTGGCCGGTTCGCCGTAGACGGTCAGCGCGTGCTGCGCGGGGGCGGCGTTGGCGGACAGGCCGGGAAACAGGGTCAGGGCCGTGAGTAGCAGGGATGGGGCCAGTCGCATCTTCAGCCTTAGAAGCCGGTTCGAAGTATCAGTAGGAGCGAGCTTGCTCGTGATGGTAATCCAGGCGCCGTGGGGTATCAGATACCCCGCGTTATCGTTGACGTCCATCGCGAGCAAGCTCGCTCCTACAGGGGCGGGCAGGATCAGTCCTGGCGACTGGTCACTTCCAGCAGGTGGTAACCGAACTGGGTTTTCACCGGGCCTTGTACGGTATTGACCGGAGCGCTGAAGACCACGCTGTCGAACTCCTTGACCATCTGGCCTGGGCCGAACGAGCCCAGGTTGCCGCCGTCGCGGCTGGACGGGCAGGTAGAGTTGGCTTTGGCGATCTCGGCGAAATCGGCGCCGCCTTCGATCTGGGCCTTGAGTTCGTTGCACTTGGCTTCGCTGGCAACCAGGATGTGACGGGCAGTGGCTTTGGCCATGAGGTAATACTCCTTTCAAGAAAGTGTTGAGATTACCGGATTCAGGCCGGATTTTCCCGGCAAAAGTTCCCGGCAGCGTGGTGTGTCGGATGAACCGCGTTATCGTTCATCGCCGGCAAGCCGGCTCCTACAGAGGACCGCGTGCATTCCGGCAGACGCGGTCACTGTAGGAGCCGGCTTGCCGGCGATGGCGGTCTTTCAGGCGCCGACAACCTCAGCCACCTGCTGCTCACGCAGTTGCCCGGCCGCTTCGCGCAGCAATTTTTCGGTCGCTTCCCAGCCCAGACAGCCATCGGTGATCGAAACGCCGTAGCGCAGGTTCGCGCTCAGCGCCTGGCAACCTTCGAACAAATGACTCTCAAGCATCATCCCGACCAACGAGCGATCACCGCGCAAACGCTGTTCCAGCACATCGACGAACACCGCTGGCTGGCGCAGTGGGTCCTTGCCGCTGTTGGCGTGACTGCAATCGACCATGATCCGCGCGGCAATCGACTGTTTGGCCAGGCCGGCCCGCACCTGCGCCACGCTGTGGGTGTCGTAGTTCGGTCCGCGATGACCGCCACGCAGCACCAGATGGGTGTCCGGGTTGCCCGGGGTCTGGATGATCGCCGGATGGCCCTGGCTGTCGACGCCGAAATGCCGATGGGCATGGGCCGCCGAACGCATGGCGTCCGCCGCGATGCCGACACTGCCGTCGGTGCCATTCTTGAATCCCACCGGCATCGGCAGGCCGCTGGCCATTTCCCGATGAATCTGCGACTCCGTGGTTCGTGCGCCGATCGCAACCCAACTCAGCAGGTCATCGACATAACCGGCCGCCATGGGTTGCAGCAGTTCGGTGGCAATCGGCAGACCCAGGCGCAACATCTCGCGCATCAGCTCACGGGACAGGGCCAGGCCGCCGGCCATGTCGTCGCTGCCGTCCAGATGCGGGTCGTAGGCCAGGCCTTTCCAGCCCACCGTGGTCCGGGGTTTCTCGATGTAGGCGCGCATCACCAGCAGCATCTGGTCGCTGACGTCGCTCGCCAGGTTGGCCAGCTTGCCTGCGTATTCAAGGGCCGATTGCGGGTCATGGATCGAGCAGGGGCCGACGATCACCAGCAGGCGTGGGTCTTCACCGTTGAGGATGGCACGCACGGCGTGGCGGTGGCGCTCGACCTGTTCGCCCAGGCTGGCATTGAGGGGCAGGTGCTGCTTGAGTTGCAGCGTGCTGGGCAGGCGCTGGGTCAGCGGTTCGTTGGCTGATGACAGGACGGCGGACGGCAGGGCAGAGAGAGAAGAATTCATGTTCGGGCTTCCTGGGCTGGCGGCGGGTGCTTCCCGCGCGCGGCCCTATTGGGGTGTTCGACAATCAGCCGGATTGGCCGTGAGGGTGTGCGTGCCACCTGTGCGTGACCGTTCGGAGGCGGCGTGCTGTCCCGAGCGGAGCTTGCTAAATCGCCAGGCGCTGCTGATGTCGTTGCGGTAATAGAGGTTGTGGTTCATGTCGGTATTCCTTGATTTAAAAAGTCGGTTACAAAAAGTTCGGGCCCTGAAAAACAAAACCCCCGGTCGGGAAGCCGACCGGGGGTTGAGAATTCTCTGGTAGGCGACCCCTGTAGTAGTGGGCGCCGGTTGGGTATCAGGCGCGCCAGTGGCTAAACCAATACCCAAAATAAAAGCTCGCGCGGGTGCCGACCGTGCTCATCCGGGCAGCCGCGACCGGGCGCGAGGCGCTGGCGGTGTGGCGAAGCAGGGATTGAGTCAGGTGCATGGTGCAACTCCGTGGGAATGTCGCCGAGCTTACTAGAGCGGTATCGCCCTGTTCAATCAGAAAATTCTATGGGGGCCCGTGAGTAGGTTCTATCGCTTAAATGCGCTAGGTGTTTATGACACACTCGACAGATATTTCCGATCGGATTGTCAGGACTGAATCATGAGCGTGTTTACCCTTGCCGCTGCCCAAACCGTCTCGATTGCCGGAGACCTGTCGGCCAATATCGGCCGACACCTGGCGTTCATGTGCCAGGCCGCGGAGCAGGGCGTGGAGTTCCTGCTGTTCCCCGAGTTGTCGTTGACCGGCTATGAACGCAGCCTGGCGGCCGGGTTGGCGATTACCCCGGACGACCCGGTACTGGCGCCGCTGCGCGAGCTGGCCGGCGAACTGAAGCTGGTGATCGTGGTGGGCATGCCAATACGCCTGTCCAGCGACGGCCCGGTGCTGATCGGGGCGCTGACGTTTGGCGCCGACGGCTCCTTGCAGGTCTACAGCAAGCAACATTTGCACGACGGCGAAGCGCTGACATTTAGTCCGGGAAGCGGTGGTGAACCCTTGACAATCGCTGGCGAACGCATTGCTCTGGCGGTCTGTGCTGATTTTTCCCACGCCAGTCATCCGCTACGGGCGGCGCAATCTGAGGCTAATCTTTACGCCGCCAGTGTGTTGATCACTGAGAACGGTTATGCACCCGATACGGCTTTGTTACAGGGTTATGCCCGGGAGCACGGGATGGCGGTGCTGATGGCCAACCATGGCGGCACGACGGGGGGCTGGCAGTCGGCGGGACGCAGCGCGCTCTGGGCGGCTGGCGGGCAACGGGTGGTGGTGGCTGAAGGTGTGGGTGATGTGTTGGTGATCGGGCGGCGTGTCGCCGGCCAATGGTCCGGGGAGGTGGTGTCGGTGACGGGCTTGTGAATGGGCGCTGGCGTTTTCGTCCGGCGCTGAACGCAGACCTGGCGTTCGCTCGGGAACTCACGCGGCAGAACATGATGGCTTACTACTGTGAGTACGATCTGCTCTGGCTGGATGAGGCTTTTGACCAGGCCTGGGCCGGACGGCAGAACGAGTTGTTGTGTGACGGCGAGCAGGTATTGGGTTTTGTCAGTTTCAGTCGCAGTGCCCGAGCCTTGTACATCCGTGAGTTACAACTGGTCGAGGCGGGGCGAGGCCAGGGTCTGGGCGGTTGGCTGATCGGGCAAGCACGGGAAATCGCCTTCAGAGAGGGGCGTCGGGAGTTACGCCTGACCGTATTCAAGAGCAACCCGGCCCAGCGGTTGTATCTGCGTCAGGGTTTGAGCATAGTCGGTGAGGATGAGTGTTTTTTGCAAATGAGTCTCAATACCTTAAATACGGTATCTGGTAATTACTGACAATACTTTGAGAATTGTCCTATATATCGCTACACGAGGCGCATACTGGGCCTAACAAGTCGGGAATGACTCACTCGACTTGTCGGTGTCGGATGGGATGATTCCGTCCTTCATGCCCAATAGGACCGCGACCTTATGGGCTTCCCCACGCCGTCCCTTTTTTCGCCCAGCGAGCACTTGATAGGTGGTTGCCGGGTCGACGCCATGCTCGCGCGCAAACTCCTGAACCGATTTTCCTTGGTGTTCCAGCCAAGCCTTGGCTTGTGCGGCGGTGCGAATACCGGGCATAGTTCAAAACCGTTCAAATGTGTTTAATACTTGTTGAGTATACCACCCTTAAGGGTGTTTAAAATGGGATCTTACATCCAAATGAGTGGAATTGGTTCGCGATTGCGGCAAGAGAGAGAGCGACTGGGTTTGTCGCAGAAGGCTTTTGGTGAAATCGGAGGCGTTGAGGCCAACGCACAGGGTAAATATGAAAGCGGTGATCGCGCACCGAAGGCCGACTATTTGTCCCGTGTCGCCGCACGGGGTGTCGATGTGCTTTATGTACTGACGGGGCAACCGACCCCGATGCAATTGGACAACCTCAGCCAAGTGGAAGAAAAAGTGCTGGGTAACTATCGAGTGTTGCAAAAGGAAGATCAGGACGCGATCCATCGGCTGACCACCACCTTGGCTGAAACCGCTGGGCCTTATGGGGCAAACGGGCGAGCCGGCTCCAGTGACTCCTGAGTCAGTTCATTTCTGAGGAAACGCGCTTGCTGTCCTGCAAGCGCTTTATAGCGCATCGATACGCTTATGTGACGCTTGCAGCTAGGTCAGCCCCGTGGTTTTTTGCTAAGGTGGTCAATAACCTGATAAGACCAAATTCGTGAGGTGTCTGCTTGATTAGGGTGCTAGTAGTCGATGACCATGATCTTGTGCGTACAGGCATTACGCGGATGTTGGCGGATATCGACGGTCTGCAGGTCGTGGGACAGGCTGAGTCGGGAGAGGAGGCGTTGCTCAAGACGCGGGAACTCAAGCCCGATGTGGTATTGATGGACGTCAAGATGCCTGGCATCGGCGGCCTGGAGGCCACGCGCAAGCTATTGCGCAGTCATCCGGACATCAAGGTGGTGGCGGTGACCGTCTGTGAAGAAGACCCGTTCCCGACGCGCTTGTTGCAAGCCGGCGCGGCCGGCTACCTGACCAAGGGCGCGGGCCTGGCGGAAATGGTCCAGGCGATTCGCCTGGTGTTTTCCGGGCAACGCTACATCAGCCCGCAGATTGCCCAGCAACTGGCACTCAAGTCCTTCCAGCCGGCCAGTGATTCGCCGTTCGACGCCTTGTCCGAGCGCGAGATCCAGATTGCGCTGATGATCGTCGGTTGCCAGAAAGTCCAGATCATCTCCGACAAGCTGTGCCTGTCGCCGAAAACCGTGAACACCTACCGTTATCGGATTTTCGAGAAGCTTTCGGTCAGCAGCGATGTCGAGTTGACGCTCCTGGCGGTTCGCCACGGCATGGTCGATGCCGGCTGACAATGACTGATCTGTTCGATTCCAGTGCCTTCCTGTCGACCTGCAGTGGCCGCCCCGGCGTCTACCGCATGTTCGATGGCGACGCGCGCCTGCTCTACGTCGGCAAAGCCAAGAACCTGAAGAAGCGTCTGGCCAGTTACTTCCGCAAGACCGGCCTGGCGCCGAAGACCGCGGCATTGGTGGGGCGTATCGCCCAGGTGGAAACCACCATCACCGCCAATGAAACCGAAGCGCTGCTACTGGAGCAGACGCTGATCAAGGAATGGCGGCCGCCCTACAACATCCTCCTGCGCGACGACAAATCCTACCCCTACGTCTTTCTCTCGGATGGCGATTACCCGCGGCTGAGCATTCACCGTGGGGCCAAGAAAGCCAAGGGCAAATACTTCGGGCCTTACCCGAGTGCCGGGGCGATTCGTGAAAGCCTGAGTCTGCTGCAAAAGACCTTCCTGGTCCGCCAGTGCGAGGACAGCTATTACAAGAACCGCACCCGACCCTGTCTGCAATACCAGATCAAGCGCTGCAAGGGGCCTTGTGTCGGGCTGGTGGAGCCCCAGGTGTATGCCGAGGATGTGCGTCACTCGGTGATGTTCCTCGAAGGACGCAGCAACGCCCTGACCGACGAGTTGAACGCCGGCATGGAACAGGCGGCCAGCACCCTCGATTTCGAGCGTGCCGCGGAGTTGCGTGACCAGATCTCGCTGCTGCGCCGGGTCCAGGACCAGCAGAGCATGGAAGGCGGCACCGGTGATGTCGATGTGGTCGCGGCCTTCATCAACCCGGGCGGCGCCTGCGTGCACCTGATCAGCGTGCGCGGCGGGCGAGTGTTGGGGAGCAAGAATTTCTTCCCGCAGGTTGGTATCGAGGAGGACGTGTCCGAAGTGCTGATGGCGTTTCTCGGCCAGTACTTTATCGGCAGTCCCGAGCGCGACCTGCCGAGTGAGCTGATCGTCAACGTGGTCCACGAAGACTTCCCGACCCTGATCGCTGCCATCAATGGGCTGCGCGGGCGCGAATTGGCCATCAGCCATCGGGTGCGCGGTACGCGGGCACGCTGGCAACAATTGGCGGTGACCAATGCCGAGCAGGCCCTGGGCGCCCGTCTGGCCGATCGTCAGCATATGGCCGCGCGCTTCGAGGCCCTGGCCGAGGTGCTGAACCTGGACGAGCCGCCGCAGCGCCTGGAGTGTTACGACATCAGTCACTCCAGCGGCGAAGCGACAGTCGCGTCTTGCGTGGTATTTGGCCCGGAAGGCCCGATCAAGTCGGACTATCGCCGTTACAATATCGAAGGCGTCACTGCCGGCGACGACTATGCGGCGATGCACCAGGCCCTGACCCGGCGCTTCAGCAAGATCAAGGAGGGCGAGGGCAAGCTGCCGGACATCCTGCTGGTGGATGGTGGCAAGGGTCAGTTGTCCATGGCTCGCGATGTGCTCAATGAGCTGGCGGTGCCGGACCTGATCCTGCTCGGCGTGGCCAAGGGCGCGACGCGCAAGGCCGGTTTCGAGACCTTGTACCTCAACGACGCGGCCCATGAGTTCACCTTGAAAGGCGATTCGCCGGCCCTGCATTTGATCCAGCAGATCCGCGACGAAGCCCACCGTTTTGCCATTACCGGGCACCGGGCACGACGTGGCAAGACCCGTCGTACCTCAACCCTGGAAGGGGTGGCGGGGGTTGGGCCGAAGCGTCGTCGTGAACTATTGAAACATTTTGGTGGATTGCAGGAGCTGTCCCGTGCCAGCATCGACGAGATCGCCAAAGCTCCCGGGATCAGTAAAAAGCTCGCTGAGTTGATTTATGCAAGCCTGCACAGCGAGTAGAATGCCCTTCAACTTCGTAGCCAGTTGTGCCGATGAATATCCCTAATCTGATCACCGTTCTACGCGTCGTACTCATTCCGATTTTCATTTTGCTGTTTTACCTGCCTTACCAGTGGAGTTACATGGCGGCCAGTTCGGTGTTTGCCTTTGCGGCGGCGACGGATTGGCTGGACGGCTACCTGGCCCGTCGTCTGGAGCAGAGTACGCCGTTCGGCGCGTTTCTCGATCCTGTGGCGGACAAGCTGATGGTGGCCGTGGCGCTGGTCTTGCTGGTGCAGGAGCATGGCAACCTGTGGTTGACCTTGCCGGCGGCGGTGATCATTGGTCGTGAGATCGTGGTCTCGGCCCTGCGCGAGTGGATGGCTGAAATCGGGGAGCGGGCGCAGGTGGCCGTTTCCAACATGGGCAAATGGAAAACCGCGGCGCAGATGCTGGCGTTGGTGATCCTGCTGGCCAACCCCTCGGACTTCAGCTTCTGGGTGCTGGTGGGCTATACCTTGCTGATGGCGGCGGCGGTGCTGACCCTGTGGTCGATGCTGCAGTATCTGCGGGCGGCGTGGCCGCATTTGAAGATCAATGCGGAAAATCCTGAAAAGAAATAAAACTATTTTGAATCAAGGGGTTGACGGGGTGCGTAGATCCTATAGAATGCGCATCACCAAGACGCGGGAATAGCTCAGTTGGTAGAGCACGACCTTGCCAAGGTCGGGGTCGCGAGTTCGAGTCTCGTTTCCCGCTCCAAGATTCACAAAAACGCCACTCAATAGAGTGGCGTTTTTGTTTGCGCGTGATTTGTGTCTGGCATTGAGAAAAGAGGCTTTGGCCTAATACTAGTCAGTCATGAAAACCAGATGACTGCGCAAATCCTGTAGCCGCTGCCGACAGGCTGCGCTCGAGCGCGAAGCGGTCGTGCTTTTGGCTGCGAAAGATCCTTCGGAGCTCTCGCAAGAAGGTCCTTCGGACCTTGGCGCAGCCTTCGGCAGCGGCTACAAGACACCTGCAAGCCGCAAATCAGCCTCAAAGAAGCGCGTATCCGTCGTGATGAGGCACGTGCCTTGGTTGCCCAAGGCATCAATCCCTATGAGCACCGTAAACAGCAACGCCGTGCTGTTCGTAGCGTGGCAGAGCATACCTTCGAAGCGGTGTTCAATCAGTGGGTCGAGTTCCGCAGGCTGAGCCTGAAGGAAGGCCGCCGGAGCGCGCTCTCGCAACTGCCTCGGCTGCCTGGAACACTCGCTCGGCGGTTTGCGGATTGACCGGGGCACGGGTGTTGAACACCCGGTCGACGGTCGCGACACTCAGGCCGGCCTGCTCGGCGACGGTCGTGATGGTGGGACGTGTGCGTCTGTTCATGGCGAGCCCCAGGAGTGCCTTGATAGAAAACTATCAAGCTCTATAGGGGCCGGATGAAAGCTTGATAGGGAATCGGTGCAAGGGATTGAGTGCAATTTCCCGGTCCCCTATATTTTCTCCAGCGATGTGATTCCACATCCATGCAAGCGCCTGAAACCATCAAGCTTGCGGAGAATAAGAACATGTCCGAACCCAGTCTGGCTTTTGTACATGTCATCCAGCCTTTATCCCGTGACTACCGATTGACCGGTCCCGAAGCCGCCCGAGCGGCGGAAAAAAGCCTGGTATCGGCCCACTGGTATCAATCGGCGCTACTGCGCAAACGCCTCAAGGAACTGATGCGGCGCCGTGATGGCCCGGGTTTGCACGACACTGCGATCTGATAAATACCCCCGATAGCCTCTTTTTTATTGCGCTCTAATTGTTTTGATAACGTACAAACACCAACAATAAAAATAGGAGTTGTAAATATGCATATCAAGTCTCGCGTGCTGGCTTCTGCGATGTTGCTGCTGATGAGTACTTCTGTGCTGGCTGAGCTCAGAATCGGTGTCAGTATGCCGACATTTGATGATACTTATCTTACGGCCTTGCGAAATTATTTAAGCAGTCGGGCCCAAAAGGAAGGGGTAGATCTACAGTTTGAAGATGCACGGAATGACGTGGTCAAACAATTAAACCAGGTTCAGAGCTTCATTAGCCAGAAAGTCGATGCCGTCATAGTCAATCCGGTGGATACCGGTGCCACGGACGCCATTACTGAATCGGCCGTCAAAGCAGGAATTCCTTTGATTTACCTTAACCGGAGACCCGATAAGCCTAAGCTGCCTGACGGCGTAGTAACAGTGACCTCTGATGACAAGGAGTCTGGGAGAATGCAAGCGCAATTCTTGGCTCAGAAGCTGGATGGCAAAGGTCGAGTGGCCATTTTGTTGGGGGACTTGGCCAACAATGCAACTCACAGTCGTACGGCTGGTTTTAAGGAGGTCCTGGCCAAGTATCCGAATATTAATGTAGTCGAGGAGCAGAGTGGTTCCTGGCTCCGTGAAAAGGGTATGGATATTACAAATAATTGGTTGGTGGCCGGTAAAAAAATTGACGCGATTTTATCAAATAACGATGAAATGGCGATTGGGGCGGCCATGGCACTACGTCAATCAGGCGTAAAGGAAGTTTTTGTTGGAGGGGTTGACGGTACTCCCGACGGGTTGGCCGCGATTCAACGAGGCCTCATGACGGTATCCGTATTCCAGGATGCTAGAGGTCAATCAGAAGGTGCTCTGGAGGCTGCCATAAAAATGATTGATAAAAAAGCAGTTGAACGAAGTGTGTTTATTCCCTATCGCCTTATCACAGCCGAGAATGTTGCGGAATTTCAACGGCTAACTAATAACTAGAATTGTCCATTGACTGGATAGGGTTTCGAAGGTCTTGGAGTGCAAGTTTGTCGGCATCGCGCAGGATGTCCAGCATGATTTCCTGCTTGTTGCCGAAGTACTTGAAGACCTCGGACACCAAGACCCCGGTCTGGTTGGCGATCTGTTCTTTGGTGTTTTGGAAACCCTGACGCTCGAACAATTCGATCGCCGCCTGACTGTGGGTTGCCAGCGGCTCAATTCCTATGAGCAATGTAAACGACAGAGCCGCGCTACAACACTGTCAGGCCTAAACCTGATAGCAGCATCGCCGCCTGGCTTTTGGAGATAATCGCGCCCTTGAACATCTTCGCATCGACAAGGCGCAGTCCATCCAGACTCGCCTCCCGCAAATCAGCCTGGTCAAAGCGAGCATTATTGACCCGAGCCAACGACAAGCTTCCCCCCTCAAGAAAGACGGCATGACGAAAGTCGCAGTAACTCAGATCGGCGTCGGCAAAGTCGAGGCCTCGCAGTTGCGATTTGTAGAATGAAAGGCCGGACAGGCAGGCGCTGCGCAGCACGCAGTCGGAAAAACTTAAACCCAGGGTTGAGGTGTCAATGAAATTGGCGCCCGTCAGCTTGCAGCCGTCAAAGGAGGCGTGAGCCAGCTTGCTGTGCTGCCATTGGGTATTGTTCAGGTCGGAGCTGACGAACCTGGCATCAACCAATGTTGCCGAGCGAAACATCGCGTGTGCTGCTCGGCAACTCAACCACTCGGTGCTATCGAGCTTCGCCGCGGTCAGATTGCTGCCTGCGAAGAGGCAGCGCTCGAAGCGTGCGCCTTGCAGATTGACCCGCGACAGATCCTGACCGCTGAAGTCGACGCCGGTGAACCAGAGGGGCAAGGACTGCCCCTGGATCAACTCCGCTAGAGAAGTTGCGTCGAGCTCGCCGGGACCGATCTTCAGATAATCACTTTCAGTGTGCATTGACCCTCCTGGGGTGGTTGACGATAAGTGGCCGGGCTCAGTTATTGATTGCGATTTTCGGCTGCATCAGCTCGCCATCCACCGCCCAGGCTTTTGAACAGGCTGGTCAGTGCGATCTGCCGTTCGGTGCTGACCTGGATCAGCGTGGATTGATCGCTGAAGGCACTGCGCTGGGCATCCAGGTAGCGCAGATGGGTATCCACTCCCCCTTCGTAGCGGGCCTTGGCTAGTTTCAGTGCCTCTTGGCTGGAATCGGCCAGTGCCTGGCGGGCGACTTCCTCGCGGCGCAGCGTGTCGGTGGCGGCGAGGCTGTCGGCGACCTCGCGGAAAGCGTTCTGGATAGTGCCTTCGTAGTTGGCCACTGCCGAATCCTTGCGCACCTTGGCCAGGTCCAGACCGGCGCGGTTACGTCCGCCGGCGAAGATCGGCAGTGACAGGCTCGGGGCAAAGGTCCAGGCATTCGAGCCGCCGTCGAACAGGCCGGACAACTCCTTGCTGGAGCTGCCGACCGAGCCGGTCAGCGACAGGCGCGGGAAGAAGGCCGCCCTGGCGGCGCCGATATCGGCATTGCGCGCCCTGAGTCGGTGTTCGCTGGCGAGGATATCCGGGCGCCGTTCGATCAGCGTCGACGAGGTGCCGGGTTCAATGTCCTGCACCACCAACAGCTCATCCTGCGGTCTGGCGGGAAGGTAACTCGCTGCATCCTGGGTCCCGATCAACAGTTGCAGGGCATGCCCGGCCTGGCGCAGCTCTCGATCGGTGCTCTCCAGTTCGGCCCGGGCCTGTTCGGTCAGCCCCAGGGCCTCTTGATAATCCAGTGCAGTGGCGGTGCCGGCCTTGCGTCGCTGGGTCACCAGTTCCAGCGAGGCCATGCGCGTCTCCAGGGTCTGTCGGGTAAGTGCCAGGCGCCGTTGTGCGCCGTCACGGGTCAAGTAGGCCTGGGTGACTTCGGCCACCAGGGCGATCTGTGTGCCACGTGTTGCTTCTGCGGTCGCGAGGTACTGTTCCAGCGCCGCGTCGGACAGGTTGCGCACTCGACCGAACAGATCGAGCTCGAACTCGCTCAGCCCAAGGCCGACCTGATAAGTGCTGTTGACCTGCGGGTTGCCTGTGGTTGAAAGGTCACCGGGCAGGCGCTGGCGATTGCCGCTGGCGATCGCGTTGAGCGACGGTACTCGGTCGGCGCGCTGGATCCGGTACTGGGCCCGCGCCGCTTCGATGTCCAGCAACGCCTGGCGCAGACTGCGATTGTTGTTCAGGGCGGCCACCACCAGCAGGCGCAGCTGCGGATCGACGATAAAGGCTTGCCAATTCAGGGCGTCGGCATCGACGGCTGCGGTGCCGGGCGTTTGTGCTGAAGCGTCGCTCCATCGCACCGCAACCGGTGATTCGGGCCGTTGGTAATTAGGGGCCAGCGAGCAGCCCCCCAGTACGACGCTCAGTGTCGCTACGGTGGACCAGCGGAAGTTATTCGACTGCATGGGGTTACCCCGTGGTCCGGGTTTCGCCAGAGACTGATGATTGGGGTTTGCGTTGCAGCCAGGACAGCACCCAGACGAAAAACACCGGGACGAAAATCACCCCCAGCAAGGTGGCGCTGAGCATGCCGCCAATCACCCCGGTGCCGATGGCCCGCTGACTGGCAGCGCCGGCTCCGGTGGCCAGGGTCAGCGGCACGACACCGAGGATAAAGGCCATGGAGGTCATCACGATGGGGCGAAAGCGCAGGCGCGCGGCCTGAATCGCCGCCTCGCGTACGGGCATGCCTTGCTCCCACAGTTCTTTGGCAAACTCGACAATCAAGATCGCGTTTTTCGCCGCCAGGCCGATGATGGTGATCAGGCCGACCTTGAAGTAGACGTCATTGGGCATGCCGACGGCGGTCACGGCCAGCACGGCGCCCAGGGCGCCGACAGGCACGATCAGCATTACTGTCAACGGGATGGCCCAACTCTCATAGAGCGCCACCAGCAACAGAAACACCACCAGGAAGGCCAGAGCGAAGACCATCAAGGCCTGGCCGCTGGCGACCTTCTCCTGATAGGACAGGCCCGTCCATTCGTAACCTATGCCGGCTGGCAGTTCGGCGGCCAGACGCTCCAGCTCGGCCATGGCTTCACCGGTGCTGACCCCGGGCGCCGCATCCCCGGCGATCTTGATGGCCGGATAGCCGTTGTAGCGTGCGATCTGTACCGCGCCTTCCTCCCAACGGGTAGAAACAAACGCGCTCAGCGGCACCAAGGCGTTGCTGTCGTTGGGGACATACAGCTTGAGCACGCTTTCGGGCGTCATGCGGGCGGCCTGTTCGGCTTGCACCACCACGCGTTGCAGCCGCCCGGCATTGGCGAAGTCATTGATCACCGTGGAGCCGAATGCCGTTGACAGAGCGTTGTTGATCGAATCGAAACTCACTCCTAGCGCTCGGGCCTTCTCCCGATCGATATCCAGGCGCAACTGCGGTGCTTCTGCCAGGCCTTCCATAATCGTGTAGAGAATCTTCGGATTGCCGTTGGCCTTGCCCAGCAACTGGTCACGCGCTGCCAGCAGGGCTTCTCGGCCGAGTCCGGCGCGATCCTGCAGGCGCAGGGCGAATCCGCCGGAAGTGCCCATACCCTCGATCGGCGGCGGGCTCACGGCCATGACGGTGCCGTCATTCAGGCTGGCAAACCGTTGGTTGAAGGCTGCCGCCTCATCCGCTGCTGACTGCCCCTTTCCGCGTTCCGACCAATCCTTCAACGTCGGGAAGGCGATGCCGGCGTTTTCGCCCTGACCGGAAAAGCTGAAACCCAGCAACATGGTCATCGAGGCTGTGGTGTCCCGGGACATCATGTAGCGTTCCAGTTCTCGGGCCGTCAGGTCGGTGCGGTTTCGAGTGGCGCCAGGAGGGAGCTGGACATCAATGATCAGGTAGCCCTGATCCTCCACCGGGACGAAGGATTCCGGCAGGCGCAGGTAGAAAAAGCCCAGCAGGGCGACGATGCCCGCATAGATCAACATGTAGCGCCCGGTGCGTTTGACCAGCGTGGTGTTGAGCCGCTCATAGCGCTGCGCGAGGCGATTGAAGCCACGGTTGAACGCGCCGAAGAAACCGCGCTTTTCGTGATGACCAGTCGGAACGGGTTTGAGCAAAGTGGCGCACAGCGCAGGGGTGAAGGTGAGGGCCAGGAAGCCTGAAAACAGAATGGACACCGCCAGCGACAATGAAAACTGCTGGTAGATCACGCCCACCGAGCCGGACATGAAGGCCAGCGGCATGAACACCGCCGACAGGACCAGGGTGATACCGATGATTGCGCCCGACACCTGGCCCATCGCCTTGACCGTCGCCGCAGCGGGGCTGAGTCCTTCCTCGGCCATGATCCGCTCGACGTTCTCTACGACCACTATGGCGTCGTCCACCAGGATGCCGATGGCCAGCACCATGCCGAACATGGTCATCATGTTCACCGAGAAACCCAGCAAGTACATGAAGGTCAGCGTGCCCAGCAGACAGACCGGCACCACGATGCCCGGGATCAACGTGTAGCGGATGTTCTGCAGAAACAGGAACATCACCAGAAACACCAGGACCATGGCTTCGATCAGGGTGTAGATCACTTTTTCGATGGCCACGTCGACGAAGCGCGAGGTGTCGTAGGGAACGGAGAACTCGGCATCGCTGGGCAGGTTGACTGACAGTTCGTTCAGGCGTTGTTTGACTGCCGCCACGGTTGCAATGGCATTGGCGCCGGGGGCGAGTTGCACCGCGGCGGCAACGGCAGGCTTGCCGTTGAGGCGCGACTCGAAGTTGTAGCTTTGACTGCCCACGGCGATGCGTGCCACATCGGCCAGGCGCACAGTCGAGCCGTCCTGTTTGGCTCGCAGGACGATACGGCCGAACTCCTGCGGGTTGTCCAGGGTGCCCTTGACCGCCAGGGTCGCGGTCAGCTCCTGTTGTGACGAGCCGGGGGTGCTGCCGAAACTGCCGGCCGGCACCTGGACGTTCTGCGTGCGGATCGCCGCATTCACATCGTCGATGGACAGCCCGTAACCGATCAGTTTCTGCGGGTCGATCCAGACCCGCATGGCGGCTTCAGCCGCGAAAAACTGCAGCCGACCGACACCGTTGACGCGACTGATTTCATTGTTGACGTTGCGCGCGGCGTAGTCGGCGAGGGCCACGGTGTCTTTGCCTGCGCTGTCGCCTTTGTAACTCAGGGTGTAAATCATCAGGAAGCCGGAACTGGCTTGCTCGACCTGCAGGCCCAGATCGAGCACCGCTTTGGGCAGACGGGCCTCGGCTTTCTTGATCCGGTTCTGGACGTCGACCTGGGCCAGCGGTGGGCTGGTTCCGGGCTCGAAGGTTACGACGATCTCGCCGGTACCGTTGGAGTTGCTGGTGGACTCGTAGTAGAGCAGGCCCTTGGCGCCATTGAGTTCTTCCTCGATGACGCTGGTGACCGAGTCCACCAAGACCTTGGCCGAGGCCCCTGGGTAGTTGGCGGTAATGGTGATCTGTGGTGGTGCCACGACCGGATACTGGGCTACCGGAAGCAAAGGATTGACTAGCAGACCGGCGAGCATGATGAACAACGCGACGACCCAGGCAAAATTCGGGCGTCGGATAAAAAACTGAGACATGTCGTTTCCTCGAGCGCTACGCCCTTACTGGACCTTGGCCTGCTGGGTAGTCAGCGATTTGGCAATGACTTTGTCGCCAGGATTGATGCCGTTCATTGCACCGGTGATGATCTGGTCGCCCACGGCCAGTCCCTTGGTGATCTGCCAGCGGGAGCCCTGCATGGCGCCGGTGTTCACCGGTTTGGCTTCGACTGTCTGGTCCTGGCCGATGACCAGCACTCGTGCCTGACCATCCGCGGAGCGCTGCACGGCACGTTGCGGTATCAGGATGGCGGCCTTGTCCAGGCCTTGTGGCGCACTGACGCGCACGTACATGCCCGGCAGCAGCACCGTTCCCGGGTTGGCGAAGCGCCCGCGCAGGGAAATCTGGCTGGTGGTGCGGTCCACGGCGATATCGGAGAACAGCAGCTCGCCCTGGCTCTGGTGCTCTGAGCCTTCGACACTCAGGGTCAGCGGGGTTTCAGCGTTACCGGTAAGGCTTCCCTGTTCGATGGCGGCGCGCATGCGCAATGCATCGGCCACGGGTTGGGTGAAGTCGACATAGATCGGGTCCAGCTGCTGGATGCGCGCCATCATGGTCGCGTCGCCTTGACCGACCAATGCACCCTCGGTGACCAGGGCTCGGCCGATGCGCCCGGTGATCGGGGCTTTGACTGTGGAGTAGCTCAGATTCAGCCTGGCTGTTTCGATATCGGCCTGGGCCGAGCGCTTGGCCGCCAGGGCGCTTTGCAGGGCCGCTTTGGCGGTATCGAAGTCCTGCTGGCTTACCGCCTCGATCTTGACCAGCGGTTCGTAACGCTTGACGGTCGCCTGGGCCTGGAAGAGCGCCGCATCGGTCTTGGCCAGCTCGCCCTGAGCCCGCGAGAGTGCAGCCTTGAACGGCGCCGGGTCGATCTGAAACAGCAGATCACCGGCTTTGACATCCGCGCCCTCCTCGAAATGCCGAGCCAGCACGATGCCCGCTACCCGTGCGCGCACTTCAGCAACGCGCACCGGCTCTACACGTCCCGGCAATTGTGCGATCAGGGTCAGTGGTTCGCTGCTAACTGTCATGGCTTCGACTTCACGCGGCCCCCCGGGTCCGCCCCAACCCTGCGGCGGCTGTTCACAACCTGCCAGGCTCAATGCGGCCAATAAAGGGAGTACCGGAACCACTTGCCATCTGCGCGACGTACTCATCTTTCACCTGGGCCAGGCCCGTTAGCTGCTAAAGATGCGAATGATTGTTTGTTTTGTCAAATGAGTCAATATTGACTCATTTGGTTCTTTTGTGATCGGATTCGTCGTTGTGCTTGAGAAGCTGGGCTATTTCTGGACAATGGCCCGCACGTCATTCTGATAATCGAAGAAACACCTAATGGATTTATCCGCAGCGAACGAGAAACTGTTGAAGGCCCTGGCGATTGCCATGGTCGATCACCCGGCAGGGACGTTCAAAGACATCGCCGAAGCCGCAGGCGTGAGCAAGGCCACGTTGAATCGCTTCTGTGGCACGCGTAACAATCTCATTGAGATGCTGTTCAATTACGGCTCTATTGTGATCAATCAGGTCATGGATAACGCGAACCTGCAGGAGGCACCGCCTCTTGAGGCCCTCCAGCGCCTTATCGAAAATCATTTGACCCATCGTGAACTACTGACTTTCCTGGCCTTCCAGTGGCGGCCTGATTCGCTGGATGAATGCGCAGGCGGCAGTCGCTGGAAGCCTTATTCGGACGCGCTGGACAATTTCTTCCTGCGCGGTCAGCACGAAGGGGTGTTTCGCATCGACATCAGTGCCCAGGTGCTGACGGAGATGTTTGCCTCGATCATTTACGGATTTGTCGATGCAGAACGGCGTGGGCGGGTTGCCCGGGTGGGTATGGCGACGCAGGTTATGCAGTTTTTTCTGCAGGGCGCTACCAGCCGTTAAAGGCTTGGCCTCGGAACCGATGCTGCGGTGTCGATGCTCGCGGGGCAGGGGACTTGCACGTATATGAATAGCGACCGCTGTCTCCATAGGCCGCTATCTGGGGGCAGATTCAAGTTTTCAAACTGTTCGATTGAGTCTTATGTTGTGGGTGCTGCCGGTGTCTGCGGTCAAAGCCAGGCTTTGATTTGGGCGCTGACAGCCTGAGTCGAAATGCCGTAGCGATCATGCAGCGTCGGTAATGCACCCGCATCCAGAAACGCATCGGGCAAGGCGATTTGCCTGAAGGTTGGTGTCACCCCATTGCGCAGTAATACCCCGGCAACGGCTTCACCTAGCCCACCGATAATGGAGTGGTTCTCTGCGGTCACTACCAATCGACCGGTTTTTCTCGCTTCGGCAAGAATGGTCTGTTCATCCAGTGGTTTGATTGTCGGCACGTGCAACACGGCGACATCAATTCCGTCGGCCTGCAGCTGCTTGGCAGCTTCCAGTGCGCGCATCGTCATCAAGCCCGTGGATATGATCAAAACATCGTTGCCGGTGCGAAGGGTCTTGGCCTTGCCGATCTCGAATTTGTAGCCGTATTCATCCAGCACCAGCGGCACATTCCCGCGTAACAAACGCATGTAGACGGGCCCTTGATGCGCGGCAATGGCCGGCACTGCCTGTTCGATTTCCAATGCATCGCACGGGTCGACGATCATCAGGTTGGGCATGGCACGGAAGATCGCCAAGTCGTCTGTGGCTTGGTGGCTTGGGCCATAGCCGGTCGTGAGGCCAGGCAATCCACAGACGATTTTGACGTTGAGGTTTTCCTCGGCAATCGCCATGCAGATGAAGTCGTAGGCGCGACGGGAGGCGAAAACCGCGTAGGTTGTGGCGAAGGGAACGAAGCCCTCCCGAGCCATCCCCGCCGCCGCACTCATCAGCAGTTGCTCAGCCATGCCCATTTGATAGAAGCGATCTGGATGTGCCTTGGCGAAGATGTGCAGGTCGGTGTACTTGGACAAGTCGGCGGACATGCCGACGATATCCGGACGCTGATCCGCCAGCGCGGCTAACGCATGCCCGAAAGGTGCCGACTTGGTGGCTTGGCCTTCGGAGGCGATCGAGGCGATCATCGCCGAGGTGGTGAGGCGTTTTTTTGCCGGTTCGCCCGTCGAGGTCGGAGTGTTGGCTGCGTTACTCATTGGTTTTTTCCTTCTTCAAGGTTGTTCAGCGCCAGATCCCATTCGTGTTCTTCCACGCGGATGAAATGTGTCTTTTCGCGGGTTTCCAGAAACGGCACGCCCTTGCCCATGCGGGTATCGCAGATGATGACGCGTGGTTGGGTTCCAGGGTGGCTGCGGGCGGCGTCGAATGCGCTGACCAATGCATCAAGGTCATTGCCATCGACACGCTGGGTGAACCAACCGAATGCCTGCCAGCGATCCACGATCGGCTCGAACGACAGAATTTCACTTGAGTAACCATCGGCTTGCTGGTTGTTGACGTCGACAATCGCGATCAGGTTGTCGAGCTTCCAGTGAGACGCCGACATCACCGCTTCCCAGGTCGAACCTTCATTCAGTTCGCCGTCCGATAGCAGGTTGTAGACGAAGGAGGGCGATCCTTTCCGCTTCAGGCCCAGGCAGGCACCTACCGCGATGCCCAAGCCCTGGCCGAGTGAGCCTCCGGTGATTTCCATTCCCGGGGTGTAGGTGGCCATGCCCGACATGGGTAGGCGGCTGTCGTCCGATCCGTAGGTTTCCAGTTCTTCCAGCGGAATGATTTCGGCTTCGATCAATGCCGCATACAGCGCAATCGCGTAGTGACCGATGGACAGATAAAAGCGATCTCTGCCTTCCCATTCCGGGTCTTCTGGCCGATAGCGCAGGGCGTGGAAATAGGACACCGCCAGCAGATCGGCAGCGCCGAGTGCCTGGCCGACATAGCCCTGTCCCTGAACCTGGCCCATTCGCAGCGCGTGGTGACGAATGTTGTGGGCGCGGTCCACGAGGTCTGTAGAGCCGGGGTGTGATGTGTTAGTCGTCATGCGTGAACTCCTTTAACTTAACGGTTGACCAAGGCAGCGGGGACGCGCAGCACTAACAAGGCGCCGCCGACCAGTACGCCAGTGATCAGATACATGCCAATGGCGCTGGAACCAGTCACGGTGGTGACCCAGCCGATCAGATAAGGCGAGCAGAAGCCTGCGAGGTTGGCAAAGCTGTTGACGGCCGCGATGCCCGCGGCAGCGGATACGCCACCCAGCAACGTGGTGGGTAGCATCCAGAACAGCGACGTGGCGGACAGAATTCCGGAAGCGGCCAGGCAAAGGCTGAGAATGGAGAGCGTCACATTTCCCCCCATTAGAGCCGCCAGGCTCAGCCCGATAGCACCTGCGATCATCGGTACAATGAGATGCCAACGGCGCTCGCGATGTTTGTCACCACTGCGTCCGGCATACAGCATGGCCACAATCGCGCAGAGGTAGGGCAGGCTGGTCAGCAGGCCGATTTTCAGCGGATCGGAAACCCCTGCGTTACGCACCAGGGTCGGCAGCCAGAAGGTGATTGCGTATTGCCCCATCACCACGCAGAAGTAGATGGCGGCGAGCAACCAGAGACGCCGATCACGGATGAATGCACCAGGGGAGGCGTGGGTAACCTTCTTGCCCTCATCCTCGGCCAGCTCCCGGCTGATGAGTGCTTTCTCTTCGTCGTCGAGCCAGGTGGCTTGATGCACGCCGTCTTTGAGGTAGCTCAGCACCAGCAATCCGACCACGACAGTGGGAACGGCTTCCAGGGCAAACATCCACTGCCATCCAGCCCAGCCATGCATACCGGCGAAATGGTTCATGATCCAGCCGGAGAGGGGCCCGCCCACCATCCCGGAGAGCGGAATGGCGATAAACCACAGCACGGTCATACGGGCGCGACGGTAGGACGGAAACCAGTAGGTCAAATACAGCAACAGTCCAGGCGCCAGACCAGCTTCGGCAATGCCGAGCAGAAAGCGCAGTGCATAGAATTGCCAGGCGGTTTCGACGAAGGCGAACAGGGCAGACACGATGCCCCAGGTAATCATGATCCGCGCAATCCAGATGCGCGCACCCACCCGATGCAGAATGATGTTGCTCGGCACTTCGCACAGGAAATACCCAATGAAGAACATGCCCGCGCCCAGTCCGTAGACCGTTTCGCTGAGCGACAGATCGTTCATCATCTGCAACTTCGCAAAGCCGACGTTGACCCGATCAAGGTAAGCGCACAGGTAGCACAGCATCAGAAAAGGCATCAGGCGCCATGCGGTTTTACGATAGGCGTTGGAGCGCACGGTCGAAACCGCTTCGAGCGACAGGGTTGTCATGATGGTCTGATCTCTTGTTTTTATTGACCGCCAGGCCATCAGGCCCGGCTGCATCGTCGATCCAGAACCGCACGGGCCGCGAGGCCCGCCAGGTGTGCTCAGTGAATCAGCATTCCGCCGTTCACATCCAGAGTGATGCCGGTCAGGTAGGAAGACAGGTCACTGGCCAGGAACAAGGCGGCATTGGCCACGTCCTGGGCTTCACCCAGACGTCCCAGCGGGATGCCGTCGATGATCGCGTGCCGGCGTTCGTCCTGCATCAAGCCACCGGTGATATCGGTGTGAATTAAACCGGGGGCGATTGAGTTGACCCGTACCTTGTCCGGCCCGAGTTCGCGCGCCATGGCTTTGGCCAGACCCAGCACGCCCGCTTTGGCGGCACTGTAATGAGGGCCACCGAAAATGCCACCGCCCCGTTGAGCGGAAACGGACGACATGCACACGATGCTGCCGGAGGACTGTTGACGCATGGTTGGAATCACTGCCTGTGACATGAGCAGGGTGCCGCGCAGGCTGACGTCCAGCACCTTGTCGTAATCGGCAGGGCGGATGTCCAGGGTCTTGAGTGGTTGGGTGATGCCGGCGTTGTTGACGAGAATATCGATGCGGCCGAAATGCTCGATGATTTTGGCGACTGCCTGTTGAACTTGCGATTCGTCAGCGACGTTGGCTGTGAGCCCGAGATGGCCTTCGCCCAGGGAAGCTGCGGCATCACGTGCGGCGGATTCATCCAGATCCAGTATCACGACGTGGGCGCCTTGTTGCGCGAAAGTGATCGCTGTTGCCCGGCCAATGCCACGTGCTGAAGCTGCACCGGTGATGATCGCGACCTTGCCTTGAAGAAGCATGGGAGGGTACCTCTGATTGTTGTTATTGGGTCGATCCGAATCGAATCGATGACTCAGCTTGTTCCCCAGGCCCGCCTTGAGCAATAACGTGAACTTCACTGGATGCTGAAAAAAATTCAGCACTCGCCAATGAAATGATCGGATGGTTGAATAGGTGAACGCCCGGCCTATGCCACTTGCAGCGGAATAACAATAATCATGCGTTCACCCGGCGATGCACCTGCGATACTGCCACCCCTGAAAGCCATTCAGGCCTTTGAACAGACCGCCCGCTTCGGCAATGTAGCGCGCGCGGCTGAGTTGCTCGACCTGACACCCTCGGCGGTCAGCCACCAGTTGGCCAAACTGGAGGCGATGATCGGTCGACAATTATTTTTCAGAACGGCCAGAGGCGTGACGCTGACCCCGATCGGCGAGCAATACCTCACTGAGGTTTCTGGCATCCTGCACAGTCTCGCCGTGGCGACCGAGCGCGCCGCCAGTGATGTCAGCCTTGATTGTCTGCGATTGCACTCGTCGCCCAGTTTTGGCCTGTTATGGCTGATGCCGCGTCTGGAGCAGTTTCGCCAGAGCCATCCCGATATTCAGCTCAACCTCTCGTGTTCCTACGAATCACTGCACTTCAGTCGAGACAAGATCGATGTCGACATCCGCCATGGGATGCCCAATTGGCCGAGCTTCGAAGTGCGAACGATACGTGATGAAAAAATTGCGGTGATGGCGTCCCCGAAACTGTTGGAAAAGCACCCGATCCGAATGGTCGCGGATCTGCTGGACAGCAATCTGATCCTTTCGGAGGCCACGCTGATCAAGTGGCCACAGCTGTTTGCACAACATGGCTTGTCACGTCCAGAAAAACCCTATTCGCTGAGCTTCGACCGGTCTTACATGACATTGGAGGCCGCCAGCCACGGGCTTGGCTTTGCTTTGGAAAGCACATTGCTGGCGCAGGATTATCTCGCGCGCGGTGCTTTGGTAGAGGTAGCACCGGAGCTGAGCGCTTCGATTACTGCACACCATTTGGTTTTCCCAAGGGCCCACTCAAACTTTCCTCGGGTCAGACGATTCCTGGAATGGATGCAGAAAGAGTTGGGGCATGATTTCAGTTATTGACTGTCAGTTAGGTGCGGGGAGCTCCGATACCATGGTCATCAAGAGTCCATCGACGGCGAGGCCGCTTTTGCGGCGTTCGATATTTGGAGTGGTGTTCGACCGGGCGCTGTCGTTTCTGAATCGCCACGATAAATGAGAGAACACATCTGATCGACGCACCTCCGGCCATCGCGGCAATCCTGCGGAAAATGATACCCGCGGCCTGATAGCTGCTTCTCCACGTGGCTGTAGAAAGCACTCGGTAGCGCGACTTGGACTTATGTTCTTCTCGTTCTTGACATGCCCTCCGAACAAGTCCAAAAATGAGTCCATTCCTGCTGAGGGAATATTAAAAAGCCTTTAGATTTCAATGGGTCGGACGCCAGATGCGAGTCTCGTTTCCCGCTCCAAATACACAAAAACGCCACTCAATAGAGTGGCGTTTTTGTTTGTGCGTTTTTCAGCCGATTATCTTTTTTCCTGAAAGCGGTTATCAGACAATTCGCTTTCCATCGACTGAAGTTTCCTAGAAAATTCTTTCGCCTTGCGCTTGCCGAAACCGGTCTCTAGTCTTCGTCCATCGCTGCAAAATCAGCGGTCGGGCGTGAGAACCCGTGTTCAGTAAGCGCATCAGTGCCAGCCTCGTTATGGATGTCATTTCGTCCGTGACCGTTCCATGGTGGCTGTGCGTAGGCAGACTTCGGTCTGGCCGGTTGCCTACTGTCCGGTATTCTCACCCTGCGTACAGCTGCCACCCTTTGCCGCGTGAGAACGGCAAACGATGGCTCCTCAATCATGTACATGTAATTGGATGGACTCGCCCAAGCCGAGGCGTCTGTAGCGCCACGGTGGCATTCTAATGAAGCCAACGACAGCGAG